>SCNT01000015.1 GCA_005503165.1 Sphingomonadaceae bacterium 3R27E2-A
CGGGCGGGGCGATCGCGATCGCCGCGGCCAACCGCGTGCTGATGTTCGAACATGCCGTCTATTCGGTGATCTCGCCCGAGGGCTGCGCCTCGATCCTGTGGCGCACCGCCGACAGGGCGGCTGACGCCGCGGCGGCGATGAAGATGACGCCCGAGGATCTGCTGGCCTTGAAGGTCATCGACCGTATCGTCCCCGAACCCGTGGGTGGGGCGCATCGCGCGCCAGAGATCGCGATCAAGGCGCTGGGCGATGCGATCGCCGAGGAACTCGACGCGCTGGCGGGGCTGCCGCGCGAGACGATCCTGACGGCCCGCGAGGAAAAATTCCTCGCCATGGGCCGCGCCTGATCGCATCGGAACCCGTTCGCGGGATCGACGTTCTCCCCTGACAACCCGATGAGCAAGATGTTCATCGCGGGTCTTGCCGTGCGCCGATATAGGCTATGGCAGAGCGAACAGGACCAAAGGGAGGCGAGAATGGGCCGGAAAACGACGACAGCATTGGCGATTTGCCTCGCCGCCGCGGTGGGCGCGGGCGGCATCGGCGCCGGCGCCGAGGCCCAGACCCGGGGCAAGGCCAAGACGATCAAGACCGCGACCGCGATCACGCCGAGCGAACGCAAGCAGGGCGCCGAGGCGCACCCGCAGCTCGTCCAGGAATTCGGCGGCAATTACGAAGGCCCGCAGGCGGCTTATGTCGGGCGCATCGGCCAGAATATCGCGGTCCAGTCGCGGCTGTCGAACGCGCGCAGCGACTTCACCGTTACCTTGCTCAATTCGCCGGTGAACAACGCCTTCGCGATCCCCGGCGGCTATGTCTATGTCACGCGCCAGCTGATGGCGCTGATGAACGACGAGGCTGAGCTTGCGGGCGTGCTCGGCCACGAGGTCGGCCATGTCGCCGCGCAGCACAGCAAGAAGCGCCAGTCAGCGGCGACGCGCAATACGATCCTCGGCGTCCTCGCGGGCGTGCTCGGCGGGGCGATCGGCGACAATGGCGGCTTGCTCGGCGGGCTCGGCGGGCTGCTCCAGAATAATGCGATGAAGGTCGCGCAGCTCGCGACCTTGGGCTTCTCGCGCAGCCAGGAGCTCGAGGCCGACCAGCTCGGCGTGCAATATCTGAAGAGCGCGGGTTACGACCCGGTGGCGCTGTCGACGGTACTCGCGAGCCTCGCCAACCAGACGAGCCTCGAGGCGCGATTGTCGGGCGGCGATGCGCGCGCCCTGCCCGAATGGGCGAGCACCCACCCCGACCCCGCGTCGCGGGTCCGCAACGCCGAAACGCTGGCGGCGCGCGCGGGTGGGGGCGGCGTGCGCAACGCCGACGCCTTTTATGCGTCGGTCGACGGCGTGCTCTATGGCGACGATCCGGCGCAGGGCGTGGTCGAGGGCAATGAATTCCTCCACCCCGACCTGCGCCTGAAATTTGCGGTACCGAGCGGTTACGGCATGCAGAACGGCACGACCGCGGTGTCGGTGAGCGGCAGCGGCGGGCAGGCGCAGTTCACGACCGCACCCTATAGTGGCGACATGAACGCCTATATCGCAGCGGCCTTCAAGTCGGTCGCGGGCAACACCGCACTGTCCGCCAGCAGCGTCCAGCGCACCACGGTGAACGGAATCCCGGCCTATTATTCGACCGCGCGCGCGAACACCCAGTCGGGCGCGGTCGATGTGACCGTCTTCGCCTATGAATTTTCGCGGACCAGCGCCTATCATTTCGTCGCGCTGACCAAGGCCGGCGGCGGCAGCGCGTTCAATCCGATGTACAACAGCGTGCGGCGGCTGAGCAGCGCCGAGGCGGCGGCGATCAAGCCGCGGCGGATCGATGTGGTGACGGTGGCGCGCGGCGACACCGTCGCGACGCTGGCGCGGCGCATGGCGTACAGCAATTACCAGACCGAGCGTTTCCAGGTGCTCAACCGGCTGACGGCGACAAGCCGGCTGACCCCGGGGCAGAAGGTCAAGATCGTGGTCTACGCCAGCCGCTGAGCTTGCGCAGCGCGGCGGCTTATCGGCGCAAAGAAAATGGGGCGGTGGAAACCACCGCCCCATCTCTGTCTCTTGGTACCCGGCAAAACCGGGCGCCGACGCGAAGCTTAGAGCTTGGCGTTGACGTTGTTGAACGTGTTGCTCACGCCCTTACCAACCGAGGTCATCGCGGTGATGCCGGCGACGGCGATCAGGGCGGCGATCAGGCCATATTCGATGGCGGTGGCGGCTTTGTTGTCGCGAACGAACTTCTTGATGAACTTCATGTCTGGTCTCCTAACAAGTCACTTGCCCGGTTGACACTCTGGTCTTGGTCAACATCGACGGTTCTAAGCGCTATTGGTTTTGAAAGTCTTAATGTGGCCGCGCGCCCGGTCTTTTCTCTGAGTCCCGTTACAGGACAGACGTGCTTTTCGACGCGACGTTGTTCCACATCGAACTGGCCGACCTGCCGACGTTGGTCATCGCGACGCTGGCGGCCACAAAAATCAATGCGAGTATCAGCCCATATTCGACAGCCGTGGCGGCTCTGGTCGACCGCATCAGCTCCACGATATGTGTCATGTCCCTGCCCCTATCTTGTGACAGGATCATCGTCCCTGAACCGCAAAGCCCTTTGTTCACGGCCGTTTATGTGGAGCGGGTGGTCACTGGTCCGTGCCGCGTCGCGCCTTTGCCCTGAACGAAATGCAAATCAAACCTTGGCCGTGCAATTCGAGGATTCTGGTCCTAGAGTTCCCGAGGCCTACGGATTTCGCATATCAGGGTTAATAATTTGTCCTCTCCCACCTCGTCAAAAGCCGCTGAAAACTGTCTCATTGTGGTCGCCGCGGCGATGGTCGATCGCGACGGCCGCGTGCTGGTCCAGCAGCGGCCGCCGGGTAGGTCGATGGCGGGGCTTTGGGAGTTCCCCGGCGGCAAGCTCGAGCCCGGCGAAACCCCCGAGGCCGCGCTGATCCGCGAACTCGCCGAGGAACTGGGGATCGAAGTCGACCATGCGTGCCTGGCGCCCGCCTGTTTCGCGAGCGAGCCGCTGGACGGCCGCCACCTGCTGCTGCTCGTCTATGCGCTGCGCAAATGGCAGGGCGTGCCCGAGGCGCGGCATGCGACCGCGCTGCGCTGGGTGCGTCCGGTCGAGCTTTACGGCCTCGACATGCCGCCGGCCGACCGGCCGCTCATCGGGCTGCTCGAGGCGCTGCTCTAGCCTTTCGGTTTGAGCGCCTCGGCCAGCGAGGCGGTGCCGCTGCCGCGGCGTGCGGGCCGCGGCTGGCCGGGGTGCGGCGCCCAGCCGCTGAAATGGATCAGCCGGAACACCTCGGCCACGCGGCCGTCGGGGTCGGCCTGCGCGGCGAAGGCGAGCGCGATACGCGCGACTTCTTCGCGCGTCAGCGGCGGCGGCGCAGCGGCGAGCCGGCTCGCGAGCCCGGCGCCACGCAGGTCGCGGACGAGCGCGAACCAGTCGCCGTATCGCACCGACAGCGCTTCGACGTCGACGACGGGGAGTGTGAAGCCGGTGCGCTGAAGCAGATTGCCCATCGCGGCGAGGTCGATCTGGGGATGCAGGCGCGCGATCGAGCGCACGCCGTCGGCCATCACCGCGCGGCGCAGCTTCGCGAGGCTGCCGTCGCCGACGAAGCTGCCGAGCAGCAGGCCGTCGGGCGCGAGAAGCGCGCGCAGGCGGACGAGCGCGCCGGGCACATCATTGACGCTGTCGAGCCCGCCGGGCCACAGGATCAGGTCGAAGCTGGCGAAGGGCAGCTCGATCGCATCGGGCTCGCCGGTGACCGCACCGGTCGCCGCGGCAAGACGGGGTCCGGCCTCGAGGATCGTCACCTCGCTGCCGGCGGCGCGCAGTTGCGCCGCGAGCGACGGGTCGTGCGCGCCGATCAACAGCGCGCGCGAAAAACTGCGCGTCACCATCGCCAGCCGGTCGAGCAGGCTCTCGGCGATGATCGGGGCGAGGAAATCGGTGCCCGGCGGCAGCTTCGCGAGCCGATCGCGCTGGGCACGAAGGCGCGCCGGGGAAAAAAGCGGGGCGGGGGGCGGCGACATGCGGCGCTTGTGCCGCCTCGCGTCCTGCTTCACAAGCGGCACATGGGGGCAGCGACGGGCGAAGTCGACGGCGGACCCTCGGCGGGAGCGGCCGATGCGCTGCTCCATGGGCTCGGCCGGGCCGGGCGCGCGCTGATCGATTTTGCATTGCCGCCGCGCTGTCCCGCCTGCGGGACGATCGTCGCGGGCGACCGGCAATTCTGCCTCGCCTGCTGGCAGTCGCTGCACTTCCTCGATGGCCCCGCCTGCGCCCGCTGCTCGATTCCGTTGCCCGACGCATTGCCCGGGACGGAGATGCAATGCGGAGCGTGCCTCGCCGATCCGCCGCCCTTCGAGGGCGCGCCCTCGGCGGTCGCTTACGGCCCGGCGGCGCGTACCGTCGCGCTGCGACTCAAATATGGGCGGCGCGTCGGCCATGCGCGGCTGATGGCGGGGCTGATGGTGCGGCCGCTGATGGCGCTGGCGGGTGGGGGTGACGCCTTGCTCGTGCCGGTGCCGCTGCATCGCCGGCGGCTGTGGTCGCGCGGCTTCAACCAGGCGGCGCTGGTCGCCGGCGAATTGACGCGGCTGACCGGGGTGCCGCACGACCACGACCTGCTGCTCCGCGCCAGGGCGACCGCGTCGCTGCGCGGCAAGGGGCGGCGCGAGCGCGAAAAGATCGTCACGGGTGCGTTCAAGCTCGCCGAGGGCGCGAAGGCGCGTGCCGCGGGGCGCCATCTGGTGCTGGTCGACGACGTCCACGCCAGCGGCGCGACGCTGCGTGCCGCGGCGAAGACCCTGCGGCGCAGCGGCGCCGCGCGCGTGTCGGCGCTGTGCTGGGCGCGGGTCGTCCCCGACGCGCTGGCGGGCGGCAACATATTTGACTTTGCATCGTTGGATTCCGATATGGTCGACGAAAGGATGATAAGGTAGCCGCCATGGCCAAGATCGAAGTGTTCACCAAATTCTTCTGCCCCTATTGCACGCGCGCGAAGGCGTTGCTCGACGGCAAGGGCACCGATTATCAGGAAATCGACGTGACGATGGACCGCGCCGGGTTCGAGACGATGGTCGAGCGCGCCGGCGGACGCCGCACTGTCCCGCAGATATTCATCGACGGCAAGCACATCGGCGGCAGCGACGACCTCGCCGCGCTCGACGCGCGGGGCGGGCTGGATCCGCTGCTCGGCACGGCCTGAGCCGTTGATCGTCTTCGACCTTAGCTGCGCCGCCGGGGACCACCGGTTCGAGGCCTGGTTCAAGAGCAGCGAGAGTTTTGCCGACCAGCAGGCTCGCGGGCTGATCGCCTGCCCGATATGCGGCGACAGCAAGGTGGCGAAGGCGGTGATGGCGCCGCGCGTCGGGGCGAAGTCGAACCAGCTGGCGGCGCTCTCTGCATCAGCCGCCAATACCGCGCCCGAAAGCGCCGGCGAGGTGACTCCCCAACTGGTGCGCAAGGTCATGGCGGCGATCGCTGCCGAACAGGCCGAGATGCTGCCGCAGTCGCGATGGGTGGGGCGCGATTTCGCCGATGCCGCGCGCGCGATGCACGAGGGCCGCGCCGCCGTGGATCTGATCCACGGCCAGACCTCGCCCGATGAAGCGCGGGCGCTGCGCGACGAGGGCATCGCGGCGATGCCGCTGCTCGTCCCCTTCGTGCCGCCCGAGGCGGCGAACTGATCCACGATTGACGCTGTGCGCTCGCCGCCGCTACACGGGCGCCGGCGCACCCGTAGCTCAGCAGGATAGAGCATCAGATTCCTAATCCTTGTCCGATGGTGCCTAACTAACTGACTTTGCTTTCTTTGTCGGTTTCGTGTGCCGTGGATTGTGCCATGCGCGCCGCGACTTTGTCGAAGGTGCTGGTCACGTCGTCGGGTTCGACATGGGCGTAGCGCGCGGTCGTCTTGATGTCCTTGTGGGCCATCGCTTCCTTCAGTGTCGGCAGGTCGACCCCAGCCTTGCGCGCCCAGGTGCCGAAGGTGTGGCGCAAGTCGTGCCAGCGGAAATCGACCAGCCCCAGCGCCTTGCGCAGGGCTTCCCACCGGCGGCGATAGTTGCGCCATTCGAATACGTCGGCGCCGCCGCCGGGGATCTCGCCCGTTGCCGCGACGATCCCTTGCCGGCGGCGTTTCAGCATCTCGACCACCGGCGGGGCCAGGCGCACGACCATCGGCACGCCGCCCTTGGTCCGGGCGATCGTCACGCTGGCGCCGCGCAGGTCGACCATGTGCCAGCGCCAGCGCATGTTCCCGCGGCGCAGCCCGGTGGCGACGGCCGCCAGGATCAGGTCGGCCATGTCGGCGTCGTCGTTCGCGCGCATCGCGTCGAATTCGTCGTGACTGGCGAAGCGGTTGCGCGGCTGGTTCTCCGCATATTTGATCTTCGACCAGGGCAGCGCCGCGACGGGCTGGCCGTGAATGTCGCGCGCATGGGCCAGCGCGGCCTGAAGGTAGGACAGATCGCGGTTGATCGTCGGCGGCGACACGAAGCGCGGCGGTCGCTTCGCCGCGGCCTCGATCGCTTTCTTCGTCCTGGCGCCGCGGTGCGCGGGCTCGCCGCGGCGGCGCGCGCGAAAGTCCATCAGCATCGCGCTGGTCAGCGCGTCGGCCGCGGTGGTGCAATCGAGGCAGCGGTCGAGGTTTTCGATGTTCGACCAGATCGAATCGGCGCTGCGCAGGTGGCTGGCGTGATCCTCCCACCAGCGGGTGAGGCATTCGCCGACGGTCCACACGGCGCCACTGCGTTTCGCCTGCCGCTGCAGGCGGTCGATTATGCGGTCGGCCGCCTTTGCCGCTTCGCGCTTTCCCGCTTCGCCCGTGCTTTCGCGATATCGCCGACCGGCGATGGTGGTGTCGACCCACCAGAACGGCGAGCCGGGCCTTTGATAGAGACGCATCGCGTCCGCCTTTCGTCGATGAATCGGTCGAGGTCGGCGATGCTGTAGCGGATCGCGCCGCCGATCAAGACATAGTCGACGTCGCCCGCCTGGCGCAGCTTGCGCAGGGTGCGCCCGCAGATGGCGAGCCGCGCCGCCGCCTCGGGCTCCTTGAGCAGCGCGGGGAGTGGGGCGGGGTCAGTCATGCCGCCATCTGCCGCGCCGCCTGTGCGCCCCACTGATCGGCGATGGCGGCGGCCATGCCGGGGAAGAAGCGGCTGCGCTCCTTCTGGCGGTCGGCGCCCGGGGGCATGCGAAAGACGCGCTCGTCGGGCATGGCGTCGTCGGGCAGACCCAGCGCCGCGCGGGCGCCGCCGATGGTCGCATGATCAGGCTCGAGAGGCGCGAGGCCGCGCAACCACCAGCAGGTGCGCTTCCTTTCCCAGTCGCCGAACTGCCACGGCTGCACCGATTGCGCGAAAGGCCGATAGTTGACGATCCGCTCCTTCGCGTGGCGGTGCATCACCGGGTTCTCGATTGCGACGCACGGAATCGGGGCGTTCCAGCAGGCGGAGAACAGCGCGGCGCCATCGTCGAGGGCGCGCCACATGTCGGCAAGCGTGCGCCCCTCGGGCGGT
The DNA here is from genome assembly GCA_005503165.1 of Sphingomonadaceae bacterium 3R27E2-A. Lineage (GTDB taxonomy): Bacteria > Pseudomonadota > Alphaproteobacteria > Sphingomonadales > Sphingomonadaceae > Sphingopyxis. Next base: position 7,539 of record SCNT01000015.1, read on the forward strand.
CGCGTGAGCCAGCGAACGCCGCTGTTGCACAAGCGGGTGCAGGGCGGGTGCATCACGGCCAGCAAGTCCCACCCGTCATTCAGGATATCGCGGATGTCGCCGGTGATGTGGCGATTGCTCTGATCCTCCGCCGGCAGCAGGTCGCACGACCATGCGTCATAGCCGCGGTCCAGAAAGGCGCGGCGGACGATGCCGGAATATTCGCAGCCAATCAGGATGCGCGGCGTGCTCACGCCGCCAGTTCCCAGAGGTGCTTGTCGACAGTCGGGTGATTGTCGGTGCGCGGCCGGGACGGGCAATCCCACGATCTGCCGCGAACCTCGCCCAGCAGCTGCCACCCCGCCGCGCGGAGCGAGACGCCGCTTTCGCTGGCCAGTGTGTAGGTGCCGATGCGCCGATAGCCCATCGCGAAGGCGGCGCGCGCGGCGGCGCCGAGCAGGAACGACGGCGCGTTGCGCTGCCCGCCGGTGCACAGCCGCGTCACCTCGAGCGTCAAGCCGTCGTCGCGAACGCGGCTGATCGGTCGACCGACGATCGCGACCCCGACGACGACGCCATCGACGGTCGCGGCGATCGAGAATTTATGTCCCCGCGGGGCGCGGTGGTGTCGGTGATTGGCGTCGACGAAGCGCGCAGCCTCGGCAAAGCTGATCGGGGCAAGGCTTAGGCTCACGCGGCCACCTGCTGCGCCGCGACCCGGGCGCAGGCGGCTTCGTGGCGCGCGGCTTCTTCGGCGGCGCGCTGGGGGAGGGCGGCGATCAGGCGGGACAGTTCGGCCAGGTCGTCGTGGCGGCGGGCGCCGGCGGGGCGGCCTTCCTTTTCCCATGCGGCGCGGGCGATGTCGGCTTTCGCGGCCAGCTCGGCCGCGGCGCGCGCGGGGTCGATGCCGAAGGGGCTCAGGTCGTGGGCGCCGGCGATGACCAGCGTCTGTTCGGCCAGCGCGGCGATGCCGTCCCACAGGCGGGCGTCGGCCTCGGCGTCGGCCGCCTTCGCCTCGCCCCGCGCCAGCGCGCGCTGGCGCAGGTCGTGGCGCCGATACCATTCGGCGCGCGCGACGGTGACGATCATCCACGGCGACAGGCGGTCGCAGGGCATGGGGAGCAGGGAGCCGGTCAATGCCCTGCGGCCTTGTCGGGCGGAGGGGTGTCGGATAGGGCGGCGCGGCGCAGGATGTTGGCGACATGCTTGAGCGCGTTATCGTCTGAGAACGCGGCGTTATCTGAGACTTCGCCTTCCCACCACGCGGTTTTCCATGCGCCCCAAGGCTCGAAAAACTTGTCGATGAAGTCCAGCGCCTCCCGCAATCCATCCTGACGCAAGGTAGCGGGGGCTGCGGATAGGGCGGCGCGGTCGGGGAACGGTGCCCAATGCGTCGGCTCCCATTCGAGAGCGTCCTCCGGCTCGATGGCGAAGTAGTGGCCGCCGAAGTCGCTCTCGGCTTTCTGAGCAACGGCAGCGCGCTCGCCATCGGTGACAACGCCGGTGTCCCACAGGCCCATCGTTTCGATAGGCCGCAGCGCCGCCCCAGCTTCATCCAAGGCGTTAAGGAGGTCGCCCACAATTTCGGTCGGGCAGTCAGCCGGGGACCATGACTGCATGAAAGAATGCGAGCTATAGTCGCGGATCGCTTCCATCAACGCCTCACCGACGTTCGCCATTTCCACGAGGTTGCCAGCCCCATCCTGACGCGATGGGGTGGCGGGGAAAGGCCTAGCATTCCTTCGTGGTGTTTTGTCAGCAGTCTCAGGCACAATTGGCGCGGATGATGGGGTGGCGTTAAGGCGCCGACTTTCGTCTGCCGCGTGAAAGGCCTTCTGCAATTCGGGGATTGCATCGACAATCTGGTCGAGCAGGTCCGCCGCGGCGACAATAGCGTTCATGCCGCCGTCGCTGCGCATCAGCTCGTCGTGCCGCATTCGCAGGTTCGACATTTTGCACACGACGCCGAATAGATCGGCCATGGCCGGGGTCATCTGCCCCGCCTCTACCGTCTCGGGCTTAGATACTGTCCGGCTCATACCACGAACTCGCGTGTGTCGCGGCGGGGGCCGCGGGCCCAGGGGCGGGCGCGCTGGTGCTTGGCGCGGTCGAAGGGTTCGGTCTCTCCCTTGCTGTTGGTGTAGAAGACTTGGCCGGTGCCGGTCAGCTCGACCTCGCCATGCTGGCGGGGGCGGGTCACTGCGCACGGCTTTCGGCGAGCGCGATCAGGCGGTCGACGTTCAGCGCAGCCCACAAGGCCACGACCTCAGAGGGAATCTGGTCTTCGTTGAACTTGTCGAGCGTTTCATGCCAGCGCCGCTTGATATCGGCGATCTCTTGGGCGGCGTTCACAGCGCACCGCCCAGCGCGGCGGCGGCGAGGATGGCGTCGGCGGTCAGGATCGCCGCGAAGGCGGCGAAGGCGAGCGCGTCCCTCGACTTCGCTCGGGACGAACGGAGTTCGCGCAGGATCGCGGCGGCGCGCGCCGCGGCGCTTTCGCTGCCGGAAATCAGGGTCAGGAACTTATGCATTGTCTGCCTCCCGGCCCGGTGATCGGGCGGGGCTAGATAAATGCGGCATATGTGCCGTGTCAAGCCGCAATGCGGCATATGTGCCGCAGCGTTGTTTTCCGCGTGCGCCTGGGGCAGTCTTTGCGCGATGACGGGAGGGCGGCATGGCGCAGGGTAAGAAGTGCCCCGATTGTGCGGAGATCGTGAACGCCGATGCGAGGAAATGCCGGTACTGCGGCTATCGCTGGTCGGGGTTCGACGATCCGTGGCGCGTGGGGGCGGTGGCGCTGATCGGGCTTTTCGCGCTGCTGGCGACCTGGTCGTCGACATGGTGACGCTGAGTCGCCTGATCCGCCGATGGCTTACTGCGTCGCCGAAGGGCGGCCGCGCCGCGAAGGCGAAGGCGGCGGCCGCCGTGGCCGGAAAGCGCGCGCGGCGCTATCCGGCGGAACTGGTCGGCGAACAACATTATGCGGGCGCGGGTCAATGCCGGGTCGGCGACCGGGTGTGGCTGCGTTGCGAACCGTCCAACGCGCATGACGACATGGCGGTGCAGGCGATCACTGCCGCCGCGACGGTGATCGGGTATCTGCCGCGCGACAACTGGTTGCGGCGCGCGATCCACGACGAGGGCAAGGGCGCCCTGTGCCACGTGCTGCATGTCGAAAAGGGCAAGGGCATGACGCAGGTGGTGCTGGATGTGGAGGTGCGCCCGCGCAAGGACGCGGCGCACCGCGTGCTCGACGAGGGCGAGGCGCCCTAACCCAGCAGTTCGCCGAGCTCCATCACGCGGTGGATCGCGGCGATGCGGTCGCTGGGGACGCGAAAGCGTTTCGGCGGGTTGATCTGCTCGAGCTCGATAAAGCTGCCCGAGCGGCGCACGAGCGTCTTGATCAGCACCGACACGACCTCCTGCCCCGATTCGCCGTCGTCGATCGGCGCGCGCAGCTGCACCACGACATCGTCGTGGATGCTGACCACCACCTTCGGATTGGCGATGCGCAGCGCGCCGGGCTTGTGCGCGGGGGCCATCGAGTCGCCCTGGACATAGAAGGCGTAAGCCTCGTCATTGCCGAGCAGCGCGGGCGGGCGCGCGACATAGTGGATCACCTCGGTCTGTTCGATCAGCGTCACCTCGACCTCGGCCGTGCCGCTGTCGTCGAAATCCATGTTGTGGCCCAGCGCGGTGCCGAGCACGGGCAGGCCGCGGCCGCCGCTGCGAAAGGCGCGGCTGACGTCCCCGACGCCGGGGGCGGGCGTGATCTCCACCGCGCGCGGCGGCTCGCCGGGTGCGCGGCCCTGCAGCTGGTCGAGGCTGAGGTTCAGGGCGTCGGCGAGCCGGGCCAGGTTGCGCGGGCTGGGCAGCGCGCGGTTGCGGCGGGCGTTGCGGATCGTGTCGGCGCTGCTGGTCGCGCGCAGCGAAAGCGAGCGGTCGGTCTCGCCCAACCGCGCCAGTTCCTCGTCGATAACGCGCAGAAAATCGTCCACTTCGGTCATGCGGCGTTTATGCCGCACGCATCGATTTTCGTCATGCGGCATATTTGCCGTTGACATATACGGCACATATGCCGCATCAAGCCGCACATCGCAGTCGGGAGGCACATGGTGCGGATGATCGAACAACTGGTTCAGCTGGCCGCTATCTGGTCGCGCGCGAACGACCGGTCGCTGTCGCGACTGGCGACGATCGTGCTGAACCGCGGCCATTTCTTTGAATCGCTGGATCGCGGCGGGGATTGCGGGACCGAGACATTCGAAAAATTCCTCCTGTTCTTTCGCGACGGGGCGAACTGGCCCGACCAGCGGGTGCCGCAGGATGCGGCCGACCTGCTCGACAATTTCGAGAATATCGCGGTCGAGGCGGCGGCGTCGACCGGTAAATCGGAAGACCTTACCGCCGCGGCGGAGCGCGCGGCATGAGCCGGGCGCGTGACATCGTGCATCCGACGCACCTGCAGGATGTGAAGGCGGCGAGCGCCGACCTGGTGCGCGCGTTCGGAAGCCAGCAGGCGGCCGAGGCGCTGACCGGGGTGCGGCAGCAGAAGCTGTCCGATTGCGGCAATGCCAACACCGCCGATTTCCTGACGCTGGAAACGGTTGTCGAACTGGAACGGCGCACGGTCGGCCATCCGGGCTGGCCGCATGTGACGCGAACCTTCGCCCGGCTGCACGGCTTCGCGATGGTCCGCCTGCCGCAGATTCGCGATGCGGTGGGCGGCTGGCTGGAGCGTCTGGGCGCGCTGTCGTCGGAGGTCGGCGACATCATCAACGGCATTTGCGCCGCGCTCGCGGGCGACGGGGTCATCGACAAGGACGAAGCGCGCCGGCTGCGCCGCGAGGTGGCCGAGGGGCAGCAGAAGCTGGCCGAAATCGACGCGGCGCTGGCGGCGATCGAGGAGGGGAAGTGAGCATGGGTTATCTGACCAACGGGCTGTCGTTTCGCACGCTACGCGCGGCGAACATCCAGCGCCTGCCGCAGTTTCGCGACAAGCAGGGTCGGCTGTGCCACCCGCACCCGACCGGCGCCGACTGGTCGGTGGCCGAATGGCTGGAGGCCGTGGTCGGCGAGCTGGGCGAGTTCGCGAACCTGCACAAGAAGGTGCGGCGCGGCGACCTGTCGATGGAAGACGCGAAGCTGGAGCTGGGCCGCGAGCTCGCCGACGTCGCCATCTATCTCGACATCCTGGCGCTGCAACTGGACGTCGACCTGGGCGCGGCGATCGTCGAAAAGTTCAACACGGTTTCGCGCCGGGTGCAGGCCGAAGTGTTCATCGGCAGCGATGACGACTGGCACAAGTTCGACGAGGCCGCGCTGTGAGCGGTGGGCAGTTCACCGCGTCGATCGAGGACATGCAGCGCTGGGCGGCCAGCGTCATGGCGATGCGCGATCCCGATTTCATCATCGGTCCCGCCGAGGGGCCGCGCCAGCGTGATTATATCCGCCGCTGGTGGATCGTGCCGCGCAACGACCTGTCGAACGTCTATCTGCACCTGACCGGGCGCGACGACGACGACCGCGCGCTGCACGATCACCCGTGGGCCAGCACCAGCGTGATCATCGCCGGCGGCTATCTGGAGGTGACGCCCGAGGGGACGTTCGAGCGCGAGCCCGGCGACGTGGTGACGCGCAGCGCCGAGGCGGCGCACCGGCTGGTGTTGCGCCGCGATGCCGATGGCCATCCGATCCCGTCGATCAGCCTGTTCTTCACCGGGCCGAAGGTGCGCGACTGGGGCTTTCACTGCCCGAATGGCTGGGTGCCGTGGGCCGAGTTCGTCGACGACCGCGACAGCGGCAAGATCGGGAAGGGGTGCGAGTGATGGCGGAATTCTGGCTTGGCTTTGCCTTGTGCTGGCTGCTCGGCACGCTGCTGATGTGGCGGATGATCGCGGCGCACCTGACCACCGACAGCGCCTTTCTGCGGCTGATCTTCGCCCTGTTCTGGCCGGTGATGCTCTGGAAGGAGGGGCGGTGATGGGCGCTTTGCAGCAGGTTCGCCCGGGACGCGCGCATGGCGCCGACGGGGTAGCGCGGGCGGTGCAGGCGGGACGTGTCTCGACTTCGCTCGACACCAGCGGCCTTGGGGTCGTGGCGTCGGTTTCGACCGGGGCAGTGATGCCCGAGTTCCACTGGGTCGTGCGCGCGAACCGCGGCGACATCCGCGTGTGGCAGGGGCTGGCAGGAAAGCGCGAGGAGTTCAGCTTTGCCGAGGCGCGGGCGCTGTGCATTGCGGGCGACGGCGCGTTGCTGGACGGGCCCGACGGGCATGGCCGGGTGACGCTGCGCTTCGACGGCGGCGCCGTGCTGTTCGTCCAGTCGGTGTGGCTGGTGGCGTTCATGGCGGCGCTGCGCGGCGCGCTGAAGCAGGTCGCGCGGGGTGGCCGGGGATGAATATTCCTGACATGCCGGTTCCATTTTCGGTGCGGCAGTGCCCAGGCGGCGACCGCGGGCCGGCGATAGAACGGAAGTTCGACGGTCAGCCGTCCTACGGCATCTGGCACGGCGGTCGGCGTGAATGGACCCTGTCGGCTGTCTGGACGCTCGGCCAAGCGAATGATCACCTCGACCTGTTGACGACCGGCTGGCACCAGGCGCTGGCCGATCTGCGCGCCGGGATCGGTGTGCGGTGACTAGCGCCCCCGAATCCTATGCCGTGCCGGCGCTGACGGCGGTGGCCGATGCCGATGCGCTGGCGCGCTGGTTCGCGGGGGCCGAGGGCGGCGCGCGGATGCTGCTCGCCGAGGGGCGGGTGGCGCCGAAGCTGACGCTGACCTGGCTGTCGGCCGAGGCGTGGGAGAAAGCGGGGCTGGCGACGGTGACGCGCGAGCCGGCGGAGCGCGGCGGGTGGCGCTGGATCGTCGAGCGTGCCGCGACCGCGCCCGGCGCGAACGGTGAGGGCGGCGCGGTGCGGCGGAGCGGGGCGGCGGCGGAGCCGAACGCGCCCGACGGCACCCCGGTCAGCGACCATATCCTGCGCACGATCCGGCGGCATGCGAACATGGGCCTGCCCGCGCCGTCGCTGGCGATGCTGGCGAAGGGGGCAGGGCTGAACTCGCCCGCCAATGCGAAATATTATGTCGGCAAGCTGGAGCGGCGCGGCGCGATCGAGATCGAGGTGCGGACGGTCGCCGGCGTCGGCGAGCGGCGGCGGTTCCATTCGCTGGACAGCGAAGGGCGGCGGGTGAAGTCGTCGGGGTGGTCGCGTCCCTCGACCCGCTCGGGACAATCGGCATGACGCGCGCGAAGCCCGCGGCGGCGGCGGTGCTGTTCGACTGGCTGTTGCGCCAGCGCGGCCCCGACGGGCTGGTCGCGATCCGCACGACGGCGATGGCGCATGCCACCGGGCTGGGCCAGTCGACGGTCGAGGTGCTGCTGACCCGCTGGGCGAATGCCGGGGTCGTTCCGGTCGTGAAGCGTGGCGGGAACACCGGGCCGAGCGTGCGCCGCCCGCTGGCCGCGCAGCGCGACGCGGCGGTCGGCATCCCCGCGGTGCATCCGAACAAGCAGGTCGCGGCGCCGACCGGGCTGCGCGGCGCGCCGCTGGTGCCGAACGGGCCGCCGGTGCCCGCGCTGGCGCCGGTGCGCACCCGCTGTCCGCACTGCAACCTGCCCCCACTGCACGCCGAGTGCCGCCACGGGTGGAACGGGCAGACGCGGGCCGTGGAGCGGCGGGATATTTTCAATGCAGTCGGGAAAGCGGCCTGAGCCGCGGGAGGTGAGAGATGGCGTGGGATTCGATTGAGAATGTGAAGCCGGTGAACCCGAGCGTTGCCGTGCCCGACCTGGGCATCCGGGTGACGGCGCGTTCGTTGAAATCGCGCGGCAAGGCGTCGGAGCCGACGCGCTATATCCGGCTGACGCTGGGGGTAGGCCTGGCGAAGAGGCTGTCGTTGCTGAACGATGTAGCGGGCGTCCGCCTGTTGTTCGGCACGGGCGGTGACGCGGGCAAGATCGCGATCAGCGTCGATGCGACCACGGGCAATTTCCAGGCGAAGCGCGACAAGGCCGGTCGCTATGCCGTGACGATCAACGCGGCGACGGCGCAGGGACGCTTCGCGCTCGATTTCCCGGCCTTCACCGTGCCGGTGGTCGAGGCGGTGCGCCCCGAAAACGGTCAACCGCCCCGCGCCGTGTTCAAGGCGTCGCCCGCGATGCTGGCGGTCGATGATTGATGACGGTCGAGGCGCTTCCCGAATCGCTGTTCGGCGTGCTGGCAGTGGTGCTGGGCGAGGTCGTGGCGGCCGAGCGCGGCGCGGTGGCGCGGCGCATCGGGGCGATCGTCGGGGCGTGCCAGGTCGAGGCGCTCGATATCAACGGCGGCGGCGGCATGGTGCCGATCGCGACGGTAGAGGCGCGGCTGGCGGCGGCTGGCGCACGACGTGCGCGTCGGCCTGCACGGGAGCAGCGCGCTATGACCGTCACCATGCTGCTGGGCGATGCGCTGGCGCGGCTGCGCGAGTTGCCGGCGGACAGCTTCGATTGCTGTGTCACCAGTCCGCCCTATTGGGGGCTGCGCGATTATGGGGTCGACGGGCAGATCGGCATGGAGCCGACGCTGGCCGAGCATCTGGACGTGATGGTCACGCTGTTCGACGAGGTGCGGCGCGTGCTGAAGCCCACCGGGTCGCTGTGGCTGAACTACGGCGATTGCTACGCCACCGCGCCGAACGGGCGCAGCGCCGCCGACACCAAGGCCGAAGGCAGCGACGACCGGACGTTTCGCGACAAGCCGTTCAGCACCGTGGGGCCGATTGGCGCGCGCGCGGAAATCGAAAAGACCGGGCGAGGGAAGTACCCGAAGGCCGAGTTGGATCGGCGGTTCGGCAACGCGCCGCGCGCCCCCGCCGGCGGCTATTTGAAGCCCAAGGATCTGTGCATGTTGCCGAACCGGCTGGCGATCGCGTTGCAGGACGCGGGCTGGTGGGTGCGCAGCGAGATCGTGTGGGGCAAGCCGAACGCGATGCCCGACAGTAGCGGCAATTATCGGCCGTCGACGGCACATGAAAAAATCTTCCTGCTGACCAAGAGCGGCGACGCCGACGTGTGGCGCGCGCGCGACACCGGCGAGCTGAGCTTTGCGCCCGACCTGACCGAGCGATGCCCGCTGGTGACCAAGCCCGACGAAATGGCGCCGCGCTGGTCGCGGCTGGGCAGCTATTATGATGCCGGGGCGGTGCGGCTCGCTTCGTCGCAGGACGAAGTGAGAAACGGCTTTCCGGGCTCGACCGGCGACGGGGTGCGCAAGCGAACCACCAAGGGCAACACCCGGATCAAGAAACCGACAGGCTGGGCGCTGGAGGGCCACCATTCGGCGATCGCGCACAACCGCGGCGGTCGCGCGGGCGAGCGTCATATTGAGGCGGTTCAACCGACGGGCCGCCTGCTGCGCAATTTCGAGCAGGCGGGGGCGCTGGCCGAGCTGGTGCCGCCCGACGTCATGGCGTGGGAAATCGCCATCGCGGGATTTTCGGGGGCGCATTTCGCGACCTTTCCGCCAGCGCTGGTGGTGCCGTGCCTGCTCGCCGGCTGTCCGCCGGGCGGGTCGGTGCTCGATCCTTTCGGCGGGGCGGGGACGACCGGGCTTGTCGCCGACCGGCTGGGCCGCGCCGCGACGCTGATCGAGCTCAATCACGATTATGCCGTCATCGCCCGCGACCGACTGCGCGCCGCGCTGGCGCGGGTCGATGTGCAGGGCGGCCCGCTGGCCGAGGCCGCGCTGGACGGGCTGTTCGCGGCACCGGCGCAGGACGCCGCCTGATGGGCGTGCATTCGGACATCGGGCCGACGACGCCGGGGCGGGGGGAGATTTACCGGATTGCGCACGAGGTCGAGGCGCTGGCGCGGCTGGCGCGGGAGCTGACAATCGCGGGGCCGGGCTGCGACCCGGCGCGCGCGGCGCGGCAGCTGGACAAGGCCCGGGCGCTGCTGGGGCCGCAGGAAAAGGGAGAATGACGATGGCGACGAAAATGAAGGAGCGGCCCGCCGATGATGCGGCGAGCAGGGCGATTGCGGTGGTCGATCGCGCCCACATGCTCAGCGCGGCGGCGGTCGCAGGCGTCGTCGCGCCGCGCAATACGATACCGATCCTGTCGAACATGGTGATCGAAGCCGAGGGCGAATGCCTGTCGATGACGGCGACCGATCTGGACATCATGGTGCGGCTGAGCGTGCCTGCGCGGTGCGAGGGTAGCCGGCTGGCGACGACGATTCCTGCCAAGCAGATCGCGGCTGTGGTCGGGTCGAGCGACGAGGGCTGTCAGATCGGCATTGAGATGGGCTCAGGCGACACGCAGTTGCTGATCCGCGCGGCGCGCAGCCGGTATCGCCTGCCGACGCTGCCGACCGACGACTTTCCAATCATGCCGTTCACACCGACTGGTGAGACCATCGAAATGGTTGGTGCCGATCTTGCTCGTGCGCTCGCGCGCACGGCGATCGCCGAAAGTTCCGATCCTGCGCGCTATTATCTGCACGGCACACTGATCGCTTGCCGCGACGGTAAGTTGTTCGCGGTCGCGACGGACGGGTTGGTGCTTACCGAGGTCGAACTTGGCGGTGCGCCATCCGACTGGCCGGACACGCTGTTTCCTTCAAAGCTGACGGCGCTACTCGCACGCCTGCTCAAGGACGAAAAGGCGAAGGTCACGATAGAGCGCCACGACGTATCCCGGGTCCGCATCAGCTGGGGGAGTTGGTCGGTGATCAGCAAGTTGGTCGACGGGTCGTTCCCGGATTGGAGTCGCATCATCCCGGCCCCGAACCCGGCGCGCGGTGTGATTGTGGACAGCGCGACGATCCAGCGCGCGCTGCGCCGCCTGCAGCCGATGTCGACCGAGAAGAAGCCGATCGCCATCATCGACGTCAGCGGCGACCGCCTGCTGATCAGTTGCCGATCCCCCGATGCGGGGTCGGGGGAGGAAGAGGTTCCGGCGAGCGCCGATGTCGGGGACTTTCGCTTCGCTGCGTTCACCGACGACCTGCGAAAGATTCTAGCTGCGGCAAGCGAGGATAGCGTGTGCATCGACCTGCCGGAGGAGGCGGTGGCGCCTATGCGCGTCGCGCCCGCTCCGGCAGGCGGTTTCATCGGCATGATCATGTTGCGGCGATTTTGAGGAGACGGGTGATGGGCAAGTTTGAATCGACGATGGGAGACCTGCGCGACACGCTGGATGCGTGCGAGACCCTGTCGATCGAAGATCGGAAAAAGATCGACGTCGACGTCGATGCAATCGAAGCGATCCACAATCGCGTGGTCGAGGAACGTGATCAGGCGCAAACCGAAGCGGACGCCGCGCCCGACGAGGATGATGTCCGCGGCGGTGCGCACGACAAATTGGCCCGCGAACTCGAACCGCTGTTCGGCGCCATCTATCGCGGCGACATGGTGGCGGCGCGGGCGGTGCTGGGCAATTTGCCGCCGGTGCTGGATGGCAGCGACCCGATCTTGATCGCGCTGCAGCGCGCGAAGTCGCGCCCGCACCTGTATCTCGCGCCTGCCGCCTGACGACCTGACGCCCGAATCCGCCTGCGGGGACTGAATGACCGGAAAGTGCCGAGATTTGCCGCTGTTGGCGGAGGGGGCGTCTTTGCCCGAGGCGGCGGCGGCGTGGGCGGCGGCGGGGTGGCGGGTGCATCCTTGCTCCGATGCGACCAAGCGGCCGTTGCTGGCGGCCGATGTCGATCTCGAGACGGGCAAGAAGATCAAGTCGACGGGCGGGGTGTCGAAGGCGTCGGCCGACGCCGCGACGGTCGCGGGGTGGTGGAAGAAATGGCGCGGCGCGCTGATCGGCGTGGCGATGGGCGACGACCGGCTGTTCGTCGTCGATTTCGACCCGCGGGTCGACACCGAAACAGGCGAAATCTGGACGCTCGAGCAGTTGAAGGCCGATACCGAGGCGATGATGGGATGCCCGCTGCCGATCAGCGTCACGTCGCGCACGCCGTCGGGCGGCACCCACCTGTGGCTGCGCTGGCCCGACGATGACGGCCCCGCCATCACCAATCGCGGCAATTTGCCGCAGCATGTCGATGTGCGCGGCAAGGGCGGTTATGTCATCGCGCCGCCGGGGGCGATGGGGCCGAAGGCGGACTCGCCGGGCGGGCGCTATCGCTGGCTGACCGGGCGGGCGCCGGGCGAGGTCGAGGTGGCCGAGGCGCCGGCGGCGCTGGTGGCGTTGCTGCGAACTGGCAAAGGTGTCTCGACTTCGCTCGACACGAACGGAGGGGGAGAGAAGCCGAGCCTGCACCAGCGCATGGCCGAACGGCAGCGGATGACGGGCGACCCGGTGGAGGCGGCGCGGCGTAAATATGCGCTGGCTGCGCTGGACGGGATTTGCCAGCGGATCGGGGTGCCGGGGGCGGGGCGCAATGCCGAGCTGAACGCCGGGGCCTTTGCCGCGGCGCAGTTCGTCGCGGCGGGGGCGCTTGACGCCGGATTCGCGCGCGCGGCGATCGAGGCGGCGGCGAAGGCCAATCCGGGGCGCGACGATGCGCGGCAGATCGAGGCGACGATCGACAGCGGGTGGGAAGCCGGGCTGGCGGTGCCGAAGGATTTGACCGGCGTGGGCGAGCGGGCGGGATCGCGACCGCAGCGCGTTGACGGGCCGGGTGGGGCGCCGGGTCGGCGTGTCTCGACTTCGCTCGACACGAACGGAAGTGGGGGCGGTCGCCGTTCGGGCGCGCGCGGCGCTTCATCGTCCACCCTTCCGAATGGAAAGGTCCGCGAAGCGCCCAGCCGGGCGGAGGTGGTGGCGCTGGTCCGGCGCGGGGGCGCGTGGTTGCGGTCGCGGCTGACCGCGCTGGTCCCGTACGACGGCAGCGACGACGCGCGCGAGGCGGGCGAGCGGCTGGCGTATAGCCTGGGGCGGAAGTTCGCCGGCGGGTGGATCGATCCGCTGGTCGCGAGTATCGGGCGCTGGGCGCTGATGGAGCGGGTGGGCGGGACGTCGCTGAACGCGCAGAAGGTCGAGAAAGCGGTCGCCGACGGCATTAAGCGCCCGGTCGACGTGCCCGACGACTGGCTGACCGATATTCGCTGTGCGCGCCACCCGCTGACCGACATGGGCAATGCGGAGCGCTTTATCGCCCGGTTCGGCGACGATTTCCGCTACACCACGGCGAAGGGCTGGATGGGATGGGACGGGCGGCGCTGGCGCGTGCTGGACCAGGAAAATGACATCACCCCCGCCGATGTGATGGCGGCGGTGTTCAAGACGGTGCGGGCGATCCAGGATGAGGCGCGGGCGGTGCGCGACAGCGGACATCGCGAGGATGGCGGGCAGAATTTCACGACCTTCAACGGGCGCGGCAAGCCGTTGTGGCACAGCACGGCCCTGGAAGATCACGGCCGATCGAGCGAAAGCGCGGCGCGGCTGTCGTGCATCGCGACGCTCGCCAAGCGCTGGCTGACGGTGCAGATCGAGGATTTCGACACCGATCCCTTTGCGATCAACTGTCTGAACGGCACGGTGCGGATCGAGCGCAATGCCGAGGGCGCGGTGCGCGCCGCGCTCTATCCGCACGATCGCGGCGACCTGATCGCCAAGCTGGCGCCGGTGACCTACGATCCTGCCGCCGAGCGGCCGCCATCGCAGCTGTTCACCGGGGTGATCGAATGGGCGCAGCCCGACGAAGCGGTGCGGCGATACGTCCGCCAGTGGATGGGATATTCGGCGAGCGGGCATGTCGGGGCGCAGATCCTGCATTTCTGGTACGGGCTGGGGGCGAACGGCAAGTCGACGGTGATCGATGTCGTGTGCGCGTCGCTGGGCGATTATGCCGGCACGATCGGCATCGAAACCTTCCTGGACCAGGGGATCAAGAAGCGCGGCGACGCGGCGACGCCCGACCTGGCGAAGCTGGGCGGGGTGCGCCTGTTGCGATCGAGCGAGCCCGAGCGCGGCGCCAAGCTGAACGCCGCGCTGGTCAAGGCGGCGACGGGCGGCGAGCCGATGTCGGTGCGCGCGCTGCACAAGGGATTCTTCGACCTGCGGCCGCAGTTCAAGCTGACGATCGCGGGCAATCATCGCCCCGACATTCCCGACACCGACGAAGGTATCTGGCGCCGCATCAAGCTGGTGCCGTGGGAGCAGTCGTTGGCCGAGGCCGACCGCGACCTGGACCTGGTCGACAAGATCAAGGGCGATCATCCGGGCTTTGCCGGCGAGCTGGACGGCGTGTTCGCCTGGCTGATCGACGGGCTGCTCGATTGGCGCGCCAACGGGTTCGTCGAGCCCGAGGCGGTGCGCGAGGCGACGCGCGATTATCGCGAGGACAGCGACCCGCTGGCCCGCTTCCTGCGGCTGTGCACCGAAAAGGCGGTCGGCGAGCGGGTGCAGTCGTCGGTGCTGCACGCGGTGTTCTGCGCCTGGGCGCGGGCGGCGGGCGAGGCCGAGTGGAAGCAGAAGGGCTTTACCCAGGCGATGAAAGCCAAGGGGTATGAGAACAAGGCGTCGAACGGGATGCAGTTCCTGGACCTGCGGCTGATCAAGCAGGTCACCGATTTCGTCGATGCCGACGGGCATGTGATCAGCCTGGCGCGCGAGGTGACGGGGAATGATGCGCCGGGTGGCGCCGGGGTCGATTTCAGCAAATTGGATGGGCGATCTGCAGCGGCGCGGCCGTTCTCGCCGCCCGATGACGACGATTACGACCCCGATCCGCCGAGCGACTGGCGGTATCGCGATGAGTGATCGCGACCCCCTTGCCCCCGCTTCGCGGCAGCGAAGGCCCGGTCATCCTTCCATAATGGAAGGGCGGTGGAAGCATCGCGGAAGGGCGAAAGGCGCGGTTTCGTGCGGCTTTGGAAGCATTGGAAGGATGCGCGCCATGTTCCGCATAGCGCGGGTGCGGGCGCGGGCATGCGCGCATGTGCGAAGGAAATATATGCGTGATCCTTCCAATCCTTCCATTTTGAGAAAAGAAGGAAGTTTATGATGAAAAATCAAGGATTTGGTTGCGGAAGTGAGGGGGTGGCCACGGTTCCGGTCGGTTCCAGTGGAGCGGGTGACCCTTCCATGGACAAAGGTCGGTGGCAGGGCGTCATGGGAATGCCGAAGGAGTGATGGTTATGACCAAGATGATTTCGGCGGTGCAGGCGGCAATGGAACTGGCGGAGCTGGGGCGTTCGCTTGGGCTCAAGGTCGATATTGACGAACAGGCGCCCACGTTTCAGCGCGGGGCGATCATGTCGCAGGATGAGCGCTATCGCTATGCGATCTGGCAGACATGGTCGCTCGACCCGATGATGGCGATGGGGCTGCTGAATCCCTCGACGGCTTCGCACCTGATCGACGATCCGACATGGGATCGGGGGCGCAAGCGGGCGGGGCGGAGCCAGTCGCCGCGCTTTGGCGGGGTGATGTATTGGAACGCCTTTGCCTTTCGCGCCACCGATCCCGACGTGATGATGGCGGCGGCCGATCCGGTCGGCGAGCATAATGACGCCTTTATCGACGCGGCACTGACCCGTTCAGCGATGACGATCATCGGTTATGGGGCGAAGGGCGCGCATCGGGGGCGAGCCGACGAAGTGAAGGCGCGCATTCGGGCGCTGCAGGTGCCGGTCCATTATCTGCGGCTGACCAAGCACGGGCATCCGGGACACCCGCTCTATCTGCCCGAAGCGCTCGAGCCGACCTTGTGGGAGTTCGACTGATGGTCAGTATCAGGCGATCGGGTATGGCTTCGGTGGCGCCGCGGATCGATGCGGTGCCGGTGGTGCTGGAGGTGCCGGTGGGGCGCGAGGCGCTGGAGGCGGCGATGGTCGCGGCGGTGCGGACGTCGTGGCGGATGCCGGTGGCGGGGTTCGGCGGGTCGCCCTTTGCCAGCGACGGGCCCTGGCACCTGATGACGCGCGAGGCCGGGACGGGCGACTATGACGCGCGCGGCGGCGACATGGACGATGCGCCGGCGCCGCGGGTGCCGCTGTCGGCCGAGGATCATGCGGCGGCGGAGCGGCTGGGCCAGTGGCTGAAGCTGCTCGACACGCGGCCGCGGCGGCGGCGCGAGCGGGCGGAGCATGTCGCCGACGGCGCGATCGTCGCGGCGGCGATGCGGCAGAAGGCGGCGGGTCGGTCGCAGGTGGACTGGAACCGCGTGCTGCGAGTGCTGGGACTGCGCCGCGGCGCGGGCATGCTGCGGCAGCGCTTCGACCGGGCGATGGACTGGCTGGCGGATGCGGTGGCGAAGGGGTAGGGATTACTATGCGTATCGTTGATCGAAAGACGTTTCTGGCCCTGCCTGCGGGTACGGTGTTCGCCAAGATGGCGTTGCCTCAGGTGTACGACATCGGCGCGCTGTGCATCAAAGGCGAGGAGCGAGGGCCCAATGATTTCTGGGTGCTCGATCCGGGGCATTGGTGGACGGGTTGCGGCGATAGCGGCGACTGGTTCGACGGGATTGATGCAATGGTCGCGGGCTCCGAGTTCGAGATAGATATAGAGACGGTGGTGGCCGACGGGCTGTTTGACGCAGAGCAGTTGTTCCTTGTCCTCTCGCGTGAGGATGTCCGCGCGCTGATCGGGCGGTTCGAGCAGGCCCTAACCGAGGGCTATGCGGCTGATCCGGTCGCCGCACCGCACGTGTCGCAATCTGGCAATGACGCGCAAGCCGCTGATAATCAGCCTTAAAGCCTGTCAACCCTTAAAGGTCTTTAAGGGGTGCGAATTTCTTGCGAGCGGATCGGGGCCAAAAAGACTATCACCGGCAGGCATCGTGGGGTCGGTGCGGCCCGGCTGCTAGCGGGGCGCGGCGACGCCGGAGCCAGTAGGAGCCGGACCATGAAGTGATTCTCCCTGACCCTCGACGGGCGCGGCGGCTTTGGCCTTCGCGCTCGTCGTCGTTTCGGGCGAGCGGCTTGCGGGCGGAGGTGGACGTGGCGCTGAAGGCTTTGGGCTCGCGGCTCGCCGCGCTGCCCCCGCGCGTCGCGGTGCCCGCCAAGCGCGCCGATACGCTCTACACCTCGCCCGAATGGCGCGCGCTGGTGAAGCGGATCAAGGCGATGCGCGGGAACTGGTGCCAGCGGTGCGGTTCGTCGCACCGCGTGATCGGCGACCATGTGGTCGAGGTGAAGGACGGCGGCGCGACGCTCGACGAGGGCAATGTGGAGCTGCTGTGCCAGGCCTGCCACAACCGCAAGACGGCAGAGGCGAAGGCACGGCGCGCGGGGTTGCGGTAGGGGGGGGGTGAAAACCTCCCCAGCCCGCACCCCTAGATAACCGCCTCCCCTACATTCGGGGATTTTTTTTTGTGTTTTGGGATTTTGGAGGGCTGGGTGAGCGAGGAGGTGCTGGATTTGTTCGGGCACCCGGTGGTGTTCGCCAAGCCTGCGGAGCGGGGGCGGCCTGAGCATCAGCCAACCATCGAGAATCACAACAAAATTTTGTTGCTCGCGGCGACCAAGCATTCGTTGAAGGAATGCGCGACGGCGGTCGGGCTGTCGGTGCCAACGTTGCGGAAGCATTATTTTTCCGCGGTCCAACTGTTCGATCGTGCCAAGCTGATGGTCCAGGGCGAGCGTCTGGCGCAGCTTTTCGCCGAGGCGGCGAAAGGAAATGTCGCCGCGATCAAGGAACTGGGCAAGGAAATCGAGCGCGGCGAGCTGCGCGCGCTGGGCGAGCGGGTCAAGGACCGCGGCAAGGGCGACAAGCCGGCTCCGCCGAAGGGCCTGAAAGAGCAGCGGAAGGTGGCGGCGCAGGGTGTGACCGGGCTGTTCGAGCCCCGCCAGCCGCCGCGATCGCTGCAATAGGCGAGCATGGCGCGGCCGAAATGGTCGACCGCCTGCCCCGATTGGGAGCAGCGGATCGTCGAGCGACGGTCGCTGGTGCCGGTCGGCGCGCTGTTCCCCGAGGTCGGGGCGCGCGCGCTGGCGGTGTTCAAGAGTCTGCAGGTCACAGACCTGCCGCAAAAGAAGGATGGTAGCTACCCCAGGCTGGGCGAAATCTGCGACCTGTTCGTGTTCCACCTGGTGCTGGCGCTGTTCGGTTCGGAGGATCCCGAGACCGGCGAGCGGCTGGTCAAGGAATTCCTGCTGTTGATCAGCAAGAAGAACGGTAAGTCGACGATCGCCGCGGGCATCATGCTGACCGCATTGATCATCAACTGGCGCACCGAAAACGGGCTGATGATCATCGCCCCGACGATCAAGGTGGCAGGCAACAGCTTCAACCCTGCCGCCGGCATGGTGCGCGCGGACGCCGAGCTGTCGCAGCTGCTGCACATCGTCGAGCATAAGCGGACGATCCAGCATCGCGTGACGCGCGCCGAGCTGACGATCGTGGCGGCGGACAGCGACACGGTCGGCGGCAACAAGGCCGGGTTCGTGCTGGTCGAGGAGCTGTGGCTGTTCGGAAAGAACGGCAAGGCCGCGGCGATGCTGGTCGAAGCGACGGGTGGTTTGGCGACGAAGCCGGAAGGCTTCATCGGCTATATCACGACGCACAGCGACGAGCCGCCGGCGGGGGTGTTCAAGACGAAGCTGGCCTATGCCCGCGACGTGCGCGACGGGGTGATCGACGACCCGGCATTCCTGCCGGTGCTGTACGAGTGGCCGGCGGCGATGCTGGAAGCGGAGTCCTATCTGGATCCCGAGTGCTTCTATGTCACAAACCCCAGCATGGGGCGGTCGGTGACCGAGGCGTTCCTGCTGCGCGAACTGGGCAAGGCGCAGGCGGGCGAGGGCGAGGAAGATATTCAGGTCTTTCTGGCCAAGCATCTGAACGTCGAAATCGGGCTGCGGCTGCGGCGCGATCGGTGGTCGGCTGCGACAAAATGGGAGGGCGCCGCAGAACCGGCGCTTGACCTTGATGCGTTACTGGCACGGTGCGAGGTCGTCGTGGTCGGGATCGATGGCGGCGGTAGCGACGATCTCTTCGGCTTCGCAGCTGTCGGACGAGAACGCGATACAGGATTGTGGTTGGTCTGGGCGCATGCGTGGGCTCACCGCATCGTCCTGGAGCGGCGTAAGTCGATCGCGTCGGCGTTGCATGGCTTTGCGGCCGATGGTGATTTGACGTTTGTCGATAGGATTCAAGACCTCCTAGATCAGATGGCGGCGCTGGCACGGAAGATTCATGCGACCGGACTGATGCCCAAGCTGGGCGCGATCGGCATCGATCCTTGGCTGATGGGGCCGATTATCGAGGCGCTGGTCGATGCCGGGTTTGACCCGGGCGATGAAGCGATGAAGCGGACTGGCGAACTGGTGCCGATCAAGCAGGGCGTCGCGCTATCGAGTGCGATCAACACGGTGCAGTACAAGCTTGATGATGACCTGCTGAGGCACGACGGGTCGGCCATGATGGCGTGGGTCGTGTCGAATGCTCTGGTCCAGCTGCGCGGATCGAACCGGTACGTAAGCAAGGAATTGTCGGGGGCGGGCAAGATCGACCCGCTGATCGCCGTGCTGAACGCGGTGAAGGTGATGGAGACGGGGCCGGTGGCGGGCGGATTGCAGGCTTCGGTCTATCGCGAGCGCGGGTTGATTACGATTTGAAAGGGCAGGGATGGGTTGGCTTCGGGACTGGTTTGCGTCGTTGAACGCGGCCAGCGCCATGACTGCGCCTGCCCCACGGGCCAGCGTGGCGACCGGCGATCCGGTGATCTTGACGACGCCGGCGGAAATCGAGGAAGCGCTGCGGCGTGGGAATTCCACGGCGTCGGGGCAGTCGGTCACGCCCGACTCGGCGATGCGGACGGCGGCTGTCTATGCCTGCGTTCGGCTGATCTGCGGGGCGACGTCGACGATGCCGCGCCAGTTGAAGCGCCGGGTCGATGCGCGGACGCGCGAGGATGCAAGCGACCATAGTCTGTGGGAGATTTTGAACCGGCGCCCGAACGTGTGGCAGAAGCCGTCCCAGTTCGTTCAGATGATGCAGGCGCATG
The DNA here is from genome assembly GCA_005503165.1 of Sphingomonadaceae bacterium 3R27E2-A. Classification (GTDB taxonomy): domain Bacteria; phylum Pseudomonadota; class Alphaproteobacteria; order Sphingomonadales; family Sphingomonadaceae; genus Sphingopyxis. Next base: position 27,408 of record SCNT01000015.1, read on the forward strand.
TCCTGTTGCGCGGCAATGGCTATGCCAAGATCACGCGCGGGGTGCGAGGCGAGGTGCTGGCGCTGACGCCGCTGAATCCGGATCGGGTGCATACGACCCAGCGCGACGATCTGCGCAAGCAGCATGAATGGACCCGCAAGGACGGGTCGCGCTTCGTGTTCGACCAGGATGAAGTGATGCACCTGTTCGGGCTGACGCTGGACGGTATCACGGGTGTGACGCCGATCCGTTATGCTCGCGAGACGATCGGGCTGGCGCTGGCAATGGAACAGCACGGCGGGGCCACGTTCCGCAACGGGGCGCAGGTGTCCGGTGCGTTGAAGCTGCCGCAGGGGCAGACGCTGGGCGATGAGCAGCGCGAGCGGCTCAAGGGCGATATGGATGATTTCCGCCAGGGCGGGTCGCGCGAGGGCAAGGTGATCCTGCTGGAGGATGGGCTGGATTATGTCCGCATGGCGCTGACCGCCGAGGATGCGCAGTGGATCGAGGGGCGGAAGTTCAGCCGCAGCGACATCGCGATGTTTTTTGGCGTGCCGCCGCACATGATCGGCGACACCGACAAGTCGACCAGCTGGGGCACCGGGATCGAAGCGCAGACGCAGGGTTTCGTGACCTTCACGCTCGAGCCGCATCTGGCGATGTGGGAGGAAGCGTATAACGGCGATTGCCTGGATGCGCAGCGCGATCGCGGAATCTATGTGCGGCTGAACCGCAATGCGCTGGTGCGCGGGGACATCAAGGCCCGCTGGGAAGCCTATGTAAAGGCGATGCAGTGGGGGGCGATGTCGCCGAACGAAGTTCGCGAGCTAGAAGATCAAAACCCCCGCGATGGAGGGGATATCTATTATCCGCCGCCGAACATGACGGCGCCGACCGGAGGGAATGACGATGTCGTTGCGTAATCCGCCGCAGGCGAAGGCGCCGCCGCGGCCCAAGAATTTCCGGTGGGACGCGCCGAGCGACGTGCTGGAGAATTGGGCGGCAAACCCGCTGGCCGCCGCCGAAAGCGGCGACACGGTGATCAACATGTTCGACGTCATCGGTTACGATTATTGGGATGGCGGCGGCATCACGGCGAAGTGGGTGTCGGAGCAGTTGAACGCGGCGCGCGGCCGCGCGGTGACGGTGAACATCAACTCGCCGGGCGGCGACATGTTCGAGGGTATCGCGATCTATAACCTGTTCGCGCAATACCCTGGCGAGGTGACGGTCAATGTCGTCGCGCTGGCGGCCTCGGCGGCGTCGATCATCGCGATGGCGGGCGACACGGTGAACATGGCGACGGGGTCGTTCCTGATGATCCACAATTGCTGGGGCATCGTCGTCGGCAACCAGAACGACATGCGCGGCGCCGCCGACCTGTTCGCCACCTTCGACGGGGCGCTGGCGGATATCTATGACGAGCGCGCCAGCATCAGCCGCGACGAGATCGTCGCGATGATGGATGCGGAAAGTTTCATTTCGCCCGCCGACGCGATCGCCAAAGGCTTTGCCGACGCTATGCTCGACGCGGCGAAGGTCGAGGCCAAGGCGTCGTCGCAGGTCGATGGCGCGATCATGGCCCGCCGCCGGATGGAGGCCGCCCTGGCCCGAGCCGATATTTCGCGCCCCGATCGTCGCCAGATGATCGAAGCGCTGGGGGGCCCGCGCGATGCAACCCCCCGACCCGACGCCCAGCGCGATGCAAGCGTCACCGCAGGGATCCAGTCCCTGATCCAGAAAATGGCCAGCGCATAGGCGCCGCCGAAAGGAGCAAGTGACATGAAGAAGACTATCGCCCCGCGCTTTCGCGGGATCGTCGCCGTGCGCGCCGACGGTTCGGACCTGCCGGGCCAGCTGGCGCAGCTGAACACGGCCTTCGCCGCGTTCCAGGAAAAGCAGGAAGCCCGCATCGCCGCACTCGAGAGTGGCCGCGACGATGTGGTCGACCGCGAGCAGGTCGAGCGCATCAACACCGACATCAGCGCGCTGACCACCGCGGTCAACGAAACCAAGGCGGCGCTCGATGCGGCGCGTATCGGCGGAGCCGGCAGTTTGCTGACCGCCGAAGCGCAGGCGCACCGGCAGGCGTTCAACGCGCATCTGCGCCGCGGGGTCGAGCCCGAGAACGGCATGCGCGCGCTGGAGGTGCAGGCCGCGCTGACCACCGACAGCGACCCTGACGGCGGCTTTCTGGTCCCCGCCCCGATGGAAGACGGCATCGAGCGGGTGCTGGGCGTGGTTTCGGCCATGCGCATGATCTCGCGCGTGGTGTCGGTCGGTGGCGGCGGATACCGGAAGATCGTCAACCTGGGCGGCGCCACGTCGGGCTGGGTCGGCGAGCGCGAGGCGCGGCCTGAAACGGATGCGCCTCGTTTGTCGGAAATCAGCGTGCCGGCAGGCGAACTCTACGCCAATCCCGCGGCGACCCAGCGCATGCTGGACGACGCGGCGTTCGACGTCGAGGCCTGGCTGGCCGAGGAAATCGGTATCGAGTTCGCCGAGGAAGAGGCGGTCGCCTTCATCAACGGCGACGGCGTGAACAAGCCGCGCGGTATCCTGGCATACGACAAGATCGCCAACGCCAGCTATGCCTGGGGCAAGACCGGGTTCGTGGTGTCGGGCAAGGCCGACGGTTTCCTGGTCCCGACGACCACGGCGTCGCCCGCCGATGCCCTGGTCAACCTGTACCATGCGCTGAAGGCGGGTTACCGCAACGGCGCGAGCTGGGTGATGAGCGATCCGACGGTCGCGCTGATCCGCCAGTTCAAGGACGGCGACGGCACCTGGCTGTGGCAGCCCCCGACGGCGGAGTCGCCCGAGCTGGTGCTGGGCAAGCCGGCCTATACCGACGACAATATGGACGCGGTCGCGGCGAACAAGTTCCCCGTCGCGTTCGGCGATTTCCGCCGCGCCTATACGATCACCGATCGCATCGGCACGCGCATCCTGCGCGACCCGTTCACCAACAAGCCCTTCGTGCATTTCTATGCCACGAAGCGCGTTGGCGGCGGCATCACCAACTTCGAAGCGATCAAGCTGCTGCAGATCAGCACCTGATTTCGGGCTCTGCCCGGGTCGTGGGGACGGCGGTTCACCGTATGGGGACCGCCGTCGTCGCGAAGCCTTCCCCCAATTTCGAAAGGATCGACCGATGAAGGATTTTCACAGCGGCGTCGCCGCGGTCACGCTGCTGGCAGCGGCCGCCTACAACGCCGACAACACGCCCGACGCCATCGACCTGCAGGGGTTCGACGCCGCCGAAATCCTGCTCGCCATTGGCGTCGGCGGAATCACGTTCAGCGGCACCAACAAGGTCGAATTCAAGCTGACCCACAGCGACGACGATTCGACCTATACCGCCGTTACGACCGCCGACATGCTGGGCGTCACGGTCGCATCGGGCGGGATCATCAAGTCGCTGATCGCTGCTCACGCGGCGGCGGCGACTTATCGCTTCGGCTATGTCGGCGGCAAGCGCTACCTCAAGCTGCTCGCCGATTTCAGCGGGACGCATGGCACGGCGACGCCGCTGGCCGCGATCCTGCTGAAGGGCAAACCGCAACTCGCCCCTGTCGCCGACGCGGCCTGAGGCTGAGCGGGCGCGCGGGGCGGTCCCTTGGCTCCGCGCGCCCTTTGTTCCTGACTTCAGCGAGAGGCGGCGATGATCTTCACGCTTGATATCGCCGCGCTGCCCGAGGGGTATGGCGAGGCGCTGTTGCCGCTGGCGGCGGCGAAGGCGCATCTGGGGGTGCTGGAGGATGACGACGACGATCTGATCGAGGCGCTGCGCGACGCGGCGATCGTGATGGTCGAGAATTACACCGGGCTGATCCTGGGGCCGCGCACCGGCGCCGATGCGCTGGTGTGGCGGGCGGAAGGGTTGCCCGCGCCCGGCTGTTCGCTGGCGCTGGGCGTGCGCCCGGTGACGGCGATCGATAGCGTGGCGTACCTCGACAGCGACGGGGCCGAGGCCGCGGTCGATGTAGAGACGCTGCGCATCGTGGGTGACGACGGCTGCGTGCCGGTGACCGGGAGCCGCTGGCCTTACGCCAGCGGCGGCGTGGTGGTGACTTTCTCCGCCGGGCTCGCCGATGGCGCCGCGCCGGCGCCGTTGATCGCCGCGGCGCGGATGTTCCTCGCGACGCTGTACATGCAGCGCGAGACGGTGGTTGTCGGCACGATCAGCGGCGAGGTGCCGCAGGGGTTCAAGATGCTGTGCCAGCCCTATCGGCGGCTGCGCGTCTGATGCTGGGCGCGGGGCGGTACGACCGCAAGATCGCCTTCAAGCGGGTGACGATCACCAAGGCGGGGGTGGGTACCGAAAAGGAGGTCTTTGCCGACTGGTCGCCGCCGCTGCTGGCGATGGCGACGGTGTCGTTCGGATCGGCGCAGGAACGCCGCGACGCGGGATCGGCCGAGGCGCAGCAGATGGCGACGTTCCGGGTGCGGTCGATGGCGCGGTACCGCACGGTGACCGAGCGCGACGCGATTTTCTATGGCGGCGCGCATTGGGGGATCACCGGCATCGTCGAGGTCGGGCCGCGCGCGGAAGAGATCGAGTTCACCGCGGCGCGCCGCCGCTGAGGATGGAGGCGAGCATGACGGACATGGTGACGGTGCGGGTCGCGAAGCCGCACGACGGGCATGCGCTAGGCGACGAGTTCGCGATGCGTGCCGACGAGGCAGAGACGCAGGCCGGCTTCGGCTGGGTGAAGGTGCTGAAAAAGGATGGCAAACCGGTTCGAGTTCAAGGGCGGGCGCGAGCTCGAGGCAAAGCTGCGCCAGCTGGCGGATCAGAAGGCGGCTGACCGCATCGGCAATTTCGCGATCCGCAAGGGCGCGAAGCATCTGGAAAAGGCGATCCTGGACAATGCCCCGGTCGGCACCGCGCCGACCGCGCGGCGGCGCCGGACGAAAAGCGGGGCGGTGACCACCGCCGATTACGGGCGGATCACCACGAACCTGCGCGTTCGCAAGTCGCGGGCGCGGATCGCGGTGGCCGACGTCGAATATGGGATCACGCGGGGCAATGCATTCTGGGCGAAGCTGGTGGAGTTCGGAACGGTGAAGATGCGCGCACAGCCCTTCGTCCGCCCGGCGGTCGATGCCGAGGGCGACGCGACGATCGAGGTGGTGAACGTCGAACTGGGCAAGTCGATCGAGCGCATTTTCAAGCGCCGCGGCATCGCGCTGGACTGACCCATGCCGATGGAGATCGACCTGGTGACGCGGCTGACCGCGGCGGCGACGCTGGCGGGCGAGGGTATCAGCTGGTTCGAACGCGCGGGCGATCCGGCGGCGACGACGGTGATGATGACGCCGGTGTCGCCGGGGCGCGACTATACGCACGACGGGCCCGACGGGCTCGACGGGCCGCGGGTGCAGTTCAACTATGTCGGGACCGATCCCGACGCGCTGCTGACGCTGCGCCAGCAGGTGCGCGACGCAATGGAACAGGTCGACCCGATCGCGGGCGAGACGGTGGGCGACACGATCTTCTGGCCCGCCGAGGTCGTGGGGTCGGGCGCGCTGCCGGTCGAGGATCTGGCGGATCAGACGCGGCTGTTCGGCCTGTATGACGACATGATGTTTCACCACCAGGCGGCGTAGCCGTTTCAGGAAAGGACTGGGAAATGACGACGGCGGCACGGATCAACAAGGGCGCCAAGCTCTTCATGGGGACGGCGGCGGAATCGCTGACCGCGCTGGGCGAAATCCTGGACATCACCGAACCGGGCTTCACCCGCGAGGTGATCGACGCGACGACGCACGACAGCGGCGACGCGGCGGAATATATCGCCGAGGGCGTGTACGACACGACCGAGATGACGGTCACGCTGCACTATGTCGCGGGCTCGACCAACGACGACGCGCTGATCGCGGCGGTGCAGGCGGTCGGCACCAGCGCCGTGCGCTATTTCAAGACGCAGCCGAAGGCCGCGACCGGGACCGAGGACCGCACCTTCGCCGGCTTCGTCACCGCGCTGAACTTCGACAGCAAGCCGGTGCGCGGCAAGCAGACGTGCCAGGTGACGATCAAGCCCACGGGCGCGATCACCCAGGGCGCCACCGCCTGACATGCCCAAGGGCAAGGGTAAGGCGCCCCCCGCGGCGCCGATGGAATCGGCGCTGGCGGGCGAGGCGGCGCTGACGTTCCGCGGCGACCGCTATCTGCTGGCGCTGAACATGCCGGCGATCGAGCGGTTCGAAACCGCGACCGACAAATCGCTGGTCGACCTGTTCGCGCAGTTCAGGCATCCGGGCCTGTTCGGAAATCCGCGCTGGTCGCACCTGGGCCAGTTGCTGCGCGCCGCGCTGGTCAAGCATCATGGCGATGGCATGCCCGACGACGACCGCCTGCTGGCGATGCTGAACGGCAAGGGCACGTTCGACGCGCTGAAGCTGGCGATCCAGCGCGCCTTTCCCGAAGAGGGCGAGGCCGAGGGGGAGCCGGTGCCCGCGGCGGACTGACCGGCGCGGGCGAGGACGACGACCCCGCGTGGACCGTCGCGGGGCTGCTGAAATTGTGGATGCAGGCGGGGCAGTCGCTGGCCGACTGGGCCGACGCGACGCCGCGCACGGTGATGATCGCGGTCGACGCCTGGCTGGAACGGCGGGCGTGGGACGCCTGGGCGACGGGCAATGTCGCCTTGGGCCGGGTGGCGAAGATCGACGACCTGCTGCCGCCGGCGCCCGAAAGCGACGAAGCGCGCGAGGCGCGGATCGACCGGACGATCAAGGCCTGGAACATCAAGTTCGATAATGAAGCAAAAGAAAGGAATGCGGCGTGAGTGACCCCGTTGCCAAATTGCTGGTGACGCTGGGCATGGACTCCGCCGAATTCACCAAGGGGGCGAAGCGCGCGGCCGACGACGTTTCGAAGATGCGCAAGGGGATGGAGAGCGCCGCCGGCGCGATCAAGGGCGCGATCGGCGGCATGGTCGCGGCGTTCACCGTCGACAAGATTATCGAGGTGGCGAAGGCCGGGCTCGACTATGCGTCGTCGCTGGGCGAGCAGGCGCAGCAGCTGGGCGTGACGACGCGCGCGCTGCAGGAATATCGCTATGCCGCGTCGCAGGCGGGCGTCGAAACCGAACAGATGGACATGGCGCTGGCGCAGCTGACCAAGCGCATCGGCGCCGCCGCCACCGGGTCGAAGAAGGAAGCGGCGGCGTTCAAGGCGCTGGGCGTCGATATCCGCGACGCCAACGGCCATATCATCGACGCGGGCGACGCGATCCCGCTGATCGCCGAGGGGCTGAAGAAGATCGACAACCCCGCGACCCGCGCCAAATATCTGGTCGACCTGTTCGGCAGGTCGGGCCAGCTGCTCGCCCCGCTGTTGGCCGAGGGCGCCGCCGGGGTGAACGGCCTGCGCGACGCCGCGCACAAGCTGGGCATCGTGCTGGACGACGCGATGATCCAGAAGGCCGACGCCGCCGCCGACAAGATGGCCGAGCTGAAACAGGTGCTGGAAGCCAAGATCGCAGTCGCGGTGTCGGACAATGCCGACTCGATCCTCGAGCTGGTCGACGCCCTGGCCAAGCTGGTCGAATGGGGCGGCAAGGCGGTCAAGGCGTGGAATTATTTCTCGCGGCTCGACTGGACGCCGATCGCACTGGGCGGGAAAAGTATCTCCGCCCAGTTCGCGCAGTTCCAGATGGACGATCTCGGTCCGCCGGTCGAACTGACGATGGATCCGCGCATGGCGGACGCCCTTCCCAAACCGAAGGCAGCGCCGCGCCGTCGGGCGCCAACCGGAACCGGCGTGAACTGGGGCAGCGCGCTCCCCGCCAAACAGCCGTTCCGGCTGGCTCCGCCGGTCGGCTGGCCGACGACCAGGGCGGTCGGCGGCATGCCCGGCGGCTTCGACCTTTCGGCGATGGCGCCCGGGCTCGGCGCGTCGGACTGGATCCGCACGGCCGAGGCGGCGAAGAAAGCCGATGTCGCGATGGCCGCGGCGGGCAGCAGCGCGCGCAAGGCGGCAACCTCCGACTTCCCCCAGCTCGAGGCGGCGACCGGCAAGCTGACCGAGAAGATGGCGGGGCTGCGCGACGCGACGCAGAATATCCTCGACCGGCTGTTCCCCGAACAGGCCGACCAGCGCCAGTTCGCCAGCGAAATGGCGGTGCTGGACCAGGCGCTAAAGGACGGCCAGCTGTCGGCCGCCGCGCATGGCGAGGCGATCCGCGCGCTGCGCCGCGAATATCTGGGCCTGCACCGCGACCTGATCGCCACCGCGCCGGGCGACAACAGCTTCCCCGGCATCGAGACGGTCGATGGCACGACGTCGATCGAGGACATCGCGCGCGACGAAATCGATCGCGTCGGCGGCTTGTTCGAGGACATGGCCGACCGCGCCGAAACGGCGAACGTCCGCATCGTCGGCAGCATGGCGCAGATGGTCGACGGCACGCTGGGCCAGCTCGACCGGCTGACGCGGTCGATCAAGTCGGGCGACTGGCTCGACACGCTGGGCGCGGTGCTGTCGCTGGTCGACGGCATCGCGCAGCTGGCGACGGACGGCAAGGGGTTCAAGGTCGGCGCGGTGACCTTCGGCAACGGCAGCTATGGCGGCGCGGGCACGCCCGGTTTCGCCACCGGCGGGGCGATGAAGCTGGGCGGCCTGCCCGGCGTCGACACGAACCTGCTGTCGCTGAACGGCCAGCCCCTCGCCCGCGTGTCGGCGGGCGAGACGATGCACATCACCCCCGCGAACGACCGCGCCAGCGGCGGGGAGATGACGGTGCGGGTGATCAAGGGCGACCTGTTCGACGTCGTGGTCGAGCGGAAGGTGGCGGGAGGGATCGCGGCCAGCGCGCCGGCATTGGCCCGGATGGGCGGCGACAATGCGATCGCGCGGATCCGCGGGATCGAAGCGCGGACGCTGGGGCGGCGATAGGCATGTCTCTGGTCGACCTGCCCGACTCGCCGGGTCCGGCGAGCGTGACCTGGCGCGAGCAGGATTTCGGCGGCGCGCCGCCCGGGCTGCTGGGCGGGGCGACCGACCGGGTGAACCGGCTGGGCAACCGCTGGGCGGTCGACGTCGTGCTGCCGCCGCTGTCGCTGGACGATGCGCGGCGCTGGTCGGCGGCGCTGTCGCTGGGGCTGAAGATGGGGGTGCGCTGGCGGGTGCGGCAGGTCGGGCTGGCGTCGGGGCCGATCGGCGCGCCGCTGGTCGCGGGGGCGGGGCAGCTGGGCATGACGCTGAACGCCGACGGCTTCACCCCCGGCGCGTCGTGGATGGCGGGGCAATGGGTTTCGGTGGTCACCGATGGCGAGCGCGACCTGTACCTGATCGCCGAGTCGGGTTTCGCCGACGCCGACGGCGAGGCGGCGCTGGCGCTGACGACGATGCTGCGCGTCGCGCCCGACGACAATGACGTGCTGGACTTTGCGCCGCGGATCGAGGGGCTGCTGGGCGGCGAGCAATTGAGCTGGACGATCGACCGGATGCGGCTGGGCGGCGTCGCCTTTTCGATCGAGGAAGACGCATAGTGGCGGTCACGACGCTGGCGACCTTCGCCAAATTCGACTTCCCGGGCGGGGCGGTGCGGCTGAGCGACGGCGGCGCGATGCGGTACGACGGCGACATCTATGCCGTGCGCGATCCGGTGTGGGGCGCGGTGGCGGAGATGGACCCGGTCGAATCGGGGATCGGCGACATGGCGCCCGCGGGTTCGCTGGTGCTGGCGCCGAAGCCCGCCACCGCGCTGTCGGTGCTGATGGACCCGGCGCTGTCGGGGTGCCGGGTGCAGGCGTGGGCGGGCGAGCTCGACCCCGCGACGGGCGAGGTCGCGGCGGCCGACCGCATCGCCGACTGGGTGGTCGATTTCGTGCGCAACCGGCTGGGCCGGGGCACGCGGACGATCGCGCTGGCGCTGATCACCCGCGCCGAAAAACTGTTCCTGACGAACCGCGGAAACGTGATTTCCTCTCGCTTTCACCAGAGCATCTGGGCCGGCGAAAAGGGCTGCGACAATTGCACCGACGTCGAATTCACCGTGCCGTGGGGGACGCAGCCGGCGCCCAGCGGCAAGGCGGGGGGCAGCACGACGCCGGGCGGCGGGGGCGGCGGGCGCACCTGGCTGGACGCGCTGCGGTGAGGCCGCTGTCGCTGGCCGAGCGCGGGCGGCGCACCGGGGCGCTGATCGACGTGTGGCGCGAACGCCCGCTCGACTGGCGCGCGCGGCATCATTGCATCGCGCTGGCGCATGCGCAGGCGCGCGCGATGGGGGCAAAGCCGCCCGCGCTGCCGTCGATCCGCAGCCCGCTGCAGGCGCGGCGCGCGCTGGAAAAAATGGGGTTCGAAACGGTCGAAGACATGCTGACCAGCCTGTTCCCGCGCATTCCGCCCGCGATGATGCGCGTCGGCGATCTGTGCACCGTGCCCGGCGCCGACGAACCCGGCGGGCCGCGCGGGCTGGCGGCGGTGATGGTCGCCGACGGGCATGGCAATGTGTTCGGGTGGCACGCCGCCACCGGCTTTCGCCGGATCGAATCGGTGCTGGCGGTCAACGCCGACTGCACCGGGGCGTGGAGGATCGGCTGGTGAGCGGCGCGCTGAAATTCGTCGGCAAGGTCGCGGGCCTCGTATCGACGGTGGCTTCCTTCATTCCCGGCGGGGAGACGATCGCCGCGATCGCCGCGGCCGTCGCCGTCGTCGCAACCACCGCGGGCAATCTGCTCGCCAAGAAGCCTGCCGCCGTGGGGCAGGTGGAAAGGAGGATGTTCGGCGCCAATTCGCCGATGATCTATGCGGTCGGGCGATCGAGCAGCGCGGGGGCGCAGGTGCACGACGTCGCCTGGGGCGGCAAGGTGGGCAAGGTGTACAACCCCTATCGCATGCTGGTGATCCTGCTGTCGTGCGCGGGGCCGATCCACGCGATCGAGGCGGTGCAGTTCGACCATGCGACGGTGCCGTTCAGCGGCTCGGCCGCCACCGGCTATTACGGCGGGTTCGTGTGGAAGGACGAACAGCTGGGGCAACAGCCCGAGACGGCGGCTCTGGAGGCCGCGCCGGGGCAGGGGTGGGGCACGCCGCCGGGATGGGGCAGCGATTATAAATTGTCGGGCAAGGCGGCGATCGCGCTGTCGTTCAAGTTCGACAAGGAGGGCAAGGTATTCGCCCAGGGCCTGCCCCCGATCACCGTCATCCGCCAGGGCGTGTCGACCTATGACGCGCGGCAGGACAGCACCTATCCCGGCGGGTCGGGGGCGCACCGGATCGACGACGAAACGACGTGGGAATATAGCGAATCGCCCGCGCAGCACGCGGTCGCCTATGCGCTGGGCCGTCGCGAGAACGGCAAGCTGGTGTTCGGCCCGGGGCTGGAGGCGTCCGGCATCGACCTGAACGCCGCGGTCGCGTGGGACAATGTGTGCGACGCCAATGGCTGGACCGTCGGCGGCGACCTGTACGAGCCGGGCGACAGCTGGAACAATCTGAAGCGCCTCTGCCAGGCGGGGGCGTGCGAGCCGGTGATCGGCACCGACGGGGTGCTGACCTTCGACTATCTGGCGCCGCGCGTGTCGCTGGCGACGGTGCGGGCGCGGGACATCAAGGGCGACGTCGCCGAATCGGCGAGCGGCCAGACCTGGCGCGAGCGGGTAAACACCATCGTGCCGCGCTATCGCAGCGAGGCGAACCAGTGGAATTACGTCCAGGCGACCGAGCAGTCGGTCGAGGATTTCGTCACCGCCGACGGCGAGGAAAAGACCGAGGAAATCCAGTACGACCTGGTCCAGTCGGCGGACCAGGCGGCCGAGCTGGCGCAATATGAATTGTGGCAGCGGCGCGAGCCGCCGGCGAATATCGTGCTGGGCCCCGAATGGCGCGCGTACCAGCCCGGCGACACGCTGACGCTGGACGCCGATATCGGGCTGTGGCCGACCGACCTGGACGTGGTGATCCGCGGCAAGAGTTACGACCCGCTGACCGGGCTGACCAGTTTCGAACTGAAGGGCGAAAATCCCGACAAGCATGCGGCGGTGCTGGGGTCGACGGCGTCGCCGCCGCCGGCGCCGGTGATCCCGACGGGGGAGGACCTGGACATCGCCTTTGCCGAGAATGTGGCGCCGGTCGGCTATCTGGAAACGGTGATCAAGGCCAGCGAGATACTGAACATCGCCGGCGGCGACCTGATCACCTCGGTCGATGCGGGCAGCGATGCGTCGATCGTCATCGCCGACCACGAACGCCGCTACACCGGCCAAAGCGCGCCGGTGGCGATCGACGGGGCGACGATCACCGGGCTGGCCTATGACACGCCCTACTGGATTTATTACGACGATCCCGACCGCACCGGCGGCGCCGTGACCTATGGCGCGGTGACGGGCGGCGCATCGGGCGCGGTGACCACCGCCGACGATCCCGGGCGGCACTTCATCGGCTATGTGCTCAGCGCCAGCAGCGGCGGCGGCGACATCGTCGGCGACCCCGGCGGCCTGCCGATCGGCATCAGGCCCGACAACTGGAACTATGTCTAAGGAAGGATGACGATGGCGGCACCACAGAATTACCGCGCGCTGGTCGAGGGTGCGGGCGCGGGATATGTCGAGGACGTCATGGCGAACGATGCGCCCTATGCGCTGGTCGTGACGATCGAGGGCGACGACGCCACGGCCGACAGCTTTGCCGCCGACGTGATGACCTTTCCCGACCTGCGCCTGGCCGGCAGTGCGGTCGCGATGGCGGTGAGCACGCCGGTGCTGGAGGGCGAGGACACGGTCTTCACCTGCTCGCTGACCGAAACGCAGGTGCAGGACCTGGGCGCCGCACCCGAGATCGGGCGCGAGATCGAAGTTTATGCGCGGGTGCACCGCACGCCGTCGGGGGGCCACAAGTCGCTGTTCCTCGGCGTCAAGCTGACGCGACTGGGGAGCTGACAAGATGGGTGCAGTTACGGTTCAGGTCATCGACCAGCGCGTCGTCGTCCAGCAGGGCGAAAACACGCTGGCCGCGCGCCAGGCGGCGGTCCGGGCCGAGACGGCACGCGACGAGATTCTGGAGAATGCCGGTTTCGTCGCGGTCTCGGCTGCGCTGCCCGATATCGAGGACGTCGCACCGCACGTCGATGCCCTGGAAGTGGTTGCCGACGACCTGAACCTTGGCGGTTCGTCGCTGCTCGCGGCGGGCCCCGACGCCATCGCCGCGGCCGCCACCATCGGGCTCGACACGCGCAACCCCGCGTCGCTCGGCGCCTTCGGCGGCGTCGACGCCAGCGACACGGTGACCCGCCGCGCGGCGCTGTTCGCCTCGGTCCCCGGCAAGTCGATCGTCGCCAACCAGTTCGAAAGCGCGAAGCGGGCGCAGATGCGGAAGACCGTCGACGGGATCGGACACAGCGCCATGCAGGGATCGGGCGTCGTGTCGGCGGGCGCGACGGTCAACTCGCGCGCGGGGATCAACGGGTCGCTGCCGCGCCACCTTGCCTATCTTCTGAGCCAGTACGACATGGCGTGGCGCGTGATCAACCGAGGCCAGTCGGCGCAGAAAAGCCACGAGATTGCCGCGCGCATGGGCGCGATCCCGATGAACATCACCCTGAACAGCGGCACGACGCTTGCGGCCAGCGGCGCGGTGGGTTGCACGACATCTCCGGGATCGAACGGGCCGTCGGCGCAGCGCGGCACCTCGCTCGACATCTATGACGGCTTCATCGGGAACCAGGCCTGCCGCCTGACCAACACCGGCACCGGCATCAATGCGGTCACCCTGGTCTATACGATCGAACAGGTCGACGGGACCGGCGACATCACGGTCAACCCCGGAACGCCCTTCTGGCTTGCCCCCGACCCGCTGGACCATGCGATCAAGCTGATCTGGGCGACCGAGAATGACGGCGACAACCAGTTGTCGTTCGACATGGCGGGCGCGATGATCGAAAAGCTGCCGCAGGACGAACGGCGCTTCATCCTGATGGGCGACTGGCCTTTCTCAACGGGGGCGATGGACGCCGGATCGACGGCGCATAACGACATGCTGGCCAAAAACGCCGAGTTCCGCCTGCGCTACGGCGGGAATTTCTTCGACGTCTACAAGTTCCTGCGCGGCGACTATCCCTATGACGGGACGGTCTGGCCTTCGATCTGGCAGATGACCGGCGAGAGCGAGGCGCAATCGTCGAACGACTATGTTTCGGCGGGCGATTGGGTGACGCTGGGTCGCATTCCGCGGCGGTGGATATCGATCCACAAGGGCGGCGCCGACCTCAACCATTTCCACGAAGATACCAACTGGTGGCTCGCGCAGGCGCTGATCGAGTTTCACTTCAAGCCGAAAGGGTGGCTGGCATGACGAAATCGGTCCTTTTCGGAGCTTCGGAGCCGACCGCTTACGACGGTTCGATGGAGCTTCCCGATGGCGACGCGATCTTCCCCGGCACGATCCTGTCGGTGCAATTCGACGATCTCAGCGCGGTGCCGACCAACGGGCAGGTTCTGCATAACCGTGCGTGGCGCCAGTTCGCCAAGCTGACCGGGCGCGACGCGAGCGACGAGGCCGATTGTCACCCGACTTTCGTCATCGGCAGCAATGCGGCGTCGGACAAGCTGAAGCTCGAGCTGACGCCGAAGGGCGGGCTCTACGGCAGCCCCTCGCATAGTTCAGGCGACGCGAACACGCGCGCCTATGTCAACGCCCCCGCCGCCATCAAGCAGTATATTCTCGACAACACGGTGCAGGGCGGGACCGATCCCGTCGACACCGCGCAGGCATGGAACGCCGCAAGCAATCACGCGATGCTGCACGTCGTCTGGCTGACGATGAATCGCGCGGGCCGTACCGACAGCGGCAAGGTCGGCAACACGGTCAACTTCCTGCGCATCACCAACATGATCTCGATGACCGAGGCCGCGATCACGCCGAACTTCGCGGTCACCGGGACCGAGAACACCGGCATGACGGGGACCAGCACGTCGCGTGTCGGCAACTTCGCCGATCCCGCCTTGCCGACCGTGATCGATACGCCGCAGATGCGCTACGCCGCGACGCGGGGATGGAACGGCGCCGAACCGGCGAACCCCGCCGCCTTCGATTGCGTCTGCGGCTTCGGCGTGTTGCCGGGCCAGTCGGCGAGCGGCCTCCAGCAGGCGGCCCCATCGTGGGCCATCTATCGATGGGACATCATCGACGGCGCGCTGGCCTGTCCCTATGGCAATGCCAAGGCCTTTCGCGGGCTGGGGGCCATCGATTTCCGCCACACGATCAGCGATCTGTACGAGCCGCGAAACCAGCTGGCGGCGGCGCGGCGGCGCGCCTTTGCGCCGGGCGGGCAGTTC
This sequence comes from Sphingomonadaceae bacterium 3R27E2-A, assembly GCA_005503165.1. GTDB lineage: Bacteria > Pseudomonadota > Alphaproteobacteria > Sphingomonadales > Sphingomonadaceae > Sphingopyxis. The sequence continues at coordinate 42,672 of SCNT01000015.1, forward strand.
TACGACGACACATTGCCGAGCCCGCTGTGACCCTCGGCCAGATCATCGGCGCGCTGATGCTGGCGCTCGCGTCGCTGTTGATGGCCGGCGCCATCTATGCGGCGGTGCTGGTGCCGCCCGCCGACCGGCGGCGGATCCGCGACGAAGACGAGGGGCGGCCGTGAGCGACGCCGGGAACGACGCGCAGCTCGACGTCATCGCCGACCGCCTGTTCGACACATGGGCGCGGCGGCACCAGGGCAAGGTGGCGAGCGACCTCGCCGAACTCCGCGCCAAGGTGGCAAGGCTCGAGGCGGAAGGCGAGCGCGCGCAGGAAATCCGCATCACCCGCGACCGCGAAATCCGCGAGATCAAGGATACGGTCGAAAAGGTCGACGGCAAGGTCGACACGCTGGTCAACGACAAGGCCGGGCGCGACACGGTGATCGGCTTTGCCAAGTGGCTGGTCGGCGTCGGCTTCTTCGGCACCGTCGGCAGCGTGATCCTCGCGACGCTGCACTACATTGGCTGGCTGCGCCCGCCCGCCTGACCCGTTCGCAACAAAGGAATCGACATGAACCTGCGCGACCTGCAGCTGTGGCTGAATGCCCACGGCGCGAACCTGATCGTCGACGGCCTGCGCGGCCCGTCGACGCGATCGGCGATCCTGAATGTTTTCGTCAACCGCGACGCGCCGGCGGTGACCCCCGCCGAAATCGAGCAGATCGCAGCGCGGCTGGGCGGCACCGCTCGGCAGCTGGCAGCGGTGGCCAAGGTCGAGAGCGCCGGCGGCGGGTGGGACGATGCGGGCCGCCTGAAATGCCTGTACGAGCGCCATTATTTCTGGCGCCGGCTGCGCATCAACATTCCGTTCCTGTCGAACCCGACGCCCGGCGGCTACACGATCGACGCCGACCGCGACGGCATCAACGACAGCTGGGAGAAAGTCGCCGATGCGGCGATGCGCTCGCCCATCGCGGCGTTCGAAAGCGCGTCGTGGGGCAAGTTCCAGATCATGGGCGCGCATGCCTTTGCCGACCCCGCGCGCCGCGCGCAGGCGGTGTTCGCGGGCAATGCGGTCGAGTTCGTGTGGTGGCTAACCCGCGCCGAGCGCAACCATTATGAGGCGCTGGCGCGCTTCATCGAGGTCAACGGGCTGACCCGTGCTTTCCGCGCCCTTTCGACCGACCCCGCCGACTGCCTGGCCTTTGCCCGCGGTTACAACGGCAAGGGGCAAAAAGGGTATGACCGAAAACTGGCGGAGGCGATGCGATGAAGGTCCCGCACCTGCGCATCGTGGTCGCCGTGTCGGCCTATGTCCTGCTCGGCTTCGGGCTGGTCAGCGCGTTCGTGCTCGGATGGACCAGCGACGACGTGACCAAGGGCAATATCATCGGCGCCTGGGTGAACTTCGCGATGCTGGCGATCGGCTTCTGGCTGGGCAGCTCGAGCGGCGGCAAGGCCAAGTCCGACGACCCCGCGCCGGTGCTGGTGGAAAACCCGCCCGACAAGCCGGTGCCGACGATGGAAGGGGAAGCGGCATGATCCCGCTGCTCCCCTTCATCGGGCCGTGGCTGGTCCGCAAACTGATCGGGCGCGTCGGGGCGACCTGGGCGCCGCGCATCGCGCAGGGGGTGACGCTGGTGCTGGGCGCCGCGCTGCTGTGGCTGGCAATCAGCGCCGCGATCGGGGCGATCCGCGCCGACGCGCGCGCCGACCTGTTGGCCGAACAGGCGGCGGCGCAGGCAAAGGCCGACGCGGCGCAGCGCGCGCGCGAACGGCAGGCCGCCGATCGCCGCACCGACGAACTGAAAATCGGGGCGGCGACCGACGCGGCCCAGCAAAAGGAACTGACCGATGCGACGCAAGACCTGCCTGATTCTCGCCCTTCTGCCCGCCAGCGTGCTCGCGTCTGCGTCGAGCTGCGACGGGCAGCAAAGGCCGCGGGTCGAGCTGAGCCTGCCTGCTGACACCTTCAACCGCGCCGATCGTCCCGCGATGACGGCCGAGGCGCTGGACAGCGAGGAAGCGCTGGAAGCGGTGCAGGACGCGCGCGACCGATGGGGCATGGACAACGCCCGCGCGCTCGACGCGGCGTGCCGACTGATCCGCGACACGGCGGTCAGGACGCTGATCTGTCGCCCACCGCGCGCCGAGTGGGAATGATCAGGGCAACCAGCCCCAGATCATTGCCAGCGCCCCGAACGCGCTGATCGCGCCGACGGTCCAGATTGCCCAGAGCGAAACGTCGCGTTCCTCGCCGCTGGGGTCGGGCCAGTCCTTTGCCATCGTCAGCGCGCGCGCCGGTTGAGCGCGGCGCAGCTCGCCGCCGCCGCCTCTGGCGACGCGAACGGCCCGTCGACTGCGAGCCGGCAGTCGGGCAGCGTCACCGTCGCCGCGGTGTCGATCACGACAAAGGCGTCGCGGCACGGCGCGACGACGTACCGCATCTGCGCCGCATCAGGCGTCGGCGGCATTGAGCGCGTCGGCGGCCGCCTGCGCCGCGGCGCCGCTCGAATAGGCTTCGTCGAGCTGCGTTTCCTCCTCGCCGTCGATCGCGACGACGAACCAGTCGCCGTCGGGATCGGGCCCGCGCACTTCATGATGGGGCATGATCGTCTCTCCTCCTCGCCTGTTCGGCCTCCTGCCTCGCCTGCCGCTCGCCGATCGCCTCCAGCATCCATCGGTGGCCGTGCGCGTCGTCGCGGAACGGGGTGATGATTCCGCCCCATCGATCGGTCGCGAAATAGGTGTAGCCAAAGCAGCCCGCGGTCAACTTGCACGGTTTGTTGCGGCGGTTGAACAGGCTGAAATCGGGGCCGACCCTGGCGATCAGCGCGGGCAGGTCGATCGCCTGCTGGCGCTGGCAATAATTGCAGGCGGCATAGGCCTTCACCCCGATCCGCACCATATCGGCCAGCGTCAGCCCGTCATGGATACTGGAAGTTCGTCGCCGGTCGCCCATGCGCCGACGCTAATCGCGTTCCCCGAATGTTCGCAAGCGATTCGGTCAGGACGGGCAGCGATGCCTGCCCCAGTGGCGGTCCCATTTCAGCGCGGTGCCGCTGGCGATCATCGCGCAGCTGATGTCGATCGCGGGCCGCGAGGCCGTCGCGGGAACCGAACACCATGCCGCGATGCGATCGTAGGTGCCGCCGGCGAACAGGCAGCGCAGCCGGATCGGGGCCACCTCGACATGCCCGGTGGGCAGCGTTCCACGCGCTCCGCCCAGGATCGTCACCAGCGCGTCGCGTGACGCCGCGCCGCTGGCGTCGGGGCACGGGTGGCCGGGCCGGCACGTCTCGTCGATCTCGCGCGCCGCGACCCCCGACAGCCGCACCTTGAACCCCTCGGCACAGGCGATCGGCCCGTCGCCATCCCACACCCACGTCGCCGTGCAATCGAACCACAGCCCCGGCCCCTCGGCGGGCACGGGCTGGGCGGACGACACGGCAGGCGTCGGCGCACCGGCGAACAGCAGGATGGGGAGAAAGGCACTCAGCATGGCGCCCAGCATAAAGCCGACCGCGAGAGACATCGCCCCCCGAATGCGCCGAACCGCTGCCGAATTGGAGTGTGACATAAAATGTGCCGTCAATGTGCCGCGCTGTGCCGCGTTTTTCCGCTTTGTTCCCTTCGCCCTTGACGCCCCCGCGGCCCGGCCTTAGCGAAATCAGCGGAAATACTGACGTTTCCCATAAGCACCCGTAGCTCAGCAGGATAGAGCATCAGATTCCTAATCTGGGGGCCACAGGTTCGAATCCTGTCGGGTGCACCATTATCAGGCGCGCGACGGGCCGGGGCGCGGCCGCGCGGGCTTGGCATATCCGTGTTTCGAAGAATGGCTCCCCGGGTAGGATTCGAACCTACGACCGATCGATTAACAGTCGATTGCTCTACCGCTGAGCTACCGAGGAACACCCCGCCGTGGCGGGCAAGGCGGCCCCTTTGCCGCCGCGCGCTGTATTTTGCAAGAGGGTATCGGCACAATTTGTTGCGGCACCGGCCCGCTTCCCCGCCCGGCCTCCCGACGATAGCAAACTATGGGAGGGCGGGCGGGGAAGCGGGCCGGTGCCGCCACGCAAAACGCCCCTCAGACGATAAATTGTTCCATTGCGATGCGTTCGTCGAGCCCCTGGTCGGGATCGAAGAGCAGGGTCAGCGGCCGGCTGCGGTCGGTGGTGACCAGCACGGTCTTCACGTCGCGGATTTCGCGCTGGTCGGCGACCGCGCTCACCGGGCGCTTTGCGGCCTCGCGGACATTGAAGCGGATGCTCGTCGATTCGGGGACTAGCGCGCCGCGCCAGCGCCGCGGGCGGAAAGGACTGATCGGCGTCAGCGCCAGCATCTGCGATTCGAGCGGCAGGATGGGCCCGTTGGCGCTGAGGTTGTACGCGGTCGATCCCGCGGGCGTCGATACCAGCACGCCGTCGCACGACAGTTCCTCGAGCATCGATTTTTCGTTGATCAGCACCTCGAGCTTCGCCGCCTGGCGCGTTTCGCGCAGCAGCGAGATCTCGTTGATCGCGGGCAGGATATGCCGCTCGCCGCCGACGGTCGTGATGTCGCCCGACAGCGGATGGATCAGGAAGGGGCGCGCCGCGGCGAGCCGGTCGAGCAACCCCTCGATGCGGAACTCGTTCATCAGGAAGCCGATCGTGCCGCGGTTCATCCCGAACACCGGCATGCTGCGCCGCTGGTCGAGCAACTGATGCAGCATGTGGAGCAGGAAGCCGTCGCCGCCGAGCACGATCAGCATGTCGGCCTCGTTGAGATCGACGAAGTCGTAGAGCGGGCGCAGCTCGGCCTCGGCCTCCAGTCCCGCGGGCGCGTTCGATGCGACGAGCGCGATCTTGCGATGCATATTGGTCCCCCGTGGAGCGGGGTGCTACCCGCCCGTTGCACTCATATGACGCGCGACCGCCGGTGCGGACTTTCGTTCGATCTGAAAGTCATGCGCGCGGGGTTTGCCAGCCAATGCGGCATCAATCAAGCCATCGACGTCGCCGCCTTCGCGCAAGGCCGCGCGCAGGTCGACATGGTCGTCCTGCCCCAAGCACATATAGATGCGCCCCTCGACGGTCAGGCGGATGCGGTTGCAGGTGGTGCAGAAATTATCGCTGAGCGGGGTGACCAGCCCGAGCGTGACAGGGCTGTCCTCGACCCCGAAATAACGCGCGGGGCCGCCGGTCCTCTTGTCGACGGGGAAGATCGCGTGCGATTCGCGCAGCGGTGCGATGAACGCGTGCAGCGGGATATAATGGTCGCTGCGGTCGCCTTCGACTTCGCCGAGCGGCATCGTCTCGATCAACGTCAGGTCGCAGCCGGTTGTCGCGCACCAGTCCAGCATCGGCAGCAGCTGGTCCTCGTTGAGCCCGGCGAGCGCGACCATATTGATCTTGACCGCGATCCCCGCGGCGCGCGCGGCGGCGATGCCTTTGAGGGCGACGTCGACGTCGCCGACGCGGGTGATATGACGGAACGCGGCCCGGTCGAGCGTGTCGAGGCTGACGTTGATCCGCCGCACGCCGGCATCGGCGAGCATCGGCGCATGTTCGGCGAGGCGCATGCCGTTGGTGGTCAGCGTCAGCTCGTCGAGCCCGTGCCCGACCAGCGCCCCGAGTCGCGTGGCGAGCAAATCGATGCCGCGCCGCACCAGCGGCTCGCCCCCCGTCAGCCGGATGCGCCGCACCCCGCGCGCGACGAAACGCGCCGCGAGCTCGCCCATCTCCTCGATGCTGAGCACCGCCGAACGGGGCAGAAAGGTCATGTCCTCGGCCATGCAATAGCGGCAACGAAGGTCGCAGCGATCAGTCACCGACAGGCGCAGATAGTCGATCCGGCGGCCGTGGCCGTCGGTCAGCGGGACGGCAGACGAGGGGGACAATCGCGTCATCCTGGCAATCTTGCTGCAAAAGGGGGGAGATTGGCAAGCAATGCCTGCTATGGCGGCGCCGATGAATCGCATAGTTGACACATTCGCCGCGGCCGTCCGGCATCTCGAGGAACTCCACCTGCGCCACGATGCCGACATCGGCGTCATCCTGGTCCAGGTCGACCAGCTCGCGCGGATCAACAATAGCGCGGGGACCGAGGCGGGCGACGCGGTGCTGGAGGAGATCGCGCGGCGGCTCGAGAGTTTTGCGGGCGACGAGTTCGGGCGCGGCTCGCACGTCGACCGGCTCGACGGGCCGCGCTTCCTGATCGTGCCCGCGGCGGCGCTGTCGCTCGGGGCCCTGCGCGCACAGGAACGCGCGCTCCACGTCGCGCTCGCCGAGCCGATGGTGGGCGACCCCAACGGCCGCCTCGCGATCCGCATCGCCGCCGCGCGGATCACGCGCGACGAGCCGGTCGCCGAGCAGCTCCGCACCGCGAGCGACCAGCTCGCGCGCCCCGCCTCGGCGCGCGACGGCGCGATGGTCAAGGCCGCGCTCGCGGCGGGCGAGGTGGTGATCCATTACCAGCCGCAATATGACGTCGCGAGCGGGGCGATGACCGGGGTGGAGGCGCTGCTGAGGTGGCAGCATCCCGAACTGGGGCTGCTCGGCGCGGGGGCGCTGGTGACCGCGGCGCGCGCGGCGCGGCTCGAATGCGAGCTCACCGAACATGCGCACCGCGTCGCGCTGCACGAGATGGCAGGGTGGCCGAAGGCGCTGGCGAAGCTGCGCGTTTCGCTCAACATCACCGCCGCCGACCTGGGCGATCCCGATTTCGCCGACCGCTTCGCGGCGATGGCCAAAAAGGCGGGGGTCCACCCCGGCCGGCTGACGCTCGAACTCACCGAACAGGCGATGCTGAGCGACCCTGCGAGCGCCGCGGCGCAGCTCGCGCAGATCCGCGACCTCGGCTGCGCGATCGCGATCGACGATTTCGGCACCGGCTATTCGAGCCTGTCGCTCCTGGCGCGGCTGCCCATCGATTATCTCAAGATCGACAGCGGCTTCACGCGCACGATCGACGGCAGCGACCGCGACCGCATCGTCGTGCGCGCGATCGTCGACCTTGCGCGCGCGCTCGGCCTGCTGGTGGTCGCCGAGGGGATCGAGCATGAGGCGCAGCTCGCGCGGTTGAAGGACCTCGGCGTTGCGACCTGGCAGGGGTTCCTGAAGTCGGGGCCGGTGCCGGGGGATGAGCTGGTGGCTTTGCTGCGATAAACTCCGTCGTTGCGAGCGAAGCGAAGCAATCTCCAGCCATCAATCCAGCGCCATGACGATAGCTGGAGATTGCTTCGTCGCTACCCTCCTCGCAATGACGACCCCGATCATCCCCCCTGCTTGGCCAGCTTGCCCAATCCCTTAGACAATTGCAGTGCGCCGTTCAGCCGCGCGCCGGTGCTGACCCAATCGCCGCTGATCGACAGTTTGTTGTCCGGCCGGATGCGCGCGCGGCCCTTGAGCCTTTCGACATAGGCGATGAGGCCCGGGACGTTCGCGAACTGGTCGCCGTGGAAGCTGACGAGCGCGCCCTTGGTCCCGACGTCGAGCTTGGCGATGCCCGCGAGTTTCGCGTTGGCCTTGATCTCCATCAGCTGGACCAGGTTCGCCGTCTCGGGCGGCAGCGGGCCGAAGCGGTCGATCATCTCGGCGGCAAAGGCGTCGAGCGCCGGACGATCCTGCGCGTCGTTGAGGCGGCGATAGAGCGCCATCCGCAGCGGCAGGTCGGGGACATAATCCTCGGGGATCAGGATCGGCGCGTCGATGGTGATCACCGGCGACAGTGCCTCGCGCGGCGGCAGCTTGCCGGCGTCCTCGGCCTTGGCGACCAGTATCGCTTCCTCGAGCATCGACTGGTAAAGCTCGAAACCGACCTCGCGGATATGCCCCGATTGCTCGTCGCCGACGAGATTGCCCGCGCCGCGGATATCGAGGTCGTGGCTCGCGAGCTGGAACCCCGCACCCAGCGTATCGAGATCGCCGAGCAGCTTGAGCCTTTTCTCGGCGGTGTCGGTGATCGCGCCGTGGTCGGGGGTAGTGAGATAGGCGTAGGCGCGCGTCTTCGACCGCCCGACGCGGCCGCGCAGCTGGTAGAGCTGGGCAAGGCCGAAGCGGTCGGCGCGGTGGACGATCAATGTATTGGCACTCGGAATGTCGAGACCGCTCTCGACGATGGTGGTCGAGACGAGCACGTCATACTTCCGGTCGTAAAAGGCGCTCATGCGCTCCTCGACCTCGCCCGGCGCCATCTGGCCGTGCGCGACGACATATTTGATTTCGGGCACGCGCGTGCGCAGGAATTCCTCGATGTCGGGCAGGTCCTTGATCCGCGGGGTGACGAAGAAACTCTGCCCGCCGCGGTCGTGCTCGCGCAGCAGCGCCTCGCGGATCACCACCGGATCCCAGGGCGCCACATAGGTGCGCACCGCGAGGCGATCGACCGGTGGCGTCTGGATGACGCTGAGCTCGCGCAGCCCCGACATCGCCATCTGCAGCGTGCGCGGGATCGGCGTCGCGGTCAGGGTCAGCACATGGACGTCGGTCTTGAGCTGCTTCAGCCGCTCCTTGTGGACGACGCCGAAGCGCTGTTCCTCGTCGACGATGACGAGGCCGAGGTTCCTGAACTCGACTGATTTGGCGATCACCGCGTGCGTGCCGACGACGATGTCGATCTGGCCGCTGGCGAGCCCATCGCGCGTCTTCTGCGCCTCGGCAGCGGGGACGAGGCGCGACAGGCGGCCGATATTGACCGGGAAGCCTTTGAAGCGCTCGACGAAATTGGTGAAATGCTGGCGCGCGAGCAAAGTCGTCGGGCAGACGAGCGCGACCTGCACCCCCGCTATCGCCGCAACGAAGGCGGCGCGCAGCGCGACCTCGGTCTTGCCGAAGCCGACGTCGCCGCACACCAGCCGGTCCATCGGGCGCCCCGACGCCATGTCGGCGAGCACGTCGCCGATCGCGCGGTCCTGGTCGTCGGTTTCCTGATAGGGGAAACGGTCGGCGAAGGCCGGGTAAGCCGCATCGGCGGCGAGCAGTTCGCCCGGACGCAGCGCGCGCGCCGCCGCGGTTGCGAGCAATTCGCCCGCGATCTCGCGGATGCGTTCCTTCATCCGCGCCTTGCGGCGCTGCCACGCTTCGCCGCCGAGCTTGTCGAGCGCGACGCCCTCGCTCTCGCCGCCGTAGCGCGAGAGGACGTCGAGATTCTCGACCGGGACATAGAGCTTGTCGCCGCCCGCGTAAGTCAGCGCGACGCAGTCGTGCGGGCTGTTGCCGACCGGGATCGAGGTCAGGCCTTCGTAGCGCCCGATGCCATGGTCCAGGTGGACGACGAGGTCGCCGACGCTGAGCGTCGCGAGCTCGGCGAGGAAGGCATCGGCGCTCTTCCGCCGTTTCTGGCGGCGGACGAGGCGCTCGCCGAGAATGTCCTGTTCGGTGAGCAGGCTGATCGCGTCCGACGCGAAGCCGTGGTCGAGCGGCAGGACGATTAGCGCGACATTGCCTGTCCCCCTCCCGCTTGCGGGAGGGGCTAGGGGAGGGCTTGTTTCGTTGGTGCGCTCCGCAACAGGCCCTCCCCCGACCCCTCCCGCAAGCGGGAGGGCAGAAGATGCGCCCAGCGCCTCCTGCCACGTTTCCGCCTGAACCAGCCCTGTCACGGCATGATCCCGCAGCAGCCCCGCCAGCCGTTCGCGCGCCCCGCCCGAATAGCTCGCGATGATCGTGCGGCGTCCCTTGCGGCGCTCGTCGGACAGATGGTCGGCGACCTTGTCATAGACGTTGAGGTCGGCGGCGCGCTCGGGGGTGAAGTCGCGCGCGGCGAAGGTTTCGAGGTCGACGACGGTCGCCGCGGGCGGCACGTCGAAGGGCGTGACGACATGCACCGGGCGGTTCGCCGCGGCCTCGCTCCATTCGGCTTCGGTCAGGTAGAGCGTCTCGGGCTTCAGCGGGCGATAGCTGCCCGCCTGCTCCTGCGCCGCGGCGACGCGGTTCGCATGATAATCGGCGATCGCGGCGAAACGCGTTTCGGCGGTCGCCTCGGTGCGGTGGCCGCGGAGCACCGGGGTCGCGGGGTCGATATGGTCGAAGATCGTCGCCAGCCGCTCCTCGAACAAGGGCAGCCAATGGTCCATGCCCGCCTGGCGCCGGCCTTCGCTGACCGCCTGGTAGAGCGGGTCGCCGGTCGCCTGCGCGCCGAAAATCTCGCGATAGGCCGAGCGGAAGCGCTTGATCGTGTCCTGGTCGAGCAAGGTCTCGGCGGCGGGGAGCAGTTGCAGCGCCTTGGCGGGCCCCAGGCTGCGCTGGTCGGCGGGGTCGAAGCGACGGATGCTCTCGATCTCGTCACCGAAGAAGTCGACGCGCAGCCCCGTTTCCTCGCCCGCGGGGAAGAGGTCGACGATGCCGCCGCGCACCGCGAACTCGCCCTGGTCGGCGACGGTATCGACGCGGCTGAAGCCGTTCGAAACGAGCAGTTCGGCGAGCGCATCGCGGTCGATCCGCTGGCCGGGCGCGAGCGTCGTCGCGAGCTGGCGGATGCGGAAGGGCGTGAGCGTGCGCTGGGTGACCGCGGCGACGGTGGTCAGGACCAACTCGCCGCGCTTCGGCGCGGCCTGCAGCGCCGACAATGTCGCGAGCCGGTCGGCGCTGACGCGCATCGACGGGCCGGCGCGGTCGTAGGGCAGGCAGTCCCATGCGGGAAAGCGGTGGACGATCAGGTCGGGCGCAAAGAAGGGCGCGGCGTCGGCGACCGCCTGCATCGCCGCATCGTCGGTCGCGACATAGACGAGCCTTTTGTCGCTGGCGCGCGCGAGGTCGGCGAGCAGCAGCGGCAGGAAACCGTCGGCCGCGCGCGAAATCGTCAGCGGCGCGGCCGCCGACGCGATGGCGGCAAAGATGTCGGCGGCAGCTATCGTCATGGCAGCGGAATATAATCCAGCCGGCGCATCGCGGCGATCATCTCGGGCCGGTCGAGATGCGCGGGCGGATGCCCGGTGCCGAGCGCCCACGCCATGATATCGACGTCGTCTTCCTCGACGACGGCCTCGTACCACGCGATCTCGTCCTCGCCCCATTCGGGCGAATAGCGGTCGAAAAAGCCGCCGATCATATAATCGGCCTCGCGCGTGCCGCGATGCCAGGCGCGGAACTTCAGGCGTTTGAGGCGGTCGGTCATCTGTTTCTCTTTCCCTTCTCCCTCGACGGGAGAAGGATACGAAGCCTTGGCGCGCAGCGCCTAGGCGAAGTTGGATGAGGGTGAGCGCCCGCATGGCGAGCGCGCGCTTGCTTTGCAAGCGTAACGGCTCATTCGATCGGGCTAAATCGATTGCAAACTCACAGCGCCTGCGTGGCAGGTCGGGTGTGGGAAGCGGACATGCGTGTTGGCAAACGAGTCGCCTCCCAAAGCGGGAAGCGGGCGCTCCCGACCCTCCTCAACGATCAGCCGATTTTTTGGCTGTCCTACATTATCGCGGCGCGATAGCGTCTTCCGATGATGCAGACCGTCTGCCAGTCGAACAGGGGCCGTTCCGTCGGGGCCGGGGGTGCCCAAGGGGTCGAAATGAGGGGGTACGTGCCGTGACCTTCGTGACCTTTGGAATAAAATTACGCGGGCGGCGGGGCTGAACGAATCGCATGCGACCTGACATCCTCAACCCGCTCTTTGCCGCGCTGACCGACCTCAAGGGCGTCGGGCCGCAGCTTGCCAAGCCGTTGACGCGGCTGGGGCTGGAGCGCGTGGTCGATGTGCTGTTCCATCTGCCGACCGGGCTGGTGCAGCGCTACCCCGTCGACCGGCTCGACGCGGCGCAGGTCGGGCAGCAGATTATCGTCACGCTGACCGCGCAGGATTACCGCCCCGGCCGATCCCCACGCGCCCCCTTCGGTGTCGAGGCGTTCGACGGTGCGGGCGACCATGTCCGGCTCGTCTATTTCGGGCGCACCGCGGGGCTCGCGAAGAAACTCTTCCCGCTCGGCGAGCCGCGGCAGGTGTCGGGGCGGCTCGACGCCTACGGCGACATGCGCCAGATCGTCCATCCCGATCATGTCGGCGAGCCCGGCGACGCCGCGATCGCGACGAGCGAGGCGGTTTATCCGCTGACCGAGGGGCTCACCAATGCGCGGCTGGGCCAACTGGTCGAGATAGCGCTCGAACGGCGGCCCGAACTCGCCGAATGGATCGACCCCCCGCTGCTGGCGCTGCGCCAATGGCCGGACTGGCGCGAGGCGCTGGCGCGCGCGCACTCGAGCCCGCACGACGCCGCGGCGCACGACCGCCTCGCCTATGACGAGATTTTCGCGAGCCAGGTCGCGCTGATGCTGATCCGCGAGGGGCTGCGCAAACGCAAGGGGCGGGGGATTGCCGGCGACGGACGGCTGACCGGCGCGCTCAGGCTGCCGTTCGGGCTGACCGGTGCGCAGGAGCGCGTCGGGCGCGAGATCGCGGGCGACATGGCGCAGGACGTGCCGATGCTGCGCATGCTGCAGGGCGATGTCGGGTCGGGCAAGACGCTGGTCGCGCTGCGCGCGATGCTGGCGGCGGTCGAAGCGGGGACGCAGGCGGCGCTGCTCGCGCCGACCGAGATACTGGCGCGCCAGCATTTTGCGACCCTGCAGGCGATGCTCGCGGGGCTGCCGGTGACCGTCGCGATCCTCACCGGGCGCGACAAGGGGCGCGTGCGCGAGTCGACCTTGATGGGGCTCGCCGACGGCAGCATCGACATCCTCGTCGGCACGCATGCGATCTTCCAGGAGGCGGTCAATTACCGCGACCTGGCGCTGGTCGTCGTCGACGAGCAGCACCGCTTCGGCGTCGCGCAGCGGCTGATGCTGACCGCCAAGGGGCAGCGCCCGCCGCATTTGCTGGTGATGACCGCGACCCCGATCCCGCGCACCCTGCAACTCGCCAATCATGGCGAGATGGATGTGTCGCGGATCGACGAGATGCCGCCGGGGCGCACCCCGGTCGATACGCGCGTCGTCTCGGTCGACCGGCTCGACGAGGTGATCGGCGGGCTCGAACGCCATCTCGCGAGCGGGGCGCAGGCGTACTGGGTGTGCCCGCTGGTCGCCGAGAGCGAAATCAGCGAGCTTGCCGCGGCCGAGGAGCGCGCGGCGCTGCTGCGGCTGCGGCTCGGCGACGATCGCGTCGGGCTGGTGCACGGGCGGATGAAGGGGCCCGACAAGGACGAGGTCATGGCGCGCTTCCAGGCAGGCCACATCGGCGTACTCGTCGCAACCACGGTGATCGAGGTCGGGGTCGATGTCCCCGCCGCCAGCCTGATGATCGTCGAACATGCCGAAAATTTCGGGCTGGCGCAGCTCCACCAGCTGCGCGGCCGCGTCGGGCGCGGGGCGGCGAAATCGGTATGCCTGCTGCTGCGCTCGCAGACCCTGTCGGAGACCGCGCGCGAGCGGCTGGCGTTGATGCGTGAGACCAATGATGGGTTCGTGATCGCGGAGAAGGATCTGGAACTGCGCGGCGGAGGCGAACTGCTCGGGCTCAAGCAGTCGGGCGATGCCGATTACCGCGTCGCGAGCGCCGAGCAGCTCGTGCGGCTGCTCCCCGTGGCGCACGACGACGCGCGGCTGTTCGTCGAGCGCGACGGCGGGATGGACGGCGCGCGCGGCGAGGCGGTGCGGCTCTGTCTCTATCTGTTCGAACGCGATGCGGCGGTGCCGCTGCTCCGGAGCGGTTAGGTGTTGCCGCAGGCGCGCGTTTTAGATTGTATCGCCTCGGGCGCCCATGGCGCGGATCATGGGGAGGTAATCCTCGACCGCGATCATCTTTTCGAACTGGACGCCGGTCTTCCCGGCGAGCGACCAGATGACCTTGGCGGCGATGCGGCCGATGATCGGCATGCGGAACACCACCAGGTCGCCGATTTCGAGCCCGCGCTCGTAGCGCATCAGCAGGCCGTCGGCGCTGATGTTGACGCAGGTGCACATGTCCTGCCCGCCGTCGGGCAGGATCATCGGCAGCCGGCAATAGACGTCGCTGCGCGGCGCGAGCCGCTGGTCGAGGCCGACATAATGGGCCTTGCTGGTATCGATCTTGCGCATTCCATCACTCTCGCTGGCCGAGCGCGAAGTGATCGCCGCGATTCACCTAAGAAGTGGTAAACGCTGCGGCAAGCCGTCAGCGCGTGACCAGTCCGTGCTTCTTGGCGCCAAGGCTCAATGGCACCGGGTCGGCGGCGGGTGAAATCACATGGTTGTGGTCGCGGATCACGACGCCGCCCACCTTGACGGCGCCCTCGTCGAGCTTGCGCCGCCCCTCCTTGTTCGACGCGGCGAAGCCGAGTTCGCGGAGCGCGTCGAGGATGCGGATGCCCTCGGCGGGCGCCGCAACTTGCGGCAGATCGCCGCCGATCTGGCCCTTTTCAAAGGTTTGCGCGGCGGTTTCGGCGGCGGTGCGCGCGGCGTCGGCGCCGCGGCATAGCGCGGTCGCGGCGTCGGCGAGGATCTTCTTCGCCTCGTTGATCTCGGCACCTTCGAGCGCTTCGAGCCGCGCGATCTCGTCCAGAGGCAGGTCGGTGAACAGCTTCAGGAACTTGCCGACATCCCGGTCGTCGGCGTTGCGCCAGTACTGCCAGTAATCAAAATGGGACAGTTGATCCGAATTCAGCCACACCGCGCCGGCGGCGGTCTTGCCCATTTTGGCGCCCGCCGCGGTGGTCAGCAGCGGAGTCGTCAGGCCATAGAGATCGGCGCCGTCCATGCGGCGGCCGAGCTCCATCCCGCCCACGATATTGCCCCACTGGTCCGATCCGCCCATCTGCAGCCGCACCCCCATGGTCTTCGACAGGTGGCGGAAGTCGTAGCCCTGCAGGATCATGTAGTTGAATTCGAGGAAGGTCATCGGCTGTTCGCGCTCGAGCCGCAGTTTCACCGAATCGAAAGTGAGCATGCGGTTGATCGTGAAGTGCGTGCCGACCTCCTGCAGCAGCTCGATATAACCGAGCTGGCCCAGCCAGTCGTGGTTGTTGACCATCACCGCATCGGTCGGGCCATCGCCGAAGGTCAGGAAGGGTTCGAAGATCGTGCGGATCGAGGCGATATTCGCCTCGATCGTCGCATCGTCGAGCATCTTGCGGCTCTCGTCGCGTCCCGTCGGGTCGCCGATCCGCGTGGTGCCGCCGCCCATCAGCACGACGGGCTTGTGCCCCGTCTGCTGCAGGCGGCGCAGCATCATGATCTGGACCAGGCTGCCGACGTGCAGGCTGGGCGCGGTCGCGTCGAAGCCGATATAGGCGGGAATGATCTGCTTCGCGGCGAGGGCGTCGAGCCCTTCCGCGTCGGTCTGTTGATGGATATAGCCGCGGCTGTCGAGCACGCGGAGCAGATCGGACTTGTAACTGGTCATAGCAGCCTCTTGAAAGCGGGGCGCGCTTAGCATGGGTGAGAAATTCCTCAAACCCGTCATTCCAGCGTTTGCGCGATTGGCGTAGGGACGGGGGCATGTTGCTCACCTGCCATCCCGACACGCCCTGTTCCGCCGACCTGTTGATCTCGGTCGAGGCCATCCGCAACCGGCCGGGCTCGCTCTATCTGCGCTTTATCATCGACGGCGAGATGGACAGGGTCGTCATGCCGCCGCGGCGGACGCGGGGGCGCACCGACGGGCTGTGGCAGACGACCTGCTGCGAAGCCTTTTTGAATCCCATGGGGCGAAGCGACTATCTGGAGTTCAACCTGTCGCCTTCGACCGCGTGGGCGTCGTACCATTTCGACGATTATCGCGCCGGGATGCGCGAGGCCGACGTGGTCCCCGATTTCGATCGCGTCGGCGGTATTTTCCAGGCGCTGTTCGATTTCCCGGGTCTGCCCGATCTGCATGATGTCGACTGGCAGCTCGGCCTCTCGGCGGTGATCGAAGAGACGGACGGCGCCAGATCCTACTGGGCGCTCCGCCACCCGCCGGGCAAGCCCGACTTCCATCATCCCGATTGCTTTGCGCTGACGCTTGAGGCACCCCCCGCGGCATGACAGTCCTTTTCGGTATCGACCGCCTGCTCGCCGACCCCGTGCTTCGCAAACCGCTCGAGGGCAAGCGTGTCGCGCTGCTCGCGCATCCGGCCTCGGTCACCGTCGACCTGACGCACAGCGTTGATGCCTTGGTGGCGGCAGGGATCGACGTCACCGCGGTGTTCGGCCCGCAGCACGGCGTGCGCGGCGACCTGCAGGACAATATGATGGAGTCGCCCGACTTCACCGACCCGACCTATGGCATGCCGGTGTTCAGCCTCTATGGCGAGGTGCGGCGGCCGTCGGGCCAGTCGATGCATACGTTCGACGTGATGCTGGTCGATCTGCAGGACCTCGGCTGCCGCATCTACACCTATGTCACGACCCTGCTCTACGTGCTCGAAGCCGCGGCAGCGCATGGCAAGAGCGTGTGGGTGCTCGACCGGCCCAACCCCGCGGGACGCCCCGTCGAGGGCACCTTGCTGCAGCCGGGCTGGGAAAGCTTCGTCGGCGCGGGGCCGATGGTGATGCGCCACGGGCTGACGATGGGCGAGATGGGGCATTGGTTCATCCGCCACTTCGGGATCGACGTCGATTACCGCGTGATCGAAATGGCGGGGTGGCAGCCCGAGGGGCCCGGCTTCGGCTGGCCGACGGAGCGCGTGTGGATCAACCCCAGCCCCAATGCCGCGAACCTCAACATGGCGCGCGCCTATGCGGGCACGGTGATGGTCGAGGGCGCGACACTGAGCGAGGGCCGCGGGACGACGCGCCCGCTCGAATTGTTCGGCGCGCCCGATATCGACGCCAAGGTGGTGATCGCCGAAATGCAGCGCCTCGCGCCCGAATGGCTCGCGGGCTGCCGGCTACGCGACATCTGGTTCGAGCCGACCTTCCACAAGCATATGAAGGTGCTAAACAACGGCGTGTTCATCCATGCCGAGGGCGGCTGGTACGATCATGCGGCGTTCCGGCCGTGGCGCGTGCAGGCGCTGGGGTTCAAGGCGATCCGGTCGCTGTATCCGGACTATCCGATCTGGCGCGGCACGGACTTCAAATATGAATATACCGACGATGTGCTCGCGATCGACGTGATAAACGGGGGTACGGGCCTGCGCGAATGGGTCGACGATGTGGGGGCGGAAGCGGGCGACCTCGATGCGCTGGCCGGGCCCGACGAGGCGGCTTGGCGCGATCAGATCGCAGACCTGTTGATCTATCAATGAGGGGGATGACGATGCACCGGCGGCACTTTCTGGGAACCGCGGCGCTGACCGGGCTGGCCGCGACGCTGCCGGCGTCGGTGCTCGCCGCCGACACCGCGGGCCTGCCCAACCTCGCGGCGAAGGCGGTGCCGATCGGCAAGGCCGAACGAATGGTGCGGATCGCCCAAGCCAAAGCGTTGATGGCCGCGAACGATATCGGCGCGCTGCTCATCGAGCCGGGGTCGAGCCTCGTCTATTTCACCGGCGTGCAATGGTGGCGCAGCGAGCGGCTGACCGCCGCGGTGCTGACCCGCGAGGGCGAGGTCGCGATCGTCACTCCCTTCTTCGAGGAACCCTCGGTCCGCGAGAGCCTGGGCATCGACGCCGAGGTCCTGACCTGGAACGAGGACGAGAACCCGCTCGCCGCGGTCGCCGCCTGGCTCGGCAATCGCGGCCTGACGAAAGGCCGCATCGGCGTCGAGGAAACGGTGCGTTATTTCGCAGTCGACGGGCTCGAAAAGGCGATGCCGGAGGCGACGGTGGTCAACGGTGCGCCGGTGGTGCGCGGGTGCCGGATGCACAAGTCGGCCGCCGAGATCGCGCTGATGCAGATTGCGTCGGATATCACCATCGCCGCCTATCGCCACACCGCGCCGCGGATCGAGGCAGGCATGACCCCCGCCGACATCGGCGCGATCATGGCGGCGGCGACCGTAGCGTTGGGTGGACGCAGCGAGTTCGAGCTGATCCTGCTCGGCGAGGCGAGCGCCTATCCGCACGGCAGCGGCAAACCGCAGGCGGTGAGGGAGGGCGAAGTCGTGCTGATGGACTGCGGCGCGACGGTGCACGGTTATCAGTCCGACATCTCGCGCAGCTTCGTTTATGGCAAGGCGAGCACAAGGCAGCGACAGGTGTGGGACCAGATGCGCAAGGGGCAGGACGTCGCCTTCGCCGCGGCGAAGCTGGGCGCGCCCGCGGGCGCGATCGACGATGCGGTGCGCCGCTATTATGCGGGGCTCGGCTGGGGTCCCGATTACAAGCTGCCCGGCACCTCGCACCGCACCGGTCACGGCATCGGGCTCGACGGGCACGAGCCGGTCAATCTGGTCCGCGGCGAGACGACCAAGCTCGCGCCTGGCATGTGCTTCTCGAACGAGCCGGGCATCTATATCCCCGGCGAGTTCGGGATACGGCTGGAGGATTGTTTCTACATGACCGACAGCGGGCCGAAATGGTTCAGCGAACCGCCGCCGTCGATCGATCGGCCGTTCGATTAGTCGGGCGCCTTTGGCCGCTGGACCAGGCTGACCAGCACGAACGAGATGATCATCAGCAGATACCAGCTGCCGAGCTTTTCGAGGCCGACCATGTGCCAGCCGTCGTCCTGGCTGGGGTATGTCCAGGCGCGGGCAAACGTCCCGATATTCTCGGCGAACCAGATGAACAGCGCGACGAGCCCCCAGCCGACGAGCAGGGGCATGCGGCGGTGGATGTGGAGCGGCCGGAACCACACCTGGCAGCGCCAGAAGAGCAGCGCGGTCGCCGCGAAGAGCAGCCAGCGGATGTCGACCAGCCAGTGGTGCGCGAAGAAATTGACGTAGATCGCCGCGGCCAGCGTATAGCTCGCCAAAATGGGCGGATAACCGGTGTAGCGGAAGTCGAAGATGCGCCACACGCGGGCAATATAGCTGCCGACCGCGGCGTACATGAAGCCCGAGAAGAGCGGCACCGCACCGATGTGGAGCAGGCTCGCCTCGGGATATTGCCACGATCCCGCGGCGGTCTTGAACAATTCCATCGCCGTGCCGACGATGTGGAAGATCAGGATGACCAGTGCTTCCTTTGGTGTTTCGAGCCGGAAGGCGAGCATGCCGAGCTGGATCAGCACCGCGCCGATCGTAATCGCGTCATAGCGGTGGAGCGGCGCATCGTCGGGCCAGAAGAGGTGCGTGCCGAGCAGCAGCGTCAGCATCAGCGCGCCGAAGAGGCACGCCCAGCCCTGCTTGAAGCCGAAGACGAGAAATTCGAGGAACCAGCCGCGCAGCCCCGGCTCGACCGCCATCGCCTCGATCCGGGCGCGGACCGCGTGGAAGCGGCTGTGGCCGCGTTCCGCTTCAGACATGTACCGCGAACCAGGCGATCAGCATCGCGGCGGGGAGCAGCAGCGCCTGCGCGAGGATCGTGCCGGCGAGGCGGCTCAGCGAGATGAAGGTGATCGCGCGGCGGAAATCGGCGTCATCGACTTTGCCCTCGACCGCGTCGTCGGTCATGACCGAGAGCTGCGGGTCGATGAAGGCAAACAGCAGGATCGTCGCGAAACCGTTGATCAGCGCCGAGAGCTGCGACGCGGTGACGCGAAACTCGGGGGCGAGATAGCCGGCGTAGAGCGAGGCGACGACGCCGACGGCCAGCAAGGATTGCGCGAGGCAGTTGGCGATGAGCACGCCCCAGCCGATGCCCTTGGGCATCTTCCAGCTCCTGAGATGCGACAGGCTGGGGAAGGTCAGCGACTGGCGGAGGGTGTGCAGCCCGGTCGGGCTGACGGCCTTGAGCGCAAGCCGCGTCGTCGAGCGGTTGTCCTGGTACCAGCCGATCGCGGCGGTGAACATGCGCTGGCCAGTGGGCACGAGCAATATGCCGACCAGCGTCGCGACGCTCGCCGCGGCGAGCACGAACTGCATGTCGAGAAAGAGCGAGAGGCCGCTGCCGTCGTGGATCCGCGTCTCGATGCGCTTGGCGAGGAAGGGGCCGAGGAAGCTGTTCGAGGTGCGCGAGAAGAGCACGAGGATGTTGAACAAGGCGAAAGACATGGCGATGCGGCGGGTGCGGACCCCGGCGATGCGCGCGGCATAGGCCAGCGCGCCGACAAGGTTGATGAAGCCGGTGAGCAGCAGGATGGTGAGGAGGGGGAGGTCGAACATGGGGGCCTTAGAGGAACTTCTGAAAACCGTTGGTGTCGAGCGAAGTCGAGACACGCCGAGGGCGTGCGCGTCTCACAGGCATCTCGACTTCGCTCGATGCGAACGGGATTAGGGGATCGGCTTGAAGTCGTCACGGCCTAATGCGGCCGCCGCCGTCAATGCTTGCGCGTCAACTCGCGCGTCGCCTTGTCGAGGCCTTCGAGCGTCAGCGGGTACATGCGGTCGTTCATCAGCTGTTTGATCAGCTTGACCGACTGGGTGTAGCCCCAATGCTGTTCGGGCACCGGGTTCAGCCACACCGCGGCAGGATAGACATGGGTGATCCGCTGGAGCCAGACCGCGCCCGATTCCTCGTTGAAATGTTCGACGCTGCCGCCCGGGTGGGTGATCTCGTACGCGCTCATCGACGCGTCGCCGACGAAGATCACTTTGTAATCATGGCCATATTTGTGGAGGATGTCCCACATCTGGTGGCGTTCGGACCAGCGGCGCTTGTTGTCCTTCCACACGCCTTCATAGGGGCAATTGTGGAAGTAGAAGAATTCGAGGTTCTTGAATTCGGTGGTCGCGGCGCTGAACAATTCCTCGCACAGCTTGATGAACGGGTCCATCGAGCCGCCGACGTCGAGGAACAGCAGCAATTTGACCGCATTGCGCCGTTCGGGGCGCATCCGGATGTCGAGCCAGCCCTGGCGCGCGGTGCCGTCGATCGTGCCCGGGATATCGAGTTCGTCGGCGGCGCCCTCGCGCGCGAATTTGCGCAGGCGGCGGAGCGCGATCTTGATGTTGCGGGTGCCGAGTTCCTTGGTGTTGTCCAGGTTCTGGAACTCGCGCTTTTCCCAGACCTTGAGCGCGCGCTTGTGCTTGCTCTCGCCGCCGATCCGCACGCCCTCGGGGTTGTAACCCGAATTGCCGAAGGGCGAGGTGCCGCCGGTGCCGATCCACTTGCTGCCGCCCTCGTGCCGCTTCTGCTGTTCCTCGAGCCGCTCCTTCAGCGTCTCCATGATCTTGTCCCAGTCGCCGAGCGATTCGATCGCGGCCATTTCCTCAGGCGTCAGGAATTTCTCGGCGACCGCGCGCAGCCAGTCGGCGGGGACGTCGACGGGGTTCTGGCCGTAATCCGTGAGCAGGCCCTTGAAGACCTTGTTGAACACCTGGTCGAAGCGGTCGAGCAGCCCCTCGTCCTTCACATAGATCGCGCGGCTGAGATAATAGAATTGCTCGGGGCTGCGGTCGATCGCCTCGCGGTCGAGCGCCTCCAGCAGCAGCAGATGCTCCTTCATGCTCACGGGAATGCCCGCGGTGCGGAGTTCTTCGAGGAAGCCGAACAGCATGGCTATGGCCTATCGCGTCGCGGGGGCGGGCGCAACTGCTTTACGTAAACGGAAAGGGCGGGGGTGCGGGAAAGGGAAATGGCGGAAAACTGCGGAACTTCATTCGCGAATTGCGGTGGCGACGAGGATTGGCTGGTCGCATAAAGCCACAAAAGCCCCGCATGAACGCGCTGCAAGTGAGGCCTTTGTGGCTCCTTCGACATGCTCAGGACAGGCTTAAGGCGACAAAGGATACGGTCGTGCGCGTCCGGAATGTCTCCTTTGTCGCGTTAAGGCGATAGCGGGACACGCATGATCGGACGATCGATATCGGGGAGCGAGGCCGGGCCATCCGACAGGGTAGATCATGGCGGAACTTATTAGGAAAGCGGTTTTTGATCGGGTGTCCGCTTTCGGGCGGAAGGGGACGTTCTTAATCCTCCCTGCGGCGTAGCCGTGGGGAGGGGGACCGCCCGAAGGGTGGTGGAGGGGCGGAGGCCATAGGCGTCGGTCCAAGGCCGCCGCCCCTCCACCATGCTTCGCATGGTCCCCCTCCCCATCGCTTCGCGACAGGGAGGATTATTATGTCCGCTTCCCACACTAAAGCCGACACCCCACCCATTGACCCCGCGTTAACCATTATCGGTCATCACCTGCAGATGATTTCGAACGTGGGTGGCGCAATGAAAATCGAACCGATCAATCCGGCGGCTCCGATCCTCGACCAGTCGGTCGCGAGCGATTGCGGCGAGCTCGCCGTCGGGTGCAGCGAGGCGGCGGGGCGGATCAAGCGCTCGACCGACCAGATGGAACGCCAGATCGTCGAGCTCGGGCGGCTCGAGGAGTTCGTCGTCAGCCTGGAGGCCGACCAGCGGCAGATCGCCGATTCGACCGACGAGGCGAAATTGCTGTCGGCGCGCGCGTGCGAACAGCTCGACACCGGCGCCGAGCGCGTCAACGCCGCGGTCAGCGAATTCCGCTCGGTGATCGACCTCGTCGCGCGGCTCGGCACGCATGTCACCAATTTCGCGGCGGTGATGGCGCAGGTGCAGCAGGTCAGCCAGTCGATCGAACAGATCGCCAAGACCACCAACATGCTCGCCTTGAACGCCGCGATCGAGGCCGAGCGCGCGGGCGATGCCGGGCGCACCTTCGCGGTCGTCGCCGCCGAGGTGAAGAAGCTGGCGCAGAACACGCGCAGCGCCACCGACGAGATTCGCCGGTCGATCGGCAGCCTCGCGACCGAGGCGGGCGGGCTGGTGACCGAGATCCAGTCGGGGGTCGAGCAGTCGCGCCGCGCCGAGGCGCAGTTCGAGACGATCACCGATGCGCTGCACGACGCGACGCATCTTGTCGCGCTGCTCGACGACCAGAGCGACCGCATCGCGCAGTCGAGCGCGATGGTGCATGCGAATGGCGCCAAGGTGCGCGACGCGGTCGACCGCGTCGTCGCGTCGGTGCGCGACAATAGCGAGACCTTGGGCGGCACGCGCGATTCGATCCTGAAGATGGAGCATGTGTCAAACCGCATGTTCAACGCGGTGATCTCGGCCGGCGTGTCGCCGAAGGATTCGGCGGTGGTGGAGCTGGCGGCGCGCGTGCGCGACCAGTTTGTCGCGATCGCGGAGCTCGCGCTCGCCAAGGGCGAGCTGTCGATGGATCAGCTGTTCGATACCAATTATGTCCGCGTGCCCGGCTCGAACCCCGAACGTTTCCGCACGAGCCTCTGCGACTGGGCCGACACCAACTGGCGGCCGCTGTTCGACCATGTCGTGGCGAGCCACCCCGAGGTGAAAATGTCTTCGGCGGGCGACATGAACGGCTTCCTGCCGACGCACATCACCGACTGCTCACGCGCGCCCACTGGCGACGTCGTTCACGACACCGCGCACTGCCGCAACGGCCGCATCCTGTTCGACGATACCGACAAGGCCGCGAAAAAGAGCACCGCGCCCTTCTTCATGGCGGTCTATCGCCAGGAGGGCGACGGCACCAACTATGTCACGGTGCGCAACGTCTATATGCCGGTGGTGATCGGCGGCCGCCGCTGGGGCGACGTCGAGGTGGCTTACCAGCTTTGAGTTAATCCTCCCTGTCGCGAAGCGATGGGGAGGGGGACCGTTCGCGAAGCGAATGGTGGAGGGGCCAGCAACGTTGCGCCATGGCCCCTCCGTCAGCGCTTCGCGCTGCCACCTCCCCATCGCTCCGCGACAGGGAGGATCGAGTTGTCAGCTGCCCTGGCGCCGCGCCATGAACGCCAGCTTTTCGAACAGCATCACGTCCTGCTCATTCTTGAGCAGCGCGCCGTGGAGCGGCGGGATCGCCTTGCCGACGTCGCGGTTCTGCAGCACCTCAAGCGGCATGTCCTCATTGAGGAGCAGTTTCAGCCAGTCGATCAATTCGCTGGTCGAGGGCTTTTTCTTGAGGCCGGGCACGTCGCGGACTTCATAGAAGATGTCCATCGCGCGGCTGACCAGCGTCTTCTGGATGCCGGGGAAATGAACCTCGACGATCGACGCCATCGTGTCGCGGTCGGGGAATTTGATATAGTGGAAGAAACAGCGGCGGAGGAACGCGTCGGGCAGTTCCTTTTCGTTGTTCGAGGTGATGACGACGATCGGGCGCTCCTTCGCGACGATCGTCTCGTCGGTCTCATAGACGTGGAAGGACATGCGATCGAGTTCCTGGAGCAGGTCGTTCGGGAATTCGATGTCGGCCTTGTCGATCTCGTCGATCAGCAGGACGGGGAGCTTGGGCGAGGTGAAGGCCTCCCAGAGCTTGCCCTTGCGGATATAGTTGCGGATGTCGTGGACGCGCTCTTCGCCGAGCTGGCCGTCGCGGAGGCGCGCGACCGCGTCATATTCGTAGAGGCCCTGCTGCGCCTTGGTGGTCGACTTGATGTTCCAGGTGATCAGCGGCGCGTCGAAGGCTTTGGCGATTTCCTCGGCCAGCACGGTCTTGCCGGTGCCGGGTTCGCCCTTCACGAGCAGCGGGCGGCGGAGCAGTGTCGCGGCGTTGACCGCGACCTTGAGGTCGTCGGTCGCGATATAGGCGCTGGTTCCTTCGAAGCGCATGGGCGGAGAGCCTTTCCCTTAACGTGAACGTCAAGGGGCATAGCGGGGGGAGGGGGAGGGTGCAAGCGTGACGGAATGATCCTCCCTGTCGCGCAGCGATGGGGAGGTGGCAGCGGCTTCAGCCGCTGACGGACGGGCGATGGCGCTATCGTCGCGGCCCCTCCACCCCTCGCTTCGCGGGCGGTCCCCCTCCCCATGGCTTCGCCACTGGGAGGATCTGGATTTAGTGCGTGCGGCTCGCGGCGCGGGCTTCGAGCAGGTCCCACAGGCCGCTGTGCTGCGCGATCAGCTGCTGCGCGCCGAACACCAAGGCGCGTTCGGCTGCGGGGGTGCCAGCGACCGCGCCGGCGAGGCGCGCGGTATCGCGGAGGTCGGGGAGCACGCAGCGCGGCGGCGCCATGTCGAGCCGCTGGGCGCTGATGTCGAGCAGCACGCGGATCGTGCGCCAGTCGAGCGTCAGCGCGATCGCCGCGCCGACGGCGCAGCCGTGGCGGTCCGATTCGGCGAGCATGTCGAGCGCCTTGCGCTGGGCGGCGACCGCGGCCTCGCACTGGTCCTGGCCCTGGGTGCTGGGAACCGGGCCGGCCGCGGCGGCGATCTTCGAAAGGAAGGCGCGTTCCTGGACGAAGGCTTCGGCGGCCTCGTCCATCCATGCGCGCGACACGGGGTCGACGGCCTTGCGCGCGGCGAGGTCGATCACGCCGGGATGGCGGCCGTGGAGCAGGCAGAGGAAATGGACGGCGTCGGCCAGGTTGCGCATCGCCTGCGCGCCGTTCGACAGCCCGCCCGCACGCACATGGCGATGCGCACCGGTGCCCTCGCTGGCGACCAGCGAATCGAGCATTTCGGCGACGCTGCGCGCCTGCGGCTGGAGCTGGGGCGACTGGCTCAACGCGACTTCCTTGCCTCTGGGCAGCAGGGCTGCCGAAGTTCATCGGCCAGCCATAGCGCAACGCAGTAAACAGCGCGTTTATGAGGGGGCCGGCAATCGCGGAATCTGTGTGTCAGGCAGAGACACAAAGGCGCCGGCAAGCGGGGGATGCTTGCCGGCGCCGGTTGCTGCACGGCCGGGAGTTTGTCCGGCGGCCGGGCGGATCGATGCGCGGGCGGGCGCGGGGGAGAGGGAGAGCCCGCCCGGCGTCGATCAAGCTGCGAGGGCGAGTTCTTCGGCGGCCTCGACCGGGCGCGAGCCCTCGACCGCGGTCAGCGCGGGCTGGGCCGCGGCCTTCTTCGCGGGGAAGATCAGGCGCGAGGCGAGCACCACCGCGCCGAGGCCGAAATAGGCGGCGAAGGTCTGGACCGGGAAAAAGAAGAGCGGGGCGATAAACGCCAGGCGCAGCCAGGTCGGGTTGAAACCGAAGTCCTGACCGACGGCTTCGCAGATCCCGAACATCGTGTCGCGACGCTGGAAGAGATTGGTCGTGGTCGTGTCCTGGCTCATCGTCTTGTCTTTCCTCTTGCCCGCGGCGGGGGATACCGCGGCTCTGTCCCATGTTAAGCAATGGGCGTGCCAATTTTGCGCTCGCCCGGATTTCCGGGGTTTTTCGGGTTTAAGCCGCGCGGGCCGTCGCTTTGGCCCTCGGGCGAATTCCCACCTAGCGGGAAAATCGACCATTTGTTCGCAGCCGCATGGCGGTTGGTTACACCGCCTTCGAGCCGTCCACGATCATGGCCGGGGCGCTATCTGGGGCGCAAAGATGAAGATTTTAAGGGGCTTGGCGAAAAAAAATTGTGCGACGCACAATTGGGCGCGCGGTATGTCAGCGCTGGGTTTCGCGCCACAGCCTTTTGTTGTTGCGCTCCATGCGCAGATATTCCCAGAAGGTGGGCGTCGTGAAATGGCGGCCGGCCTGCTGCGGCGCCGCCGCGGCGGCATGCTTGTCCCAATCGGCGAGCAGCGCGGCGAAGGCCTCGGGCAATTGCTCGCGCACCTTGTCGTTGGTGCGGCGGATGGTGTCAGCGAGCCTGGGTTGGAAATCGATATCGACCGCGCGCTTGTAGAGGATGTCGCCGGTGTCGATGCCCTTGTTGATCCGGTGGATCGTATAGCCCGACTGGGTGCGGCCGAAATAGATCGGCCAGATCACGCTCTGCGCGCCCGGATATTCGGGGAGCAGTTCGCCGTGGAAATTGACGAAGCCCTGAGCGGGCACGCTGAAAACGCGCGAGGCGATATAGGAATTGCCGACCGACAGGCCGACGTCGGGGGCGTAGTGTTTCAAGGCCTCGACGGTCTCGTCGCAATTGACGCGCGGCACGGTGACGATCGGGATGCCGTGCGCCTTGGCGACCTCGCGCGCGTCGGTCCGCATGTCGTGGCCGAACCATTTGCGGATGCGGATGCCGTTGAGTGCGCCGAGCGGGCCGATCTTCCAGATCTTTTGCAGCATCTTCTTGCGGCTGCGCTTGGCGACGATGGTCTCGGAGACGATCAGGCAGACGAGCTCGACCTCGGGAACGCGCGTCAGCCGTTCGAGCACGACGCCCGAGCCGCCGACCGGGCCGCTGGTCATCAGGGCGACGCGCAGCGTCATCCCTCGCGGAAGCCCCGCGCCCAGACCATCAGCTCGTGCAGCGGCCAGTGGAATTCGAGCTGGTGGCGCGGGATGTCCATGACGTCGGTCGCGCCGGGGTGGACGGCGCCGCGCACCGCGCTGAAATTGCTGGTGAAACCCGCCTCGGCGATCGCCGCGCGGCCCTTGGCGTCGATGTCGCTTGCGGTACCATAGGGCCAGGCGAAGCTGTCGCACGGCCGGCCGACATGCCCCTCGATGATCGCCTTGGCGCCCGCGATCTCGTCGGTCAGGCGCGCGGGGTCGTTCGCGATCTTCGACAGCCGCGCGTGGGTGCGGGTGTGGCAGCCGATCTCGCCGATGCCCGCGGCGGCGGCCTTGGCCTGGCCCCAGTCGAGCGTGCGGACGCGCGCGCGGTAAGCGGGCATATGCGCAAAATAGGCGGCGAGCGTGTCGGGATCGGCGTCAATCAGGTCGGTCGCGACGAACATGGTATAGGGGACGCGTTCGTCCTCCATCACCGGCCCGCCGGCCTCATAGACGCTGGCGAAGCCGTCGTCGAAGCTCAGGTGGAAGAAGCGGCCGTCAGACGGCTTGCCGTCCGCGATGATCGCGCGGAGCGTCGGGGTGTCGACGAACTCGCCCTCCTGCTTCGCGGCTTTCAGGAAGGCGTGGAAGGTCGGGACGGTGTCGGGGAATACCGCGTGCGCGTAGAGGCAGCGGACGAAGGGCGCGGTCTGCGGGCGCCGCTTCAGCGCTTCGAGCCGGATGCGCGCGGCGCGCGCTGCGCTGCGCGCCCTGGCGCCCCAGCCGCGAACGGGTGCCCAGGCCTCGGCGGCGGTTTCGGCGTAGGTGGGGGCGGTGGGCATTGATTACGCCAATGGCAAATACGGGGGCGGGGTTCAAAGCATTTGTCGTGGGGGATGACGGTTTTGAGGTGGAGAGCGGACATTCTTGATCCTCCCTGCGGCGAAGCCGTGGGGAGGGGGACCGCCGTAGGCGGTGGAGGGGCCGATGCCTCAAGCGATCGCGTCAGGCCGCCGCCCCTCCACCATGCTTCGCATGGTCCCCCTCCCCATCGCTTCGCGACGGGGAGGATTATTACGTCCGCAACCGGCCGAAACCCGCCACTTGACCGATAAACGGAAAAGGGCGCGGGTTTTACCCCGCGCCCTGAATCTAACCCAGCAGACCCCGCTTACTGATCGAGGAACGACCGCATCTTGCGGCTGCGGCTCGGGTGCTTGAGCTTCCTGAGCGCCTTCGCCTCGATCTGGCGGATGCGTTCGCGGGTCACGCTGAACTGCTGGCCGACTTCCTCGAGCGTGTGGTCGGTGTTCATGCCGATGCCGAAGCGCATGCGGAGAACACGCTCCTCGCGCGGCGTCAGCGACGCCAGGACTCGCGTAACCGTTTCCTTGAGATTCGACTGCACCGCGGCGTCGACCGGGATGACGGCGTTCTTGTCCTCGATGAAATCGCCGAGGTGGCTGTCTTCCTCGTCGCCGATCGGCGTTTCGAGGCTGATCGGCTCCTTGGCGATCTTCATCACCTTGCGGACCTTTTCGAGCGGCATCGACAGCCGCTCGGCCATTTCCTCGGGGGTCGGCTCGCGGCCGCTCTCGTGGAGGAACTGGCGGCTGCAGCGGACCAGCTTGTTGATCGTCTCGATCATATGGACCGGGATGCGGATCGTGCGCGCCTGGTCGGCGATCGAGCGGGTGATCGCCTGGCGGATCCACCAGGTCGCATAGGTGCTGAACTTGTAGCCGCGGCGATACTCGAACTTGTCGACCGCCTTCATCAGGCCGATATTGCCTTCCTGGATGAGGTCGAGGAACTGCAGGCCGCGGTTCGTGTATTTCTTGGCGATCGAGATCACGAGGCGGAGGTTCGCCTCGACCATTTCCTTCTTGGCGATACGCGCCTCGCGCTCGCCCTTCTGGACCATGTTCACCACGCGGCGGAATTCGACGAGGCTCATGCCCGCCGCCTGGGCGATTTCGCTGATCTCGACGCGGATGCGGTCGACTGCGCCTGCTTCGTTCTCGGCGAAGGCCGCCCATTTCTTGTCGAGCCCCGACACCTGGTCGAGCCAGTTTTCCTCGAGCTCGCGCCCGACATAATTGTCGAGGAAGGCCTTGCGCGGCACCTTGTGGCGCTCGGCGAGGCGCAGCATCTGGCCGCCGAGCGCGGTCAGCCGGCGGTTGTAGCTGTAGAGCTGGTCGACGAGATATTCGATCTTGGTGCCGTGGAACTGCACGCTCTCGACCTGCGCGGTGAGTTCCTCGCGCAGCTTGTGATATTTCTTCTCCGAGGCCGACGGGAATTCGCCGCCTAGCGACAGCGCCTCGAGCCGCGATTCCTGCAGCTTGGAGAAGGCCTTGAAGCTGCGCGTGATGTTGGCGAATTTCTCGAGCGCGTCGGGCTTGAGCAATTCCTCCATCGCCGCCAGGCTCAGCGTATTGTCCTCGTCGTCTTCCTCAAAGCTCTCGCGCTTGCCCGAGGTGCCTTCGCCGTCCTCGTCGTCGCCCTCGGCGGCGGGCTCTTCCTCGACCTCGTCCTCGTCCTTGAACGAGACGCCGGCGGTCTTCTCGCTGATCTCGCCGTCGTCTTCGGCGCCTTCCTCGTCGAGATTTTCGGGCGCCGGGTCCTTCGACAGCATCGCTTCGAGGTCGACGATCTCGCGCAGCTGCATGTCGCCGTTGTTGAGCGCGTTCGACCATTCGATGATCGCGTTGAAGGTCAGCGGGCTTTCGCACAGCCCGAGGATCATCGTGTCGCGGCCGGCCTCGATGCGTTTCGCGATCGCGATTTCGCCCTCGCGGCTGAGCAGTTCGACCGCGCCCATTTCGCGCAGGTACATGCGAACGGGATCGTCGGTACGATCGACCGTTTCCTTCTTCTTTTCGATCGCGGGGTTCGACACCGAACCGGTGCCGGCGCTGACATCGACTTCGTCGTCGGCTTCTTGATCGGCTTCTTCCTGCACATCCTCGTCGCTTTCGACGATGTTGATGCCCATATCGGAAATCGCCGACATGATATCCTCGATCTGCTCGGACGACATTTCGTCCTGTGGCAGCGCCGCATTCAGCTCGTCATAGGTCAGGTAACCGCGCTTCTTGCCGCGCGCGATCAGCTTTTTGACGTCGGCCTCGTTCAGGTCGATCAGCGGGGCGTCGGTATCGGTGTCGGCGGCGGTGTTCTTGGTGGCCATATATGTTCCTGCCAAAGGGGCAATTCGGTGAGTCAGCTCTCGCTACTGTCGGACAGCGCAGCGAGGCGGCGGGTGAGTTCCTTGTCCATCGCAGACAGTTTTTGCTGTCGCGCAAATCCTTCGTCGTCCATCGTGCGCTGGAAATCCGCGGTAGCCTGTGCCAACCGCTCGCGGATTTCGGGCTGGGTGACCAGCACGCCGATATATTCATCCAGGTCGCGAAGCGCGGTTTCCCGCGCCGCATCAACCTCTTCGCCGTCAAGCCTGCGATTGAACGAGAAGTGCATTCCGTCGGCTCTGAGCAATGTCGTCGCCCTATTATACACTTTCATTGGCTCCAATATGGCAAGCAACCCCTCGCAATCAAGCCCTTCCTGACCTCCCGCGTTGTCAAGCATTGCGCGCAGCAGTTCGGCGTCGCCGGAATCGGGGATCGCAAGCCGGGTCAGTGCCTCTTCGTGGCGCCGGATCGCCGCAGGATAGCGTAGCAGTCCGGCGATCAGCGCCGCGGCATAATGACCGCCGATGCCGATCTGGCCGATCGACCGGGCTTCGTCGGCGGGCAGCTGAAGGCGCGGGTCGGGGGCGAAGCGACGCCCGCCCCCCCCGAACCCGCCGCGTTGCGGTTGCGGCGCCCACGGCACGCGCGGGGTCCGCTCGGGGCGTCGCCGCGCGAACAGCGTGTCGAGCCGCTCGCGGAACGCCTCGCGATAATGGTGACGGACGTCGGCATCCTCGATCGCATCGGCGTGGGCGAGGAGGCGCGTCTTGAGGGCGGCGCGCTGCTCGGGCGTCGCGAGCGGGCCGGCGGCGACTTCGTGCGCCCACAGGCGCTCGACGAGCGGCTGCGCGTCCTCGAGGATTTCGGCAAACCCTGCGGCGCCGCGCGCGCGGACGAGGTCGTCGGGGTCCTGTCCCGCGGGCAGCGTCGCGAAGGCGAGGCTGAAACCGGGGCGGAGCAGCGGCAGCGCGCGCATCGCGGCGCGCACCGCGGCTTTCTGTCCCGCGGCGTCGCCGTCGAAGCAGAGCACCGGCACCGGCACCATGCGCCAGATCATGCCGAGCTGGTTCTCGGTGAGCGCGGTGCCGAGCGGCGCGACGGCATCGGCGATCCCCGCCTCGGCGAGCGCGATGACGTCCATATAGCCTTCGACGACGATGATCCGGTTCGTCTGGCGCGAGGCGGGCGAGGCCTTGTCGAGATTGTAGAGCGTGCGCCCCTTGTCGAAGAGCGGGGTGTCGGGCGAGTTCAGATATTTGGGCTCGCCGTCGCCCAATATGCGCCCGCCGAAGGCGATCACCCGCCCGCGCGCGTCGCGGATCGGGATCATCAGGCGACCGCGGAAACGGTCGTAGGGCTCTTTGTCGTCGACGGCGATCAGCATCCCCGATTCGACGAGCATCGCGGTGGGGAATTTCTTGAGCGCCTCTTTCAGGGCGCTGCGACTGTCGGGGGCCAGGCCGAAGCCGAAGGCCTTGCGCGTCGCCTCCGAAATCCCGCGCTTTGCCAGATAGTCGCGCGCGGGGGCGCCGTTGCTGCTGGCGAGCTGCTGCGCGAACCAGTCGGCGGCGGCCTGGGTCACGTCGCGCAGGCTCGCCTGCTCCTCGGCCTTTTTCGCGGCGCGCGGGTCGGCGGCGGGGACCTCCATCCCGGCTTCGGCGGCGAGTTCCTTGACCGCATCCATGAACGACAGGCCGCGCTGGTCGGTCATCCAGCGGATCGCATCGCCATGCGCGCTGCAGCCGAAGCAATGGTAGAAGCCCTTTTCGTCGTTGATGGTGAAGCTGGGGGTCTTTTCGTTATGGAAGGGGCAGCAGGCTTTGTACTCGCGCCCGGCGCGGGTAACCTTCACGGTGCGGCCGATCAGGGTCGACAGCGTGATGCGCGAGCGCAGTTCGTCCAGCCATTGCGGGGTGAGGGTCAAAGGTTCCCCTCCCGGTCGGCCATACCCCCACCTCCGTTTGTGTCGAGCGAAGTCGAGACACGTTTGCGCCCGGCCTCGCGTCCCTCGACGTCGCTCGGGACGAACGGGAGGGAAGGTCGTTCTTTCGGAGGTTTGGCGAAATGGCCGACCATCACCCAATCGCCCCGGATCAGTGCTTCCTTCTTGGCGCGCGACCAAGGCTTGATGCGCCGCTCCGCCTCCAGCGCTTCGGCGCGGGTCGCAAAATCTTGAGACCAGACCAGAGTCACCGGCCGCCGGCGCGAGGTGAAATCGCAAAATCCGCCATGTTGGTGCTGGGACATACGGCGTTCCAAATCGTCAGTGTGTCCGGTGTAGTAGCGGCCGTCAGAACAGAGCAGGATATAGGTCCAAAACGCCATTCTTCCCCATACCCGTTCGTGTCGAGCGAAGTCGAGACACGTTGGCGTAGCGCGAGGCCCGACGTCCCTCGACTTCGCTCGGGACGAACGGAGAAGAAAGGCCGTGTTTGACGTTTAGCTCAGCGCCGCCTTAACCCACCCGCTCGCCTTGCTCATGTCGAGCTGTGAGCCCAGCCGGTCCTTCACCGCGGCCATCACCTTGCCCATATCCTTGAGGCTCGTCGCGCCGAGTTCGTCGACGATGCCCTTGATCGCCGCGGTCGCATCCGATTCCGACAGCTGTGCCGGCAGGAAGTCCTCGATCACCGCGACTTCCGCCGCCTCGATGTCGGCGAGTTCCTGGCGGCCGCCCTGTTCGTACATCGCGATCGACTCGCGGCGCTGCTTGACCATCTTCTGGAGCACGTCGGTGACCAGCACATCGTCGTCCGCCGGCGCGGTGCCGGTGCGCAGTTCGATGTCCTTGTCCTTGATCTTGGCCAGCATCAGCCGGATGGTGCCGAGCCGCGCCTTGTCGCCGCCCTTCATCGCGGCAACCTGCGCAGCCTTGATGTCGTCACGAATCATTGCGTGTTCCCATGGCTCTCAAATTTCGGAAAGGCCCTCTCTAGCGGCAAGTTTGTGAAACCGATAGCTTGTGAATCACTTTTTTGCCGCCTAGTTGGTCGGCCGTTTAGCCCCCCGTCCGGAGCATGTTGAATGGCACCAGCCAACCCCTCTGCCGCGCCCAAAAGTCAGCCCGATGGCGCGACCGGCGTCCTCGTCCTCGCCGACGGAACGATCCTGTGGGGCGTGGGATATGGCGCCGCGGGCGCGGGTGTGGGCGAGATTTGTTTCAACACCGCGATGACCGGCTATCAGGAAATCCTGACCGACCCGAGCTATGCCGGGCAGATCATCACCTTCACCTTTCCGCACATCGGCAATGTCGGTGCGAACCCCGAGGATATGGAGCGCGAGAAGCGCGCCGCGATCGGGTGCATCACACGCGAACTGCCGACGGCGCCGAGCAATTTCCGCAGCGTGCAGACCTTGCCCGACTGGATGAAGGCGCAGGGGCTGATCGGGCTCGCGGGGATCGACACGCGCGCGCTGACGCGCCGTATCCGCGATGGCGGGGCGCCGACGGGGGTCGTCGCGCATGCTCCCGACGGCCGGTTCGACATCGAACGGCTGCTGCTGCTCGCGCAGGGCTGGCCGGGGCTGGAGGGCATGGACCTTGCCAAGACGGTGACGCGCGAGCGCCAGGGCGCGTGGGACGCGGGGGTGTGGCACCTCGGCTCGGGCTATGAGGTGTCGGATCACAAGCGCGCCGCCGACGCCGCGCCGCATGTCGTCGCGGTCGATTATGGCGCGAAGGACAATATCTTCCGCAACCTGGTCAAGGCCGGCGCGCGCGTGACGGTGGTGCCCGCGAAGACGAGCCTCGACGAGATCGTCGCGCTGCGCCCCGCGGGGGTGTTCCTGTCGAACGGCCCGGGCGATCCCGCCGCGACGGGCGACTATGCGGTGCCGGTGATCAAGGGGCTGCTCGAGCGCAATGTTCCGATCTTCGGCATCTGCCTCGGCCACCAGCTACTCGGGCTCGCGGCGGGCGCGAAGACGGTGAAGATGCACCAGGGCCACCGCGGCGCGAACCATCCGGTGCAGCGCGTCGGCGGCGACGAGGGCGACGGCGTGGTCGAGATCACCAGCATGAACCACGGCTTCGCGGTCGACACCGCGACCTTGCCCAAGGGCGTGGTCGAGACGCACCGCAGCCTGTTCGACGGATCCAACTGCGGCATCGCGATCACCGGCAAGAACGCGTTCAGCGTGCAATATCACCCCGAGGCGAGCCCGGGGCCGCAGGACAGCTTCTACCTGTTCGAGAAATTCGTGGGCGGGCTCAAATGAGCTTTGCCGACCAGCTCGACGCGCTGGCGGCCGATGCGGCGGTGCATCCCGAGCGCTGGGGCGCGGGGGTGCGGCTCAACATCACCTGCGCGCGGCGGCTGCCCTATGAGGCGGTGCAACTCGCCGAGGCACGCGGCTTTGCCGAGGCGCGCGGGGTGGGGCGGCATCATCTGATCTTCGAATATCAGGATGTCGTGCCCGACGCGGCGTGGGTCGCGGCGACGGCGCGGCCGGTGCTCGACTTCATCGCCGAGGTGGGCGGGACCGACCCGCAGATCGGTGTCGATCGGAATGTGCAGTGAAGGCAATGGGAAAGCTGACGCTCGCGGCTGCGGGGCTTCTTGCCACGGCCGGATCGCAGGCCATGGCTTTGGACAATCATCCCGATTTTTTCGTTCTCGAAAAGACCGATGAATTCGGCTGGTGGCGAGCCGAATCGCGGGTGCACGTCGACTGGAACGGCGACACCCCCGCGATGACCGGATTGGAGTGTGTGGCCGAGGACGAGCGACAAGGGTCGCTAAAAATTGCGGTGCTCCATCCCGTCGAGTCCGCCGATTTTCGTTATTCGTTCCAGTTTAGTCTTGCTGACGGTGACTTAATCGACAGGAAGGTCGAAACGCTCGGCGTGGGCGGCCGGACCTACCAGTTCAAGACCGTGCAGGCGCGGATCGTTCCGTGGTTCGGGGTTCATGGGCCGGACGACGTCGTTCTGGCTTACGGGCTGGGTCGCGCGATGGTGCGTCCGAACGAAACCTATCCCTGGACACCCATTGAATTTTTGATGCCGCAATTCTTCGAAGCCGAAGAGGTTCGTATCGGCGCCTCGGGCCAGTCGGAAATCACGCACGGCGATTATGAAACGCGATACGAAGAAATCGAGGTCGATATGGATGGCTTCAAGGACGCCATGAAATGGTGCTTCGATCGCGTGAATCCATCGGGCGAAAAGCCGGTCTTTCCTCCTGAACTCCAGAAAAAACTGAAAAACTGAACCATGCCCAAAAGAACCGACATAAAATCCATCCTCGTCATCGGCGCCGGCCCGATCGTTATCGGCCAGGCGTGCGAGTTCGACTATTCGGGGACGCAGGCGATCAAGGCGCTCAAGGAGGAGGGCTATCGCATCGTCCTCGTCAACTCCAACCCGGCGACGATCATGACCGATCCCGACCTCGCCGACGCGACCTATGTCGAGCCGATCACGCCCGAGATCGTCGCGAAGATCATCGCGAAGGAGCGCCCCGATGCGGTGCTGCCGACGATGGGCGGGCAGACCGCGCTCAACACCGCGTTGGCGCTGTTCAACGACGGCACGCTGACGAAGTATGGCGTCGAGATGATCGGCGCCGATGCCGAGGCGATCGACAAGGCCGAGGACCGGCAGAAGTTCCGCGACGCGATGGACAAGATCGGCCTCGAAAGCGCGCGTAGCGGCGTCGCGCACACGCTGGAGGAAGCGTTCGCGGTGCTCGAACGCACCGGGCTGCCCTCGATCATCCGTCCGTCGTTCACGCTCGGCGGCACCGGCGGCGGCATCGCGTATAACCGTGAGGAATTCGAGCATATCGTTCGCGGCGGCCTCATCGCCTCGCCGACCACCGAGGTCCTGATCGAGGAATCGCTCCTCGGCTGGAAAGAATATGAGATGGAGGTGGTGCGCGACCGCAAGGACAATTGCATCATCATCTGCTCGATCGAAAATGTCGATCCGATGGGCGTGCATACCGGCGACAGCATCACCGTCGCGCCGGCGCTGACGCTGACCGACAAGGAATATCAGATCATGCGCAACGCGAGCATCGCGTGCCTGCGCGAGATCGGGGTCGAGACAGGCGGGTCGAACGTCCAGTTCGCGGTGAACCCCAAGGACGGCCGCCTGATCGTGATCGAGATGAACCCGCGCGTGTCGCGCTCGTCGGCGCTGGCGTCGAAGGCGACGGGTTTCCCGATCGCCAAGGTCGCGGCGAAGCTCGCGGTCGGCTACACGCTCGACGAGATCATGAACGACATCACCGGGGTGACCCCGGCGTCGTTCGAGCCGACGATCGATTATGTCGTCACCAAGATCCCGCGCTTCGCCTTCGAGAAGTTCAAGGGCGCCGAGGCGACCTTGTCGACCGCGATGAAGTCGGTCGGCGAGGTGATGGCGATCGGGCGGACGATCCACGAGAGCCTGCAAAAGGCGCTGCGCGGGCTGGAGACGGGGCTTAGCGGTTTCAACTTCGTCGACCGGCTTGTCGGCGCGAGCCACGACCAGCTGCGCAGCGAACTCGCGCAGCGCACCCCCGACCGGCTGCTCAACGCCGCGCAGGCGATCCGCGAGGGCTTGCCGCTCGCCGAGATCAACCGCGTCGCGGGTTATGACATGTGGTTCCTCGAACGCATCGCCGAGATCGTCGCCGCCGAGAAGGAGGTCTGCACCAACGGCCTGCCGCGCGACGCCGAGGCGCTGCGCAAGCTCAAAGCCATGGGCTTTTCGGACAAGCGCCTCGCCTATCTGGCGCTCCAGTCGGCGAACCTGCATCCCGGCACGCGCCGCGCGACCGCGCGCGGCTCGGGCCTGATCCACGAGGCGGTGAAGGCGATGACGGGCGGGGTGACCGAGGCCGAAGTGCGCGCGCTGCGCCACAAGCTTGGCGTGCGCCCGGTGTTCAAGACGATCGACACCTGCGCCGCCGAATTCGCTGCAAAGACGCCCTATCTCTATTCGACCTATGAAGCGCCGACCTTCGGTGAGCCCGAGTGCGAGGCGAACCCGTCCGAGCGGCGGAAGATCGTCATCCTCGGCGGCGGCCCGAACCGCATCGGGCAGGGGATCGAGTTCGACTATTGCTGCTGCCACGCGTGCTTCGCGCTCGAGGACGCGGGCTACGAGACGATCATGATCAACTGCAATCCGGAGACGGTGAGCACCGATTACGACACCTCCGACCGCCTCTATTTCGAGCCGCTGACCGCCGAGGACGTGCTCGAGATCCTGCACGTCGAAATGTCGAAGGGCACGCTCGTCGGCGTGATCGTCCAGTTCGGCGGGCAGACGCCGCTCAAGCTTGCGCAGGCGCTCGCCGCCGCGGGCATCCCGATCCTCGGCACGTCGCCCGACGCGATCGACTTGGCCGAGGACCGCGAGCGCTTCGCGGCGCTGGTCAACAAGCTTGGCCTCAAGCAGCCCGAGAACGGCATCGCGCGCAGCCGCGAGGAAGCCGTCGCGGTCGCGGCGCGCATCGGTTACCCGGTGCTGACGCGCCCCAGCTACGTGCTCGGCGGCCGGGCGATGGAGATCGTCGACGATCAGGCGCAGCTCGAAAATTATATCGAGACCGCGGTGCAGGTGTCGGGCGATTCGCCGGTGCTGATCGACCGCTATCTGCGCGACGCGATCGAGGTCGATGTCGATGCTTTGTGCGACGGGACCGATGTGGTCGTCGCGGGCGTGCTCCAGCATATCGAGGAAGCCGGGGTCCATTCGGGCGACAGCGCCTGCTCGATTCCGCCCTACAGCCTGTCTCCCGAAATCGTCGCCGAGATCGAGCGCCAGGCCGATGCGCTGGCGCGCGCCCTGGAAGTCCGCGGCCTGATGAACATCCAGTTCGCGGTCAAGGGCGACGAGGTTTACCTCATCGAGGTTAACCCGCGCGCCAGCCGTACCGTGCCCTTCGTCGCCAAAGCCGTCGGCTCGCCGATCGCGAAGATCGCGGCGCGCGTGATGGCGGGCGAGAAGCTCGCCGACCTGCCCAGGATCAACCGCGACATCAAACATGTCGCGGTGAAGGAAGCGGTCTTCCCCTTCGCGCGCTTCCCCGGCACCGACCCGGTGCTGAGCCCTGAGATGAAGTCCACCGGCGAAGTCATGGGAATTGACAGCAATTTCAACCTGGCTTTCGCCAAGGCCCAGCTCGGCGCGGGCGACCGCCTGCCGACCGACGGACGGCTGTTCGTGTCGGTCAAGGACAGCGACAAGCCGCGCATCGTGGGCGCGGTGCGGCAGCTGCGCGCCTGGGGCTGGCGCGTCATCGCGACGGGCGGCACCGCCGACTATCTCGATGCGCAGGGCATCGCGGTCGAGCGGGTCAACAAGGTCGCCGAAGGCCGCCCGCATATCGTCGACCGGATCAAGGACGGCGACGTGCAGCTGATCTTCAACACCACCGAGGGGTGGCAGTCGCTGCAGGATTCGCAGTCGATCCGCGCCTCGGCGCTGGCGGCCGACATCGCTTATTATACCACGGCGGCCGCAAGCGACGCCGCGACGCAGGCGATCGGGGCGCTGCGCGCGCACAGTCTTGAAGTAAAGCCGCTTCAGGACTATTATTGACGGACCGCTTCACCCCCCGACATCGACGGAACCAGCGGCTCTGCCGCCCGGCGCTCTTGCGCCGGGACAGGATTATTGACGAAGGACAACAGGATAATGGCAAGCGTTGAAAAGGTGCCGATGCTGGCAGAAGGCTATGAGAAGCTGAGCGCACAGCTCAGCGCGCTCAAGGCCGAGCGACCGCTGATCGTCGATGCGATCGAGGAAGCGCGCGCGCATGGCGACCTTTCGGAAAATGCCGAATATCACGCCGCGAAAGAGCGTCAGGGCCAGGTCGAAGCGACGATCGGCGACCTCGAGGACAAATTGTCGCGCGCGCAGGTGATCGACCCGACGACGCTGTCGGGCGATCGCATCGTGTTCGGCGCGACCGTCACCCTCGCCGACGAGGACGACAAGCCGATCCGCTACCAGATCGTCGGGCAGGCCGAGGCCGACGCCAAGGAAGGCAAGATCAGCTACAACTCGCCGCTCGGCCGTGCGCTGATCGGGCGCCGCGTCGACGACGAGATCGAGGTGACCGTGCCCGCGGGCGACAAATATTATCTGGTGACCAAGATCGAATTCGTCTGACCGGGTGCCCGCGTCGATGAACGCCGCCCGGACCCCCGTGATCACCGGCTATGCGGCGGCGTGTGTCGTCGTCTTCGTGCTGCTGGCGATCACGGGCCATGAGCAGCAGGCCTTTGTCGGGGCGGGTTTCATCCCGGGGCGCTTCGGCAGCGAGCTGGTCGCGCCGCCGGGCACGCTGCTGCCGTTCGTCGTCACGCCGCTGTCCTCGGCCTTTCTGCACGCCGGGGTGCTGCATCTCGTCTTCAACATGGTCATGCTGCTGTTCATCGGCCGCCAGCTCGAGACGCCGCTCGGCGCGTCGGCGACGGCCTTCCTGCTCGTCGCGGGGGCCTATGCCGGCGCGCTCGCGCAATGGATCGCGAACCCCGGATCGCTCGTCGTGGTGATCGGCGCGAGCGGGGCGATTTCGGCGCTCATCGCGGTCTATGCGCTGATCTTCAGCCGCACGCGGACCGCGGCGATCGGCCCCATCCCCGGTCCCTGGGTGCGCGCCTTGTGGCTCGCCGCGGCGTGGATCGGGCTGCAACTGCTCATCGGAATCGCGGGCGGGGGGGACTTCGCCAATATCGCGATCTGGGCTCATGTGGGCGGTTTCCTCGCCGGCCTGCTGCTGGCGCGCCCGCTGCTGCGCTGGCGCTTCAAGGGGCGCTAGGCGGCCGCTTCGGGGTGGGAAGCGGACATAATAATCCTCCCTGTCGCGAAGCGATGGGGAGGGGGACCATGCGAAGCATGGTGGAGGGGCGGCGGCCTGGAACCTGGGCTTGGGGCATCGGCCCCTCCACCACCCTTCGGGTGGTCCCCCTCCCCACGGCTACGCCGCAGGGAGGATTAAGAATGTCGTGTTTCGCCCGGTTCCTGTCGTCGGCCGTTATCCAGCCAACAGCCCGCCCACCAGCAGCGTCGCGACGCGCACGTCGATGCCGCAGCCTTCGGCGCGTTTCGCCGCCACGAAATCCTCGATACCGGCGATCGGCACGCGGTGGACGGTGATATCCTCGCTGTCGACCCCGCCGCCTTCGCCGACCTTGGTGAGCCCGGTCGCCACCAGCAGCGTGAAGCTTTCGCTCACCATGCCCGGCGACGAGTAGAATTCGCCGACGTTGCGCCAGTGGGCGGCGGCATAGCCTGTCTCCTCGTCGAGTTCGCGCGCCGCGGCGAGTTCCGCTGCCTCGCCCGCGGTGTCGTCGCCGACGAGCCCCGCGGGCATCTCGATGCAGTTCATGCCCATCGGAACGCGATATTGCTCGACCAGGATGACGTGGCGCCCGTCGGGGGCGTCGTCGATCGCCAGGATCACCGCGGCATGGATGCCGCGCGCGCGCGAGACATATTCCCATGTTCCCTGCTGCTTGACCGTGACGAAGCGGCCCTCCCAGCGTGTTTCGATAGGGGTGTCGGCGGTGGGTCGGGGCATGCTGGTCCTTTCGTCTAACGGTCAGAGCTCGATCAGCCGGTCGGGCAGTTCGTTCGGATTTTCGCTGCCGCGCGGGAAATGTTCGGCGAGCACGACGCCCATCTGGCGCACCGCCTCGGCCATGCCTTCGCCCGGGCGGCCCGCGCGGACATGGTCGATCAGCGCCGCCATGGCGTCGCCCCAGACCTCGGGCGACACCTTCGCCGCGATCGCCTGGTCGGCGACGATGTCGGCGCGGTGCTCCTTGAGGCTGAGGTAGAGGAGGACGCCGGTGCGGCCTTGCGTCTTGGCCTCGGTGCCGACCTTGAACAGGTCGACCGCGCGCGCGCGGACGCGGCTTGCCAGGATCGCGCGCGGGGTCAGCCACAGCCGCAGCGGGCGCCATAGCAATATCAGCCACATGCCGATCCATTTAATGACGCCGACCGCGATGACCGTCCCAAGCCATTGATTGGCGGTGAGCTCGTGTCCCCAGCCGCCCGTGACCCAGTCGTATTTGGCGCGGAAAAAATCGGGGAAGAGCGCGATCACCGACATCGCGATGAAAGCGATGATGCTCGCCCAGACGAGCGCGACATCGTCATAATCGTTCGACTGCGCCGCGACGACGGTGACGATCTCGCCGCTGGTGCGCGCCTCGGCCGCGGCGACCGCGGCGGTGACGAGGTCGTGATCGGCGGCGCTGACGTGGCTGATCTTGCGTGGCATCTGTCCGTCCCCTTACCAGCCGCCCGAGGCGCCGCCGCCGCCGAAGCTGCCGCCGCCGCCCGAAAAGCCGCCGAAGCCGCCGCCCCCGCCGCCGCTGCTCCAGCCGCCCCACGACGATCCGCCGCTGCCGCCGCCGCCCCAATCGTCGTTGTCGCCCCAGATGATGATCGGGGCCCCCCACGGGCTGTTCTTGCGCCGCCGCTTCCTGCCCTTGCGCCCGAGGCTCGTCAGGATTGGCAAAACGAAGAAGAAAAAGATGATGATCGCGACGAAGATCAGCCCGCCGATGTCGCCGTCGTCGGCGCGGTCGCGTTCCTCGGCCTCGATCTGCGCGGCGCGCGCCGCGGCTTCGTCGGGGGTGAGCTGAATCTGCTCGGCGATCGCGTTCACGCCGGCCTGAATTCCGCCGGGAAAGTCGCCCTGCTTGAAGCGCGGGGTGACGGTATCGCGGATGATCCGCCCCGACATCGCGTCGGTGAGCACGGGTTCGAGGCCGTAGCCGACCGAGATGTTCATGCGCCGCTCGTTCGGCGCGATCAGGAAGACGACGCCGTCGTCCTTCGCCTCGTCGCCGATCTTCCATTCGCGGCCGAGCTTGTAGCCGTAATCGGCGATGTCATTGCCTTCGAGGTCCTTGACCGTCGCGACGACGAGCTGGTGCCCGGTCCTGGTCTCGATCGCCTCGAGTTGTGCGGTCAGCGCGGCTTCCTCCGCGGGCGGAATGATCTCCGCCTCATCGACGACGCGGCCCGTGAGCTTGGGGAAGGTCTGCGCCGCGGCGGGCGCGGCGAGGAGCGACAGACCCAGCGCCCAGCCGAGCAGGATCGACTTCATGGCTTCTCTCCGGTCTGCGCGGCGATGGCGTCGATGCCCTTCGACAGGCCGCCGGCATAATCGCCATTCTGAAAGCTTGGTGCCATATCGCGGATCACCGCCTTTGCTTCGACATCGGTCAGCGCTTTCTCTAGGCCATAGCCGACGGCAATCGCCGACTGACGCTGGCTCGGCGCGACCAGGATGAGGATGCCGTCGTTGCGCTGCTTGTCGCCGATGCCCCAGCGCCGGCCGAGGCAGGTCGCAAATTCCATCGGCGTCGCGGCACCCAATCCATTGGTCGTCGCAATCACCATCTGATGCCCGGTCGCGCGTTCGTAGGTCGCCAGAAGATCGGACAAACGCGTCTCGTCCGGGCCGCTCAGAACATTCGCAACATCGGTGACGCGCCCCTGAAGCGCGATCTCGGGAACGCCAACGCAGATGGCGGACTCCGTGTCCGGTCCCTGCGTGCATCCGCCCGCGACCAGCAGGATCGCGAGCGGAGCGGCAAGGGCGACGCGGCGCACGCTTATTGGCCGAAATCGACCTTGGGCGCGACGTTCGCGTTCGGGGTCACCGCCCGATAGGGTGTC
Organism: Sphingomonadaceae bacterium 3R27E2-A; assembly: GCA_005503165.1. GTDB lineage: Bacteria > Pseudomonadota > Alphaproteobacteria > Sphingomonadales > Sphingomonadaceae > Sphingopyxis. Next base: position 85,431 of record SCNT01000015.1, read on the forward strand.
ATCGGCTCGGCGCCATGGACGATCTTGGCGCCGATGATATCGGGGAAGGTGCGGATCGTCGTATTATAGTCCTGTACCGCGGCATTATAGTCCTGCACCGTCACGTTGATGCGGTTCTCGGTACCCTCGAGCTGCGTCATCAGGTCGGCGAAGCGCGCCTGGCTCTTGAGGTCGGGATATTGTTCGACCGTCACGAGCAGGCGGCCCAGGGCGCTCGACACATTGCCCTGCGCCTGCTGGAAAGCCTGCACCTTGGCGGGGTCGTTGAGGTCGTCGGTGGTCAGCTTGACCTGCGTCGCCGAGGCGCGCGCCTGGATCACGCCTTCGAGGGTCGATTGCTCGATGCGCGCGGCGCCCTTGGCGGTCTCGACGAGATTGGGGATCAGGTCGGCGCGCCGCTGGTAGGCGGCTTCGACATTCGCCCATTTCGCCTTTGCCGCTTCCTCCTTGGTCGGCACGCTGTTGATGCCGCAGGCGGACAGGCTCAGTGCGGCGACGGGCAGGATCATCCAGCGGGCGGAACGCATGGTCATGGTCGTAAAGCTCCCTCCGGCGGCGTTTTGCCGCAACAATACAGATAATAGGATGGCGCTTGCCTTTGTGCAATCCGCGCGGCACCTTCGGCGCGCAGGACCAATCCTCCGGGGAGAGCCAAGATGTTGGCAGAGTTCAGGGAATTTATCGCGCGCGGCAATGTCATCGATCTCGCGGTCGGCGTGATCATCGGCGGCGCCTTTGCGACGATCACCAAGTCGCTGACCGAGGATCTGATCATGCCGGTGGTCGGCTGGATCTTTGGCGGGGTCGATTTTTCGAACATGTTCATCCTGCTGGGCGACGTGCCGGCGGGCGTGTCGCCGACCGACTATGCCAAGCTGAAAGAGGCCGGGGTTGCGATGTTCGGCTATGGCGCCTTCATCACCGCGACGATCAACTTCCTGATCCTGGCGTGGATCATCTTCCTGCTGGTGCGGGCGGTGAACCGGGTGGTGCGCAAGGAGGCGCCGGCCGACGCGCCAGCGGGCCCGACCGAAGTCGAACTGCTCGCCGAAATCCGCGACGAACTGCGCAAGAAATAATTTTCCACCGCTTTTCAAGGGTTCGCCCTTCCGCGCTCTTTCCAAGCGCGGGCGGGCCTCCTATATGAGGAAGGTCGGTTTCGGCCGACTATGAGGATAAATGTTGCCGTGGAATAGGCACAGCGGACCCGGGGGCAGTACCCGGCGGCTCCACCACGAACCCGCGCCCTTGTTGAAGGGGTGCGCGGGTTTCTGACGGGGCCGAACCAGGATCGACGTGTGTTCAAAGACGGTGGTTTCTTCCGGGCTGAGTAACCCGTTAAAGGCTCAAAACCAATAAGTGCTAACGATAACGAAGCACTCGCTCTGGCTGCGTAACCGATAAGCCTCACGGCCTAAGGTTATTCAAATAGAACGCGGTTCGGACCGAACCGGGCAACAGAATCGGATACCAGCGGCTGGGGACGAGCCGGGCAACAGAATCGTCCCACCTTTTCCCGTCAGTCCGGCTTCTCTTGCGCCTCCGGCGCCGCCGGCCGCGCGAGCTGGCGGCTGTAGAGCCAGCCGATGCCGATCAGGCTGAACCCCAGCACCACGAACGAACCGATGCGCAGCAGGCCTTCGAGCCCCGAGGCGTCGAACAGGAACACCTTGCCCACCGCGCCGAGCATCAGGATCAGCGACGCGATACGCCAGTCGTGGCGGCTCTGGCGGATGCCCCAGAGCAGGAAACCGATCGCGAGCGCGAGGATCAGGACCGAACGCAGGATATTCTCGGTCGCGGTGACCCCCGGTGCGACCAGCAGGCCGCCGTGGAAGAGCTGGCGCAAAGTCGCCCAGGCGAAACCCGCGACGAGCAGCATCGTCGCAAGCTGGACGATGCGGTCGAGCGCGCCTCGCACGCCGGGGAAGAGGGTGCGGATGAGCGCCAGGCCGACACCGGGCAGCAGGAAGAGCGGGATCAGCCAGTTGGCGATCGGCAGCGACCCGACCGCTTGCCCGGTCCACAACGGGTTGTGGAGGAGGAGCCCGTACCAGATCGCGTGCGCGGTCCCCGCGACGACGAGCGGGCGCGCGAGGCTGGTGAGCCCGCGGCGCATCGCGAGCCAGCCGGTGCCGACGAGCAAGGCGCCCCAGACGATCCGCTGCGCGACCCCGGTGGTGACGAAATCGCCGCCGAAGGCCGCCGCGAAGCCGAGGCGGTAGAGGCAGTGGAGCGCGATCCCGGCGACGATGCCGATCGCCGCGAAGGCGGCGATCAGCAGCCAGCGCGGCAGCGCCTCGCGCAGCAACAGGAGCGGGGCGCCGAAGAGCAAGGCGGGGAGGAGCAGGCGGAGCAGCAGCTGGTCGATGGCGAGCGCGGGGGCGTCGAAGAGCATCGGCACCCCGCCGAGCGATAGCACGGCCTTGGTCGCCCAGACGCCCACGGGCAGCACCGCCCAGGCGAGGCTCACCGCCGCGAAACTGGCCGCCGCAGCATCGACGCGAGCGAGTTCGACGCGGCGCGCCGCGAGCAGCATCGCCGCGCCGCCGAGCGCGGGGACGAGCATCAGACAGGCACCCGGCACGACCTGCGCGAGTGCGCCATAGGCGAGCAGGGCGGCGGCGACCTGGCCGACGCGGCGGATCGCGGGTTGCGCCGACAGAACGGCGTAGAGCAGGCCGAGCAGGGTGAGCCCGCCCCAGCGCAGGATGGCGGTGCCGGTGACCGCCTCATCGCTGCCATAGAGGCGCGTCCATTGCGCGATGACGCCGGGGCCGGTCGACGCGAGCAGCAGCACGGCGAGCAGCGCATAGGCGAGCGACAGGCCCTCGATCGACAGGGCGCCGCGGCGCCGCGCGAGCGCGAACAGCGCCGCCGCGACCGCGCCCATCGCGAGCGTCAGGCTCCAGGCGGGGACGAGCTGTGCGAGTGCGCCATAAGCGAGCCCGCCGGCGATCGTCAGCGCGAGGAAGCGCAGGTAGCGGTCCTCCGCCTTCACCGCGAACAGGCCGAGCAGCGCGGCGAGCCCGCCCCAGCGGACCAGCGCCTGTCCCTCAAAGGCCTCGCCGGCCCCGACCACCAGCCGCGGCAGTTCGACCAGCGCGAGCGGGGTGGCGATCAGCGCGAGCAGGCTCAGCGCGACAAAGCCCGCGGCGATCGGCTCGATCCGCTTGTCGTCGGCGGCCTTGCCGAAGAAGAGCAGCGCCGCGGCCACGGCGCCGACTGCGAGCGGTGCGGTCCAGTCGGGCGCGATCAGGCAGGCGGCGACCGCGACGAGGATGCCCGTCACGGCGGTTAGCCCGGCGAAACGGCCGTCGGCGGTGCGGTTCCCGACCTTCCAGCCGAGCGCGATGCCCGCACCCGCGACCAGCGCGGCGCCGAGCGCGACCAGCGCGAGCGACGTGTCGGCGATATCCTGGAAATGCCATTTGACGAGCGGCGGTGCGGCGAGCGCCAGCGCGCAAAGCTCGAGCGTGCGGCGCAGCGTCCGCGTCTCGCCCCACAGCCTCGCGAGCAAAGGCATAGCGTGGATCGCGGCGAGCGCGAGGCCGATGGTGGCGAACCAGCCCGCCGCCGGATCGGGCCAGACGGCGAGCAGCAGCACCGACAGCGCGAGGCTGATCGAGGGGACGATCGCAAAATCCTTTTCGCGCCAGGCGAGCCACTGGCCCGCCGCGGCGATCAGGATGAACAGCCCCCAATGGAGCGGCGCGAAGCCGCCGATGCCGACGAGCAAGGCGAGTTGCAACGCCCCGACGATCGCCGATCCGGCGCGCAGCAGCGCGGCACGCGGGCCGTCGAAGGCGATCATCGGCAGCGCGAGCGCGAGCAGCAGCACATAGCCGCCGATCGACAGCGACCCCAGCGTGTCGAGCGCGGTCGTCGCGAGCAGCATCCACAGGCTCCAGCCGACGCCGCCGAAGAAGGCGGCGAGCGCGAGCCACGGCCAGCGCTTCATCCGCGCGACCCCCGCGAGCCCGGCGATGGTGAGGCCGAGATAGACCGCGAGCAAAGGCACATTGGGCTCCATCGCGCCGACGAGCGCGGGGGCGGCGAGACCGCCCGCGAGGCCGAGCAAGGCGCTGGGCGGGCCGAAGCGCAGCGACAGGCCGAGCGCGCCCGCGGTGACGAGCGCGAGCCCGACGAAGGCCGCGAGCGGGCCGATCAGGCCATAGACATTGGCCGCGACCAGGATCGCCGCATAGAGCGTCGCGATGCCCGCGCCCGACAGCGCCTGCGGCACGCGAAGGTCGCGGACCTTGTCCTCGTTGCGCCAGGCATATTCGGCGCCGCCGATCAGGGCGAGGCCGAAGAGCATGCCGGCGATCACCTGCACGCCCGGCGTGAAGACGCGCGCGAAGAAGCCCGCGTCGATCGCGTAGCGGACGATCAGCACCCCCGCGATCGCGAGGGTGATGCCGCCGGCCCAGATCGGCAGCGTCTTGCCGAAGAGGTTCTCGAAACGCGACGCCATCGTCGGCGGCGGTCCCGGCGGAGCGGGCGGCGGACCCGCAGGGGGCTCGGGCTCGGGCAGTCTTGCCCTGAGGACAGGTTGCTCGACCGCCGGTTCGGAGGCAACCGGTTCGGGCGCTGCGGTTTCGTCCTCGACCGGGGCCTCTTGCGCGATCGACGGCGGCGGCGCGCTCGCGGCAGCGACCGGAGCAGGCAGGTCTTCGGTTTGGGGTTCGGCTTGCGCCGGTTCTTCGGGCGCCGGCCCGTCGGGTCTGGGCTTCCAGCGGTCGATCGTTTCGGGCGAGGGCGCGACCCATGAGGGCGCGGGTGCGGGCGCGGACGGCGGGGTCGCCGTGCGCAGCGGCGCCGCCGCATCGGCGCGCGCCTGTTCGGGGCTTTCGCCTTCCTTGGGGGGCAGCAATCCGGCGTGGCGCTGCAGCGCGCCGATGCGCTTGGCGGCTTCGGCGAGCGTCGCCTCGGCCCGCTTGAGCCGGGCCCGTGCGTCCATCAACAGCAGGAAAAGAACGACAATCGACAGGAAAGCGAAAAAGCCGAGCATGCGATCCCCTAAACTCGCGCCATCCTAACAGCGGGCCGGGCGAAGTCGATCAACTTGTGGGGGGCGCTCGCGAAAGCGCGGAGCGCGGCTAGCCGCGCGCGCGGCCTAAGGTCGTGACCGTCGGCCAGTCGCCGCCGGTCTCGACGCGCGCGTCGATGCCATAGACGCGGCGCAGTCGCTCGGGCGCCAGCACCTCGGCGGGGGTGCCGTCGGCGGCGACGGTGCCGCCGTCGATCAGCAGCAGTCGGTCGCAATAGCGAGCCGCCATGGTCAGGTCGTGGAGCACCGCGATCACGAGCACGCCGGCGTCGGCTTCGCTGCGCATCAATTCCATCACGTCGATCTGGTGCCCGGGATCGAGGCTGGCGAGCGGCTCGTCGGCGATCAGCGCGGGGGCCTCCACCGCCAGCGCGCGCGCGAAGAGGGTGCGGGCGCGCTCGCCGCCCGACAATTCGGTGGCGATGCGGTCCTTGAGACCCAGCACGTCGGCGCGGTCCATCGCGCGGGCGATCGCGGCGTCGTCGGCCGCGGCGATCTTCGACATCGGCGCGAGGTGGGGGAGGCGGCCCAATCCGACGAGCCGCTCGACCGTGAGCGGCCAGTGCAGCACCTGCCCCTGCGGCAGATAGGCGATCTTTCGTGCGAGCGTGGCGCGCGGGGTCGCCGCGACATCTTCGCCGTCGAGCAGCACGCGTCCGGTCGCGGGAACCAGCGCGAGCATCGCGCGCGCAAGCGTCGACTTGCCCGCACCATTGGGGCCGACGATGCCGGTGAGCGTGCCGGGCTCAAAGGCCGCGCTGACTTCCGTCACCACCGCGCGGCGGCCGAGCGTCACGCCGACCTTGTCGAGGGTCAGGCTCACCATATCCGCCGCTCCCGCATCAGGTGGAGGAGGAAGACCGGCACCCCCAGGAAGGCGGTGAGGACGCCCAGCTTGAGCTCGTTGGTCGTCGGGATCAGCCGGACGCCGAGGTCGGCGATGGTGAGCAGCGCCGCGCCGCCGATCGCCGAGGGCAGCAGGATCGCCGAGGGGCTGCGGTCGGTGAACGGGCGGACCAGATGCGGCACGATCAGCCCGACGAAGCCGATCGCTCCCGACACCGCGACCGCGCCGCCGACCCCGATCGCCGCGCCGACCAGCAGCCGCAGCCGCAGCCGCCCGAGGTCGGTGCCGAGCGCCTGTGCGGCATCCTCGCCGAGCGTGAGCGCGTCGAGCGCGCGCCCGTTCCAGAGCAGCAGCGCGGTGCCGAGGCCGATGCAGGGCAGTGCGATCCACAGATGGCCGAACGAGCGGTTCTCGAGGCTGCCCATCAGCCAGGTCATGATCTCCATCGCGGCAAAGGGATTGGGCGACAGGTTGAGCGCCAGGCTGATCCCCGCACCGGCGAGCGTGGCCACCGCGATGCCCGCCAGAATCAAAGTCAGCGGACTTTCGGCATTACCCGCGAGCAGGAAGAGCAGCGCGAGCGAGAGCAGCGCCGCGCCGATCGCGAGCAGCGGCAGCACCGCGGGATGCAGCGCGGCGAGGCCGAAATAGATCGCCGCGACGGTGCCGAGCGCCGCGGCGTTCGAGGTTCCGAGCACCCCGGGCTCGGCGAGCGGGTTGCGCAAATAGCCCTGCAATGCCGCGCCCGCGAGCCCGAGCATCGCGCCGACCGCGAGCCCCAGCAAGGTGCGCGGCAGCCGGAGGTCGAAGAGGATGGTCGTCGCGATGCGATCGCCGTCGCCCGTCGCCGCGGCCAACAGCCGCGCTAACGACAGGTCGACCGCACCGAAGAGCAGCGACACAAGTCCGGCGACGAGCGCCAGCGCGGCGAGCGACGCGATCAGCGCCCGGCGAGGCAGCTGGAAACGGCTCATGGCGCTCCGCCCGCGTCATGGCGCGCGATCTGCGCGGCGATGCTGCGCGCGGCGCGCGTGTAGGCGGGGCTGCCGCAGACGGTCCAGGCCTCGGCCACGCTGATCCGCGGAATATCTTTCAGCGCGGGGTGGTGGAGCATCTCGCTGCCCTGGTCGGTGACGATGTCGGTGGCGCTTTCGACGATCAGGAAGTCGGGGCGCGCGGCGACCATTTCCTCGAGGCTCATTTGCGACAGCGGCGGCTTGCCGAGCCTGGCGGCGAGATTGACGAGCCCGATGCGCCCCATCATATCGTCGATCAAAGTGCCGGTGCCCGTCATATAGCCGCGCCGCTGATAATAGGCCGCGACGCGGCCGCGACCTACCTTCGGCAGTCCCGCGACCTCGCCCTGCATGCGCGCGATCAGCGCCTCGCCGCGTTCGGGGTGGCCGACCGCGGCGGCGGTCTGGCGGATCGTGGCGTAGATCTGATCCAGCCGCTCGGCGAGCGCGATGTCGAGCAGCCGATATTCGGCCGCGGGCAGCGCCGCGAGCGCCGGGCTGCCGCTTGCCGGCATCCCGACGACCAGATCGGGTTCGATCGCCAGCAGCTCCTCGGCCGAATTGTCCAGCAAGGGCAACCCACGCGCCTTCGCTGCTTCGCCCGACATCTCGGCGTCGGCCGCAAGCTTTGTCAGCCCCGCGATCTGGCCGCGGTCGGCGAGCGCGAGCAGCAGTTGATCGGTGCAGAGGTTGGTCGAGACGATGCGCTGCGGGGGCGTGGGGGCCTTGGCCGCCGGCCCCGGCGCGGCTGCCCACAGAGCCCCCGCGCCCCCGAGCAACAGCGCCGCGCCGATGGCATGCACCGGTCTCAAAGCGCGCCCCGCGCCTGCCGCTGCGGCATAGCTGCCTCCCTTCCGGCGTCGGCGCGGGGCGGCCGCATCAGAAGCGCACCCGTAAGCCGCCATAGGCCGATCGGCCATAGACGCCATAGTTGAAGGCGGTGGCGTAATCGGCGTCGAACAGATTGTCGATGCGGCCGTAAAGTTCCAGATGTTCGCCGATCGCGAACGTCGCGCGCACCCCCGCGAGCGCATAGCCGTCGAGCCGCACATTGTTGGCGAAATCGTCGAAGCTGTCGCCGACCATCGTCAGCGTCGCGCCGGTCGACAGCCCGAACGCCCAGTCGTAATCGACCGACAGGCTGGCGGCCTGCTCGGCGCGGCGGGGCAGGCGGTTGCCGTCGAAGCCCGGACGGCCCGAACGGTCGCGCGCGTCGATCAGGCTGTAGGAGGCGGTCAGGTTCAGCGCGTCGACCGGGCGCAGCGCCAGCGCTGCCTCGACGCCCTTCGCCCGCGTGCGGTCGATATTGCCGTAGGTGAAGGTGGCGTTGTCGAAATTGATCTGGTCGCTGGTGTTGCGCAGGAAGGCGGTGAGCGAGAGCGTCGCGCGCCCGTCGGCGAAATTCTGGTCGACGCCGATGTCATAGCTTTTCGAGCGTTCGGGGCGGAGCGCCGGGTTGCCGCTGAACGCGTCGAACAGCTGGTAGAGCGACGGCGCCTTGAAACCCTCGCCATAGCTCGCGCGGATGTTGGTCGCGCCGCCGCCCAGCGAATAATTGGCGTTGGCGCCGAGCGTGGTCGCGCCGCCGAACTGGCTGTGGTCGTCGTGGCGCACGCCGCCGGTCAGCGCCAGCCCGGTCAGCGGCTGGACGATCGCGAGCGCATAGACGCTGTCGATATTCGCCTTCTGGCGGTCGGTCGATCCGAAGCCGAAGAAGTCGTAATCGGGGCGTTCGTGCTCGTAACCGAAGATCAGCTTGGCTTTGTCGGTGGGGGCGACGACCCCCTGATATTCGAAGCGCCAGTTGGTGCCGGAATAGCCATAGTCGGGGGCGGTGCCGCGCACGAAATAATAGTCGCGGTCGTTCTGCAGCCAGGTCACCGCGGCGCGGCTGGTGAAACGCCCGTCGAACAGCGCGAGGTTGAGCCCCGCATAGCCGGTATACTGGTCGAGCTTCGCGACGTCGGGGCTGTCGGCGGGCGCGCCGAAGAAGCTGTCGTAGTCGAGATCGGCGTGGATATAATAGCCGCGCAGGTCGAGGCTGAGCGCGTCGCCGAATGCGACCTTCAGCCGCGCATTGCCCGCGAAATTCTTGTAGCCGTCCTTTTCGGTCCCGACCGCGGCCGACGAGATGCCGTCGGTGCGGAAATAAGCGCCGCCGATGCCGCCCGAGATGCCGCCCGAGGTGCCCGACACGTCGGCCCTGGCGCCCAACGTGTCGCTGTAGCCGTAATCGGCCGAGGCATTGGCCGCGAAGCCCTTGGCGGGGCGCGCGGTGGTCAGGCTGACCACGCCGCCGATCGCCTGGCTGCCGTGGACGACCGAGTTCGAGCCGCGCAGTATCTCGATCCGGTCGATATTGGCGGTGAGTAGATGGCCGAAGTCATAGCCGTCGCCGATGCCGCTCGGGTCGTTGACCTTGACCCCGTCGATCAGCACCAGCGTCTGCGTCGTCTCGGCGCCGCGCAGCGAGATGCCCGCGACCGATCCGGTGCCGCCGGTGCGGCTGAAACGCACGCCCGGCGTGGTCGCCAGCAGCTCGACGACATCGACCGTCTGGCGCGTCTCGATCGTCGCCGCGTCGATGATGGTGATCGCCTGGCCGGTTTCGTCGCGCGATTGCTCGATGCCCGATGCGGTGACGACGATGTCGTCGCCCGGGCTTTCCGCGGCGAGGACGGGCGTGGAAACCGCAAGCGCGGTCGTGGCAAGGAAAAGCTGCTTCAACATGGGAAACCCCCGCACGCCATGAGCGAGGCGGGAGCCTGCCGAACGCATGCGCGACCGGCCGGGACAAGGGGCAGGCGGGCGTTGGCGCCAGACCCCTCGCACCGAAGCGGCTCCAGCCGCTTGGTCGTCGCTCGACGGAAGTCTCCGTGCCATGGCCTTTCCCTGGACCGAGGCATTGAGCGACCCACGCCGGCAGGTCTCCTGGCTCGCGGGTCAGGGCTCGATGCACGCCTTCCCAGGTTGCCCCAGTGGCTGGCCCGACGGTGCCGGACCGGTGCATCGCGCTCGCCGCTTACAGTTGCAGGGACAGCCGCGGAATCGAAGGACCTGTTCACAGTCCTTCTCACCGCGTTCCCATTTTAAGCCCTTTCGGGCACCGGCGCGATCTTTGCGGAAGCCGAGGCTCCCGCGGGGGAGCTCATAAAGGAGCGGGCGGTTTTGGCAATCGCCTTTTGCGGGGCGGACATTCCCTTGGTCGTCACCCCGGGCTTGATCCGGAGTGAAGTCAGTGAGAGCACTACCGTTTGTGATCCCCGGCGAAAGCCGGGGCCCAGATGGCCAACTCCATCTTCTCTTTATGGGCCCCGGCTTTCGCCGGGGATCGCATAGAGGATGCTGTCTAGCGACCAACTCATTTGCCAAGACTGTGTTGGCCATTTAATACGGCAACGAAGATGTTCCCATTTCGCCGTCCCGTGACCATGCCGCCCGCGACCGAAGCACCGGGCCTTGCGCCGATCCCCGACCCCGGCGCCGCGCCCCCGGCCGTACCCGAGTCGCCGCGCGGCCGCCGCTGGCGGCGCATCCGGCGTGCCCTCGCGATCGCTTTGCTGCTGTTCCTGCTGCTCGTCGGCTGGCTCGCGGTCACCGCGCCGCTGTCGAAGTCGCTCGAACCGATCGCGCCGCCGCAAATCACCCTGCTCGCGTCCGACGGCACACCGATCGCGCGCATGGGGGCGATCGTCGACGAGCCCGTGAAGGCGGCCCAGCTTCCCGACCATGTGAAGCAGGCCTTCCTCGCGATCGAGGACCGGCGCTTCTACAGCCATTGGGGGGTCGACCCGCGCAGCATCGCGCGCGCCGTCTGGGCCAATGTCACCGGCGGCCGCACGCAGGGCGGCAGCACGATCACCCAGCAGCTCGCCAAATTCACCTTCCTCTCGCCCAAGAAGACGCTGGGCCGCAAGGCGCGCGAGGCGCTGATCGCCTTCTGGCTCGAGGCATGGCTTTCGAAGGACGAGATCCTCGAACGCTATCTCTCGAACGCCTATTTCGGCGACAACACCTATGGGCTGCGCGCGGCGTCGATGCATTATTTCTACCGCCAGCCCGAAAAGCTCACCAAGGCGCAGGCGGCGATGCTCGCGGGGCTGGTGCAGGCGCCCTCGCGCCTTGCGCCCACCAGGAACCCCAAGCTCGCCGAGGCGCGGATGCGGCTGGTGCTCGGCGCGATGGCCGACGTCGGTTACCTGACCGCGGCCGAGGCGAAGGCGATGCGCACCCCGCGGATCGACGTGCGCACCCGCAACAGCTTGCCGACGGGCACCTATTTCGCCGACTGGGCGCTGCCCGAGGCGCGCAAGCAGAGCGACGTGGGCTATTCGCGCCAGACGATCACCACGACGCTCGATTCGCGGTTGCAGGCGGCGGCGCGGCGCGCGGTGGGCGGCGCGGCGCTCGGCAAGGCGCAGGTCGCGCTCGTCGCGATGCGCCCCAATGGCGAAGTCGTCGCGATGGTCGGCGGGCGGGACTATGCCCAATCGCCCTTCAACCGCGTGACGCAGGCGCGGCGCCAGCCGGGATCGACCTTCAAGCTGTTCGTCTATCTCGCCGCGCTCGAAGCGGGGTGGGCTCCCGACGACACGATCGACAACCGCCCGATCGAGACGGGCAGCTATCGGCCCAAGAATGCCGGCGGCGCCTATTCTGACACGATCACTCTCGAGGACGCCTTCGCCTCGTCGAGCAATGTCGCCGCGGTGCGCCTCTTCAACGAAGTGGGCAGCGAAAAGGTCATCGCGCTCGCCCGCGCGCTCGGCGTCACCGCGCCGCTCGCCGAGGGCGACCCCAGCCTCGCGCTCGGCACGTCGAGCATGACGTTGATGGAACTCACCGCGGCCTATGCCGGGGTCGCTGGCAACCGCTTCCCGGTCGAACCGCACGCCTTCAAGACCGAGGAGCCGGGCTGGTTCGAGAGCCTGTTCTCGGGTCCCGACAGCTTCTCGTCGAGCGACCATGAGGCGATCGAGCAATTGCTGCGCGCCGCGGTCAACCGCGGCACCGGCCGCAACGCCCGCCTGCCGACCGCCAATTTCGGCAAGACCGGGACCAGCCAGGACAGCCGCGATGCGCTGTTCGTCGGCTATGCCAACGGCCTTGTCGTCGGCGTGTGGGTCGGGAACGACGACAATACCCCGCTCGCGGGCGTGACCGGGGGCAGCATCCCCGCGCGCATCTGGCGCGACTTCATGGTGCAGGCATCGGGCAAGGGCCAGCGCGCGCCGCCGGTGAAGAGCCGTCCGACCGACCCCGTCCAGCCCCTCGACGTCCCCGACATCGGCGCGATCCCCGTGGGCGAGGCGACGCAGGTCGGCGTGCAGGACGGCAATGCGGTGATCACGACCGAGATCGGCGGCACGCGCATCGACCTGAAGCTCCCGATCCCCAAATCCGAAGCCCCGCCGCCCGAGCCCCAGCCACCGCCGCCCTAAAAGCGCGCCCGCCGGCCTAGCCC
>SCNT01000016.1 GCA_005503165.1 Sphingomonadaceae bacterium 3R27E2-A
CCCTCGCCCAAGACCCCGCCCCCAAGACCCTCGACCAGCTCGCCCCCGAGATCGACGCGCTCTTCGCCAGATATCAGGCCGACGCGCATGTCCCCGGCCTCGTCTATGGCATCGTCCAGGACGGCAGGCTCGCCTATGTGAAGGGCGTGGGCGTGCAGGACCTCGACAGCAAGCGCCCGGTCACCGCCGACAGCCGTTTCCGCATCGCCTCGATGACCAAGGCCTTCACCGCGCTCGCGATCCTGAAGCTGCGCGACGACGGCAAGCTCCGCCTCGACGACCTTGCCGAGCAGCATATTCCCGAGATGAAGGGCTGGACCTATCCGACCAGCGACAGCCCGCGCATCCGGATCAGGGATTTGCTCCAGCATGTCGGCGGCTTCGTCACCGACGACCCGTGGGGCGACCGCCAGCAGGTGCTGCCGCAGGCCGACTTCACGCGGATGATCGCTGCGGGCGTCCCCTTCAGCCGCGCGCCGCAGAGCCAGCATGAATATTCGAACTTCGGCTATGCGCTGCTCGGCCGCATCGTCGCCAACGCCTCGGGCATGGCCTATACCGACTATGTCCAAAGGACGATCCTCACCCCGCTCGGCATGACCGCGAGCGGCTTCGACGTCACCAGGACGCCGAAGCACCTTTATGCCCGCGGCTATCGCTGGGAGAACGACGCCTGGGCGCCCGAACCCGAGATGGCCGACGGCGCGTTCAACGCAATGGGCGGGTTGCAGGTCAGCGCCGGCGACTACGCCAAATGGGCCGCCTTCCTGCTCGCGGCCTGGCCCGCGCGCGACGATCCCGAGACCGGCCCGGTCAAGCGCGCGACGGTGCGCGAAATGGCGCAAGGGCTCAACTTCACCTCGGTCGCGAACCGCATCGGATCGAGCGGCGCCGAGGCGTGCAAGCAGAGCCTCGCCTATGGCATGGGCTGGCGCGTCGCGCAGGATTGCGAACTCGGCCTCACCATGGCGCATGGCGGCGGCTATCCGGGCTATGGCAGCCATGTGATGCTGATGCCCGAGACCGGCACGGGGGTCTTCGCGCTCGCCAACCGCACCTATGCGGGGCCGTCGGGACCGGCATGGGACAGCGCGGTCGCGATGGACAAGGCCGGGCTCCTCAAGGGGCGCGACACCCCGGTCTCTCCCGCGGTCGCCGACATGTTCGCCGCGGCGCGGGCCGCCTATGCCGCGGGCGACCTGGGGCCGCTCGACGGCAAGCTCGCGATGAATTTCCTGATGGACCGTTCGGCCGAGAATTGGGCGGCGGAATTGGCGAAGCTCAAGGACCAGCTCGGCGCCTGCCCTGTCGCCGAGCCGCTCGCCCCGATGGGGGCGATGGCGACCGCCTTCCGGCTCAACTGCGAGAAGGGCAGGCTCGACGGCATGCTACTGCTTGCGCCTACAACCCCCGTCACGATCCAGGCGCTGCGGCTTCGGGTCGCGCCGAAGGAGTGACGCGGCTCATGCCGCCGCGATGAACACCACCCGGTCGCGCCCGCTTTCCTTCGCAGCATAGAGGTTGATGTCGGCCGATTTCATTGCGGCGCCGAAGCTCGTCTCGCGCGCGATGTGGACGAGGCCCATGCTCGCCGTAACCGGGCGCTGCAGCGACGGCACCATTTGTGCGATATAGGCGCCGACGCGCTGGCGCAGCCGCTCGGCCTCGGCGGCGACCGCGCTCGCCTCGCAGCGGAACAAGAGCGCGAATTCCTCGCCGCCGATCCGCGCCGCCATCGCGCTGCCCGACCCCAGCGCCACCCCCGCGGCAAAGATCACGCGGTCGCCGACGTCGTGGCCGTGGCGGTCGTTGATCGCCTTGAAATGGTCGAGGTCGACGATCGCGATCGCGACCGGCGTCTCGGCCTTGTAGCTTTCCTCGATCGCGCGGCGGTTGGGCAGGCCGGTGAGCGGATCGGTGTGCGCGATGACGCGCATCGCTTCCGCCTGCGCCTGCGCCTCGGTTCGCTCGCGGCGGAGGCGCAGCAGCCGGTCGAGGATACCGAGCGCGGTCAGCATCACCTCGAGCCCCAGCGCGGGGAAGAGCAGAAAGAGGAAGGCCTCGAACGGCGCCTGCAAAATGATGTCGTGGAATAGGCTGGCGCCATAGACCGCGCCGATCCCGCTCCACGCCGCGGCCTGGTAGCGCGCGGTGCGGCTGCCGCGCACCAGCGCGATCGCGACCGTCGCCAGGCCGGTCGCGAGCATCGCGACGAGCAGCAGGTTGCGCAAGGCGAAATAGAGCGCGGGCGGATCTGCCATCACCGTCGCCGGGGTGGTCAGCAGGATCAGGAAGGGTGGCCAGCCGAGCAGTGGCAGCAACCGCTTCGGGATCGTCCCGGGCTCGAGATAGGCGCGCAGGAACGGCCCCGACACCGCGACCCCAAGGTCGAAGAAGACGGTGATCCACAGCTGCCGCGCAAAAGCGTCAGGGGCGAGCGTGGCCCCCATCGCGAGCGGCGACAGCCCGACCGCCAGCGCCAGATAGGCGAAGGCGCGCACGCTCTGCCAGATCAGGAAGCGCTCGCGCAGCAGCGCGTAGAAGGCGGCGTTATAGGCGAGCGAGAAAAGCAGGAGGCCGAGGAAGATGCCGGTGAGCACGCCGTCCCACGTCATGCTGGTCGCGTCGGCGAAGGAGGATTGCGCATGCGCGGGCGCCGCGGCGCCCAGCAGCGCCGCTCCTGCTCCCCATACTCGCGCCCATCGTCTCATCTTGCCCCCTGGTCCAGGAGGGGGAGATTAGGCGTATATCCGCTGATTTTCGGTTAATGGGCCGTTGGTCAAACGAGCCCGGAAAGGGGATCGCCCGGCGAGGGACCACCGGGCGATCGGGGCGTTCGGCCGCCCGGTTTCGTGATGCGCGGGTTCTGCCCGTCAGGCCTTGGCGCGGCGGTCGCCCTCGACGGCGCCCGGCGCCGCGGGGGACGCTGCACGCGCGCGGCGGCCGCGCGGGCCAGGGCGGGGCTTGCGGCGCAGCGTCGTCGCCAGACGCCCCGCAGCCTTGACGAACACGCGGTCTTCGCCGGGGGCGCTGGGGAGCGCGATCCATTCGCCGAAGCGCCGCAGCGGCGCCAGCAGGCGGGTCAGCCCGCGGTGAAGATCGGCGCTGAAACGGTCGTGGCCCTCGTTCCAGCTGCGCATGAAATGCTCGTCCATCATCGATCGTCTCCTCATTTCCTC
This sequence comes from Sphingomonadaceae bacterium 3R27E2-A, assembly GCA_005503165.1. Classification (GTDB taxonomy): domain Bacteria; phylum Pseudomonadota; class Alphaproteobacteria; order Sphingomonadales; family Sphingomonadaceae; genus Sphingopyxis. The sequence continues at coordinate 3,180 of SCNT01000016.1, forward strand.
GATGTCCGGTAGATGCCCGTCCGCGCCGCCGACCGCCAACAAAAGCTTTGCATGATGGCATAAGCCTGCCTTATATAATGCGTGCCCAAGCTCCCGCCTCTTGCCGCCGTCCGGACCTTCGAAGCTGCAGGACGCCTGCAGAATTTTTCGCGCGCGGCCGAGGAATTGGGGATGACGCAGGCGGCGGTCAGCTATCAGGTCCGCCAATTGGAGGACCGGCTCGGCCGCGCGCTGTTCGTGCGCGAAAAGGGGCGCGTGCACCTGTCCGAGACGGGGCGGCGGTTGCTCCCGGCGGTCAGCCAGGCTTTCGCCGCGATGGGCGAAGCCTTCGCCTCGCTCGGCAGCGACGAGGCCGAGGTGCTGACGATCGACGCCGCGACCAGCTTTGGCGGCACCTGGCTCAGCGCGCGCATCGGCGGCTTCCAGCTGGCCTACCCCGATCTTGCGGTCCGCATGGCGATGAACAATGCGCTCGTCGATTTCGACACGTCGAACGTCGATGTCGCGATCCGCATCGGCAAGGGGGCGTGGCCGGGGCTGCGCGCCGATTTCCTGATGCGCCAATATCTCGCGCCGATCGCCTCGCCCGCCTTCATTGCGGAGCACGACATTCGCGAGCCCGCCGACCTGCTGCGCGTCCAGCGGCTCGCGCCCAACGACAGCTGGTGGGCCGAGTGGTTCGCCGCCGCGGGGGTCGAAACGCCTCCGGCGCCGTCGCGCCGCGGCATCGAGCTCGACAGCCAGCTGCAGGAGGCGAGCGCGGTGCAGGCGGGGTTCGGCGTCGCGATGATGACCCCGCTCTACTGGCAGGCCGAACTGGCGAGCGGGCGCATGGTCCAGCCTTTCGACACGCTCTACGTATCGGCGTCGTCGGGCATGTGGCTCGTCCACCGCGAAAACCGCGTCGGGGTGCGCAAGATCGAACGCTTCCGCGAGTGGCTGCACGCCGAAATCGGCAAGGATCGCCACATCCTGCCCGAGGCTTTGTGGCAGCCGCCCACCTAGGCCGGACTCGACAGGTGGCGCAGTCCTGTATATACATCATGTATATACGGAGCCTGCCATGACCAGGGAATATCGCGCCAAAGTTTTCAAATCGGGCAATTCGCTCGCGCTGCGCCTGCCGAAGGCGCTGGGGATTGCGGAAGGGACCGAAATGATCGTGCGCGAGGAGCGCGGCGAATTCCGCTTCGAACCAGCCGACAAGCCGAAGGCGAAGATCGACGTCAGCGGTTTTGCGGGCAAGGCGCCCTGGCTGAAGCCCTTGCCGCCCGAACTGCGCGAATTCGAAGAACGGCCAAGCGCCATCGCTGCCAGAAAGGCGGCCGAAGAGGCGGCCAAGAAAGCGTGATCCGCTACTTGATCGATGCCGATAGCGCTATCTACTCGATGGTGGATGCCGAGTCGTCTGTCACGCATCGCATCGCGGACTGCGCGCCGGGCGAGATCGGTATCTCGGTTATCAGCTTCGCCGAGATTGGGCTTGGGTCGCAACTCGGTAAGCCTCCGCCGCCCGAGCTTTTGGAGGCGTTCATCAATGCCATCCCGCTGATGTCGTTCGACGAAGCGGCTGCGCGAGCCTATGCCCGGCTTCCGTTCAAACGCGCCCGCTTCGATCGCCTGCTTGCTGCGCATGCGCTCAGTCTCGGCGTGACGATCATCACGAACAACGAAGCCGACTTCACCGACGTTCCGGGATTGAAGGTAGAGAATTGGACTTTGGCATGACCTTCACCGCCGTCCCCCTGACCCTCTACCCCGACATGTTTCCCGGCCCGCTGGGGCATAGCATGGCGGGGCGCGCGCTCGAGGCCGGCGTGTGGTCGTGCGCGCCGGTGCAGATCCGCGATTTCGCGACCGACAGGCACCGCACCGTCGACGATACCCCCGCGGGCGGCGGCGCGGGCATGGTGCTCAAGGCCGATATTTTGGCGGCGGCGCTCGACCATGCCGCGGCGGCGAATCCCGAGCTCCCGATCCTCGCCATGACCCCGCGCGGGGCGCCGATCACCCAGGCGCGCGTGCGTGCGCTCGCCCAGGGCCCGGGCGCGATCATCCTCTGCGGGCGGTTCGAAGGATTCGACGAGCGCATCTTCGACGCGCGCCCGATCGAGCAGGTGTCGATGGGCGACATCATATTGTCGGGCGGCGAAATGGGCGCGCTGATGCTGCTCGACGCTTGCATTCGGCTGATTCCCGGCGTAATGGGCGCGACTTCAAGCGGAGACGACGAATCGTTCGAGAATGGTTTGCTCGAATATCCGCACTATACCCGACCTGTGACATGGGAAGGGCGCACGATCCCCGAAGTGCTGCGATCGGGGGATCATGCGAAGATCGCCGCCTGGCGGAAACGACAGGCGGAGGACATCACACGGTTACGCAGGCCGGACCTTTGGGAGCGCCATGAGGGCGCTCGGGACCGACCTGCCTCTGGCGCGCGGCAAAAGAAGAAGGACTAGAGGCATGAACCTCATCCAGACGATCGAAGCCGAAGAAATTGCCAAGGCCGGCAAGACGATCCCCGAATTCCGCCCCGGCGACACGCTGAAGGTCGGTGTGAAGGTCGTCGAAGGCGAACGCACCCGCGTGCAGAATTTCGAAGGCGTGTGCATCGCGCGCTCGAACAAGGGCATGGGCTCGAACTTCACCGTGCGCAAGATGTCGTTCGGCGAAGGCGTCGAGCGCGTCTTCCCGCTCTATTCGCCCAACATCGACAGCATCACCGTGATCCGCAAGGGCGCTGTGCGCCGCGCCAAGCTCTACTATCTGCGTGGCCGCACCGGCAAGTCGGCGCGTATTGCGGAGCGCCGCGATTACCGGTCGGAAGCGGGCGAAGGCTAAGGAGAGCTACGCCTCCATAAAGCCGAAACAGCTTTCCAAAACGACCGGTTCCGCCAAAGCGCAGAACCGGTCGTTTTTCATTTGGGCAACGCAAAATCCATGCAGCAGTCCGCGTCCTTCCAGCTAGGCAGACGCGCCGTTCTCGGCGCGGGGCTGTGCTTTGGGGCGCTGGGGCTCGCGGGCCGGGCTGCGGCGGCGACCACCGCCGAGCGGCTGGTCGCGGCGGCGCGGCGGCAGGTTGGCGTGACGCTCGCCTATGACCCCGCGTATAGCCAGCTCGCTTTCCCGGGCGGCGACGTCGACCGCGCCAAGGGCGTGTGCACCGACGTCCTCATCCGCGCTTATCGCGACGCGTTGGGCGTCGATCTTCAGGCCCTTGTAAATGCCGACATGAAGGCCGACTTTGGAGCCTATCCGAAACATTGGGGGCTCCGACGCCCCGACCGCAACATCGACCATCGCCGCGTGCCGAACCTCGCGACCTTCTGGACGCGCCAGCGCGCGCGGCTGCCGGTATCGAGCGATCCCGCCGACTGGCGGCCCGGCGACATCTTCACCGCGATGACCGGCGGGCGTTTCCCGCATACGGGCATCGTCTCCGACCGGACGACGGCGGCGGGACGCCCGCTCGTGATCCACAATATCGGCCGCGGCGCGCGCGAGGAAGACGCGCTGTTCGACCATGTGCTGACCGGCCGCTTCCGCTGGAAAGTCTGAGTTTCAACCGAGTTCTACACCGAGGAGTGAATAGATGGGTTATCGTATCGTGGTCGCCGGCGCGACGGGCAATGTCGGGCGCGAAGTGCTCGCCATCCTCGCCGAACGCGAATTTCCCTATGACGAGATCGCGGCGGTCGCTTCGTCGCGCAGCCAGGGCGACGAGATCGAGATCGGCGACACCGGCAAGACGGTGAAGTGCCAGAATATCGAGAATTTCGACTGGGCCGGCTGGGATATGGCGATCTTCGCGATCGGCAGCGACGCGACCGCGATCCACGCGCCCAAGGCGGCCGCGGCGGGCTGCGTCGTGATCGACAACTCGTCGCTCTATCGCATGGATCCCGACGTGCCGCTGATCGTGCCCGAAGTGAACCCCGAGGCGATCGACGGCTATACCAAGCGCAATATCATCGCGAACCCCAATTGCTCGACCGCGCAGATGGTCGTCGCGCTGAAGCCGCTCCACGACGCCGCTACGATCAAGCGTGTTATCGTGTCGACCTATCAGTCGGTCAGTGGCGCGGGCAAGGCGGGCATGGACGAGCTGTGGAACCAGACGCGGCAGATCTTCGTCGGCGACGAAAAGGACGTGAACAAGTTCACCAAGCAGATCGCCTTCAACGTCATCCCGCACATCGACAAATTCCTCGACGACGGTTCGACCAAGGAGGAATGGAAGATGGTCGTCGAGACCAAGAAGATCCTCGATCCGAAGATCAAGGTCAGCGCGACCTGCGTCCGCGTCCCTGTCTTCGTCGGCCATAGCGAGGCGATCAATATCGAGATGGAGGACGAACTGTCGGCCGAGGACGCGCAGCGCATCCTGCGCGAGGCGCCGGGGGTCGTGCTTCACGACAAGCGCGAGGACGGCGGCTATATCACGCCCGTCGAATGCGTCGGCGACTTCGCGACCTTCGTGTCGAGGGTTCGCGACGATCCCACCGTGGACAACGGCCTCAACCTGTGGTGCGTCAGCGACAACCTGCGCAAGGGCGCGGCGCTGAACGCGGTCCAGATTGCGGAATTGCTGGGGCGGCGGCATCTGAAGAAGGGGTAAAGAAAAACGCCCTCCCCTTCAGGGGAGGGCAGCGAGACTTGGCAGCTTGCTGCCTAGTCGCAGCGGGTGGGGGTCGGAAGCCTCGCGCTATCTCGCAGGCCCCCACCCCAACCCCTCCCCTGAAGGGGAGGGGCTTTATGCGTCCGCGCAAATAGATAAGACGGGCGTATGACCAGTTCGGCCCCCTATCGTTTCACCCACGCCATCCTCCGCAAGCCCGCGCCCTCGGCGGTCAAGGGCATCCGCGCCGACGGCGGCCACGATCCCGATTTCGCCGGCCTCGCCGCCGAGCATGACGCCTATGTCGCTGCGCTCGGCGACCTTGGCCTGAACCTCACCGTCCTGCCCCCGCTCGATGCCTTCCCCGACGCGCTGTTCGTCGAGGACGTCGCGCTCACCTTTCCCGAGGGCGCGATCCTGCTCCGCCCCGGCGCACCGACGCGCGCGGGCGAGGTTGCGCATATCCGCGAGACCCTCGCCGCGCACCATGACCGCGTGCTCGAGTTGACGGCTGGCCATGTCGACGGCGGCGATGTGCTCCGCCTCGCCGACCGCGTCGTGATCGGCCTCTCGGCGCGCACCGACCGCGCCGGTGCCGAAGCGCTCGCCACCCTGCTCGCCGATCTCGGCCACGAGGCCGAAATCGCCGGCACGCCGCCCGGCGTGCTCCATTTCAAGACCGGCTGTTCGCTGATCGATACGGACACGATCTTCACCGTCCCCGCGCTCGCCGATTGCCCGCAGTTCGCCGGGCTTGAAATCGTCGTCGCCCCGCCGGGCGAGGAGGAGGGCGCCAATCTTCTTCGCATCGACGACACGATTCTCGTCGGCGACCGCTGGCCTGCGACCCACGCGCTGCTCGAAGCGCGCGGCCTTGCTCTCCGCCTGCTCCCGACGCGCGAGATCGCGCGCATCGACGCGGGGCTCAGCTGCATGTCGCTGCGCTGGTGATCGCGGGCTACACCCCAACCTCCGTTTGCGCCGAGCGAAGTCGGGACACGCCGGCGCCCGGCTTCACGTCCCTCGACTTCGCTCGGGACGAACGGGGAGGGGCGCGTTCGTGATCGCTGCCCTCGCCGCCCTGCCAGGCGCGCAAAAGGCGCTGCTCGTGCTCCTCGCCGCGCTGCTCCTCGCCGCCCAGGTCGCGCAGCCCTATCCCGAGATCGCGCTGCTCCAGCATATCCCGACGCTGGCCTTCCTCCTCGCCAGCCCCTGGCTGCTCCGGCGCTGGCCGCTCTCGACCGCGTCGCTCGCCTGTATCGCGCTCTTCCTCGCGCTCCACACATTGGGCGGCCGCTACGCCTACAGCAACGTCCCCTACGACGACTGGGCGCGCGCGCTGACCGGCGCGAGCCTTGCCGACGCGATGGGCTGGAGCCGCAACCACTATGACCGCCTCGTCCATTTCGCCTTCGGCGCGCTCTCGGTGCTCCCCGTCGCCGAGATCGCGCGCCGCCGGGGCGGGCTCACGCCGCGCGGCGCCGCGCTCGCCGTCCTCGCGTGGGTGCTCGCCATCTCGTGCCTCTACGAGATTTTCGAATGGCTGCTCACCATCGTGGCGGCGGGCGAGACCGCCGACCGCTACAATGGACAACAGGGCGACATCTGGGACGCGCAAAAGGATATGGCGCTCGCCGCCCTCGGTGCGATATTGCTGCTCCCCGTCCTTCGCAGGAGCCGATGATGCGCAATCCCACTAGCTTCTTCCTGATCGGGCTGCTCGCCGCCTGCAAGCCCGCCGCCGACAGCGCGCCCGCGGAAAAGGAGCCCGCCGCGCTCCCCGTGCCCGAGGCGAAGGCCGACGGTCCCGCCGCGGCGACTACCGCGATCAGCCTCGACGGCGAGGGGCTGCGCTTCGTCGACAAGGCGAACGGCAAGACCAGCCTGCTCGCCTTCGGCGTCCCGCGCGTCCAGGCCGAGGAAGCGCTGGCGCGCGTGATGGGCAAGGAAAGCGACCGCAGCAGCAATGCGGAATGCGGCGCGGGGCCGATGGACTTCACCCGCTACGACGCGATGACGCTGAACTTTCAGGACGGCAAATTCGCCGGCTGGTTCCTCGGCAACGAGCCCGGGGCGGAGCAGTATTCGACGATGAGCGGCATCGCGGTCGGGACCCCGCGCGCCAAGGCCGCCGAATCGGCGCCGATCGTGATGGCCGAGGACAGCACGCTGGGCGAGGAGTTCAGCATCGGCGAGGGCGAGAATGTTGTCGGCGGCATGTTCGCGGCGCCCGGCGACGACGCCAGGATCGACGCGCTGTTCGCGGGGGTGAATTGTTTCTTCCGCTGAGAGGACGGTCTGGAAACCACCCCTAAAGCCCCGACACCCGCCTAATATTCGACGATGATCCGCACCTTGTCGGTGCTCACCCCGACCGCGCGCGCGATCTCCTTACGGCTGCGGTCGATGAGCTCCTGGACCCTGTCCGCTGCGGCCTCGCCCAGCAGTTCGCTGGGGGGCACGCCCAATATCCTCGCCAGCGCCGCCATCCGGCTGCGCTTCGGCCGCACGCGGCCCTTCTCCCAGCCCAGCACCGATGCCGCGCTGACGTTCATGCGCCTGGCGACGTCGGCGCGGTCGATCCCGGCGCGGGTGCGAAGCCGTAGCAGCCGCTCGCCGAACGCCTCGTCGGCGGCGGGGACCGCAGCGGTTCTTTCTGTCGCTTCGGGGGCCGCGAGCGCCTCGGTCGCGCTTTTGAGCTCGACCGCGCTCAGCGTCGCGCGCGACACCGGGCCTTCGAACTGGCATCCGAAATGTCGCCCGCTCGCCCAGATGACGACCGCGGCGATGTCGCCGGCATGCGGCAACTCGATCTCGATCCGGTCGCCCGCCGCCAGCTTGATGTCGCTTTCGAAGAGCAGGCCGGTGCCCGAGATATTGTGGATCTGGACGTCGACGCCCTTGCCGTCGTGCCGCGCGCCCCTGGCGAGCAGGCTGAGCTTGCGGCGTCCGCCCTGGCGCCGGTCGGCGCCGGGTGCGGAGGGCAGGAAATAACCCGAAATGGCCATACCGGCTAGATGGAGTCGACCGGTTAATAGTTGGTTAGCGGCGCGACATTGACCGCTCCCGCCAGGCAGCGAGAACGACGATCCGGAGCAAGCGAAGCCGGCAGTCAGCCCGTGGCCGGGACGGCGACCCAAAAGCTGTCCCTGGGCTTTATCCCCTGCGCCCGAACCGGATCAGCCGGTCCTGCGCAGAGTGAATTCGACCAGATAGGGACCCTTTTCGTCGGTGCGATCGGCGGTCACGTCGATGGCGCCGTCGGGCCGCACGCGATAGACGATGCGCTGGACGTCGGAGGCGGCGTCGGTCGCCTCGAACACGGCCTCCCCGGCCTCGACGCGCGCCAGCCGCATGACGCTCGGTCCGCCCGTTTCCCACGAGCTATAGTCGGGGTGATAGCGCTTGAACCGCATGACGACGGCGTCGCCCTGTTGTTCGACGACGGCGAAGCGGAGGAAGCGCACCGCCGCGTCCTGAGTCCCCCGCGACATGCCCACGACGACGCCGGCCTCGGCGTCGGTCCAGCTTTCCTCGATGACAAAGCCGCTGCGGTCGCTGGTCCAGTTGCCCTCGAGAAAGGCGAGGTCGGCGAGCGATGCCGCCTCGGCGGGGATGGCGGCGAGGCCGAGGGCCAGGGCGAGGAGGGCGGAAACGCGTTTCATGGTCTGTCCTTCTGCTCAGGGGATCGACGCGGCCTATCGGCGTGCGGTTCGCGGGTCCAATGCGCGCCGTGCATCGAACCCATAGCGAAGCGCAATTTTCCGGCCCCGCGGCGGCGCGCGATACTGGCCCGCAACAATCTTCGCAGGAGTCCGCGCATGATCCGTTTCAAATCCTTCGCCATGGCCCTGGCCGCCGGTACCCTCCCTTCGGCCGCGCCGGCCGCGTGGGCCGAGGAGGCCCCCGTTCGCGCAGCCGCCGCGGCCGATGTGCTGGTGCTGCAAAGCGCGCATGGCTTCGACGCCACGGTGTCGAAACTGACCGCCGACGTCGCGGCGAAAGGCATCCGGCATTTCGCGACGATCGACCAGGCCGAGCTTGCGCGCGGCGCGAGCCTGCCGCTGCACCGCTCGACGCTGGTGCTGTTCGGCAACCCGCCGCTCGGCGTGCAATTCCTGCAGTCGAACCCGCTCGCAGGGCTCGACTGGCCGGTGCGCATGCTGGTGACCGAGGATGGTGCGGGGCGCGTGAGCGTAGCGTGGACCGACTTCGGCGCGATCGCGAAGCGTTACGGCATCACCGACCGCGAGGCGCAGTTCGAGATGGCGAGCAAGGTCGCGGCCTCGATCGCCACCGCCGCGACGCGATGATCGCTTCGGCCGCCGTGCTGGCCGCCGCGTTGCTGTCCGCCGCGCTGATGGGGCTCGCGATCCAGCGCGGCGCGACCTGCATGGTTGCGGCGGTCGACGAGGTGCTGACCCATCGCCGGGCGAACCGCGCGGCGGCGCTCGCCGAAGCCGCGGTGTGGGTCGGCGGGCTCGCGTTTCTGGCGGCGGCGATGGGCTGGCTGACGATGGCGCCCGCGGCCTATCCGGTGACGCTAGGCACCGTCGCGGGCGGCGTGCTGCTCGGGCTGGGGGCGTGGGTGAACCGCGCCTGCGTCTTCGGGGCGGTCGCGCGCATCGGGTCGGGCGAGTGGGCCTATCTTGCGACGCCCCTGGGTTTTTTCCTCGGCTGCCTCGTGCCGCTTTGGGCGCCGCTCCCGGTGGTCGCGGATGGCCACTTCGGCGAGGGCCGGGGCGCGGCGGCGATCGCCATGGTCTTTGCCCTCCTTGCGGTCTGGCGCCTGGTTGCGGCCGTCCGTGCGCCGCATCCCGGGCGCTTTTTCTGGCATCCGCACCGCGCGACCTTGCTGATCGCGGTGACCTTCGTGACGACGTTGCTCTGCGCGGGCGCCTGGGCCTATACCGATGCGCTCGCCGCACTGGCGCGCTCGATGGATGCGATGCTGCCGCTCCGGCTGGCGATGACGGCGGCGCTGATCGGCGGGGCGGTTGCCGGCGGGGCGATCGCCGGGAAATTGCGCCGCCAGCCCCCGCAGGGCTCCGCGCTGCTACGCTGCCTTGCCGGGGGCGCGCTGATGGGGATGGGTGCGATGCTCGTTCCGGGCAGCAACGACGGACTGATCCTGCTCGGGCTGCCGGCGCTGTTGCCGCATGCCTGGGTCGCCGTCGCGGTGATGAGTTTGTCGATCGCGGCGGCGATCGGGCTGGCGGCTGTAACCTCCGCCGCCGCCGCAGCGAAAACCTAGGGGAGGGCTGGCGCCTGCGCTGCCCGGACCCGCGTTGATTGGGGACGACGCCAATGGAAATGCAGCAGATCCGCTATTTCGTCGCGCTGGCCGAGACGCTCAACTTCACCCGCGCCGCCGAGCGTTGCAACGTCAGCCAGCCCGCGCTCACGCGCGCGATCCAGCAGCTCGAGCATGAGCTCGGCGGGCCGCTCTTCCACCGCGAGCGCGGCAACACGCACCTTTCCGAACTCGGGCGGATGATGCTGCCCTATCTGCAGAGCGTCGCCGATTCGGCGCGCGCGGCGAAGGCGGCGGCGCTGTCGGCCAAGAAGGCCGAGAATGTGACGTTGACGCTCGGCGCGATGTGCACGATCGGGCCCGACCTCGTCGCCGACCTGATCATCCGCTTCCAGGCCGCGCATCCCGATGTTGAAGTCAGGGTGGTCGACGGCGAAGCGGCGTCGATGATCGCCGCGCTCGAAAAGGGCGACCTGCACCTCAGCCTCGTCGGGATGCCCGAGGATTTGCCCGGCCAGTTCCACCAGCTGCCGATCTTCGAGGAGCGCTTCGTCATCGTGCTGCCGCCGGGCCACCCCTGGGCCGAGCGCAACGCGATCCGCGTCGCCGACCTCGACGGCGAGCCCTATGTCAGCCGCTCGACTTGCGAAGTGTTCAAAATGGTCGCGCGCGATTTCGCCGCGCGCGGGGTGACGCCGAAGAAGGTGTTCAGCTCGCCCCGCGACGAATGGGTGCAGAAGATGATCAAGGCGGGGCTCGGCTTCGGTTTTTTCCCCGAGCATAGCGTCACCGATCCCGACCTGATCGTGCGGCCGCTGATCGAGCCCGAATATAGCCGCACCGTCTATCTCGCGACAATGCGCGGTCGGCCGCATTCGCCGGCAGTGGGAGCGTTCGTGCGCGAGGCGCGGCGCCACGAATGGCCGGCGCTCGCCGCCGCCTGAGAGCTCAGCAGCAATCGGAGGCGGGCGTGCTTTCGGCCAGCAGATCGTGGCATTCGGCGAGCGCGTCGATCGCGGCGGCGACGCCGGCGTGCGCGGCGGTCTGGATCAGGATTTCGGTGATCTCGCCGCGGCTCCAGCCGAGGTGGAGCGCCGCCTCGACGTGCTGGCGGAGTTCCGCGGTGGAGCGGCCGAGTGAGGCGAGCGCGGCGACCGCGGCGAGCTCGCGGAGTCGGAGATCGATCCCGGGGCGCGCGAAAATCTCGCCATAGGTAAAGCCGACCGCACTGCGCACGAAGTCGGGGGCGATCTCGGCGGCGCGGTTGCGGCGGTCGTCCTGGCCCGATCCGGTGCGGGCCAGGATGTCGATTCCGGCGCGATAAGGGTCGGTCAAGCCTGCATCCTCTCGAATCGGGGCGGCGCGGCGCCGGCCGATAAGCCGATGCCGCGCCGGGAGCGGTCCGCATGGGGGCGGAGGAGGGACACGCTCCTGTGGCCGCTGTCAGTCGCGTGCTTTCACGTCGGCCGACAGGAGTTCGGCCGGAACCGTTCCATTGTTACGCCACCAATGCGATATCCCGTCGGATTCGCTCGAAATTTCGCCGGCCTTATGGTCGATGCCGACCGCGCAGCTGCTGCGATACTCGGTGATCGCGCCCGACACGACGATGATCAGCGCAGGGCGGCCCGCGTGGCTGTGCATCGGCACGATGCCGCCCGGCTGGACGACCAGGCGGCGCATGCGGAGGTCATGGTTGGCGACGCCGATTTCCTTGGCCAGGTCGACCGATCCGATCACCGTGTCGGTGACCTTGCTCGGCATCGTCGGCGCGTTGGTCAGCGGATTGGCGGCCGCCTGACCCGCGGGGCAGGTGCCCGCGAGGGCGGGGGTGGCTGCGAAAATGGCGGCCGAGGCGGCGAGAGCCGCCAGCGTCTTGCGGTTGAGCTTCATTGCGATGTCCTTTCGTTGGGGAATTCGATGCCGCGGAAAGCAGCGACGCCGACGCAGAGGGAGCGGGGGTCGAAACGGCTGCGCCGCTTTCCGGGGCCTCTGGAAATTAGCCGGGCACGGCCCGTGCGGACATTCGATTACCGGCATGGTTTCGATGCACGAACGGCATTTCCGCCGCCCCGCCCCGCGCGCCATCCTGATCGTATCGATTTTCAGGAGAGCCCCTATGACCGTTCAGCCGCTGGCCGAATTCCAGCCCGCCCCGCCGCCCGCCGCCCCGCTCGCTGGCCGCGTCGCCATCGTCACCGGATCGACGAGCGGCATCGGCCTCGGCATCGCGCGCGCGCTCGCCGATGCGGGCGCCGACATCGTCCTCAACGGGCTCGGCGAGCTGGCCGCGATCGATCGCCTCTGTGCGCAGATCGAGGCGGAAAGCGCGGTGCGCGTCCATTACGACAGCGCCAACCTGATGCAGCCCGAGGGCGCGGCGCGGCTGGTCGACGACACGCTGTCGCGCTTCGGCCGCGCCGATATCCTCGTCAACAATGCCGGTATCCAGCACGTCAGCCCGATCGAGAATTTTCCCGCCGACAAATGGGACGCGATCCTCGCGCTCAACCTGTCGGCGGCATTCCACACGATCCGCACCGCCTTCGGCCCGATGAAGGAGGCGGGGTGGGGACGCATCGTCAATGTCGCCTCGGCGCATGGCCTCGTCGCCTCGCCCTACAAGAGCGCCTATGTCGCCGCCAAGCACGGCATCGTCGGGCTGACCAAGGCGGTCGCGCTCGAAGGTGCGCGGCACGGGGTCACCTGCAACGCGATCTGCCCCGGCTATGTCTGGACGCCGCTGGTGGAGAACCAGATCGAGGACACGGCAAAGGCGCGCGGGATCAGCCGCGACGAAGTGATCGAAAATGTCCTGCTCGCTGCGCAGCCGAGCAAGAAATTCGCGAGCGTCGAGGAACTCGGCGCGCTCGCGGTCTTCCTTTGCTCGGACGGCGGCCAGTCGATCACCGGCGCGGCACTGCCGGTCGACGGCGGATGGACCGCGCAATGACGCGCCCGTCCGAACCGCGCGCGCCGCTGCCGCCGTATCTCGCCGCGTTCTTCGTATCGAGGCCGGTTGGGCCGGCGCCGCGCGGAGAGGGGTTCGCCCCGCCGCGCGGCGTCCTGGCGCAATTTCTGGCGCGCCGGGGGGCATCGTGAAAAGCGACGCCTCGCCGCTGCATGTCGTGGTCGTGGGCGCGGGCTTCGGCGGGCTCGCCGCGGCGCGCGAACTGGCGCGCGGCAACGTCCGGGTGACGCTGATCGACCAGCGCAACCACCATCTGTTCCAGCCCTTGCTCTACCAGGTCGCGACCGCCGGCCTGTCTCCCGCCGACATCGCGGCGCCGATCCGCTCGATCCTGCGCCGTCACAAGAATGTGCAGGTGCTGCTCGACGCCGTCGTCGACATCGATGCCGCCGAGCGCCGCGTGCTGCTCGCGAGCCGCCGCACGGTGCGCTTCGACCGGCTGGTCGTCGCGACGGGCGCGCGGCACAGCTATTTCGGGCGCGAGGAGTGGGAGGCGCATGCGCCGGGCATCAAGTCGATCGACGACGCCACCGCGGTGCGCCGCAAGGTGCTGCTCGCGCTCGAACGCGCCGAGACCGAGAGTGATCCGCTGCGGCGGCAGGCGCTGCTGACCTTCGTGATCGTCGGCGGCGGGCCCACCGGGGTCGAGATGGCGGGCGCGGTCGCCGAACTTGCACGCCGGTCGGTGTCGGGGGACTTTCGCAGCATCACCCCGCATTGTTCGCGCGTGCTGCTCGTCGAGGCGGGGCCGCGGCTGCTCGCCTCCTTCCCGCCCCCCTTGTCCGACAAGGCGCGCGAGGCGATCGAGGACCTCGGCGTCACGGTGATGACCGACCAGCGCGTCAGCGCGATCACCGAAACCTATATCGACATCGGCAGGATTCGCGTGCCGACGCACAGCGTGATCTGGGCGGCGGGCGTGCGCGCTTCCGCCGCGGCGACCTGGCTCGAAGCCGAAGCCGACCGCGTCGGCCGCGTGATCGTCGGCCCCGACCTGTCGGTGCCGGGTCATGACGGCATCTATGCGATCGGCGACACGGCGTCGTTCACCGACGCCAAGGGGCGGTGCCTGCCGGGCATCGCGCCGGTGGCCAAGCAGCAGGGGCGGCATGTCGGACGCCAGATCTTGCGCGGCCGGCCCTTGCCGTTCCGCTACCGCGATTATGGCAATCTCGCGACGATCGGGCGCCACCGCGCGGTGATCGACTTTGGCTGGCTGCGCCTGTCGGGCATGCTCGCCTGGTTCGTGTGGACCACCGCGCACATCTTCTTCCTCGCAGGTTTTCGCAACCGGCTGCTCGTCGGCGCGAACTGGCTCTGGAACTATCTGACCTTCGAACGCGGCGCGCGGCTGATCACCGGCGGCGACGCCCTTTTACACGGAGACATGAAATGAAGCTGTCCCAAGAACTCGAGGCGTACGGCCAGCAGGTGCTCGTGCTGCAAGGCGGCGGCGCGCTCGGCGCCTATCAGGTCGGCGTCTATCAGGCGCTGCACGAGGCCGGGGTCGAACCCGACTGGGTGATCGGAACCTCGATCGGGGCGATCAACGCCGCGATCATTGCGGGCAACGCCTTCGAAGACCGGCTCGATCGCCTCACCGAATTCTGGCGCCGCGTCGAGCACGGCCACGTCTTCGACGAGGCGCTGCCCGCGCAGATCGCCAGCTTCTTCCGCAACTTCACGACGATCGTCGGCGGATTGCCGACATTCTTCGCGCCCAATCCCGGCGCCTTTCGCAGCGTCTATGCGACGCTCGGCGCCGAGAATGCCGGCTATTATTCGACCCAGCCGCTGCGCGAGACCCTGTCCGACCTCATCGATTTCGACCGCATCAACGGCGCGGGCATGCGGCTGACCGTGGGCGCCTCGGCGGTGACAAGCAGCGAAATGCGCTATTTCGATTCCCGCGACATGCCGCTCTGCCTCGACCATGTGATGGCGTCGGGCGCGCTGCCGCCGGCCTTTCCGGCGGTGCGCATCGATGGCGAACTCTACTGGGATGGCGGCATCCTCTCGAACACGCCGGTCGAGGTCGTCTTCGACGACAATCCGCGCCGCGATTCGATGGTCTATGCGGTGCACATCTGGAACCCGCACGGTCCCGAGCCCGAAACGATCTGGGACGTCATGAACCGCCAGAAGGACGTCCAATATGCGAGCCGTGCGGGAACGCACATCCGCCGCCAGCGCCAGCTTCACAAGCTGCGCCACGTCATCACCGAACTCACCGCGCTGATCCCCGACGCGCGGCGCGAGGAACGGGCGGTCGCGGACCTTGCGGCTTATGGCTGCCCGACCCGGATGCACGTCATCCGCCTGCTCGCGCCGGCGCTCGCGAACGAGGACCACAGCAAGGATATCGATTTCAGCCCGTCGGGCATCCGCCAGCGGCGCGCGGCGGGCTATGCCGACACGATGCGCACGCTCGAGGCGGCGCCGTGGCGCGGCGACTTCGACCCGCTCGAAGGTTTCATCCTGCACGAAGCGGTCGGCGGGCATATGGTCGAGCCGATGGGCTGACGCGGCTTGCATCGAAACCATGCCTTCTGGGTAGCGGACGTAACGCTGCTTTCGGCCGATGAGGAGGAACGCCCTCCGGGCGCCCATATCGAAAGGATCTCGTCATGAACAAGCCGACCATCGCACTTGCCGCCGCCACGCTCTCGCTGCTCGCCACCGCCGCCGTCCAGGCCGGTCCGGTCGCCGCGCAGCCGGGCAAGGACAAATGCTACGGGGTCGCCCTCAAGGGCAAGAATGATTGCGCCGCGGGCCCGGGCACCAGCTGCGCGGGCAGCTCGACGACCGACTATCAGGGCAATGCCTGGAAATATGTCGCCAAGGGCAGCTGCGCGAAGATCAAGACGCCGAAGGGCCCCGGCTCGCTGACGCCGAAGAAGCGCTGAGCGCCAATACCCCAGAGGTGTCCCGGTCCCGCGCCGGGCGCCCATCCTTTGGAGAGGATGCCATCATGTCCGACCTAGCCGCCGTCCGCCGGACGATCGCCGGCGCGCGCGCACCGTTCGCCGCGCCGCGCGGCAAGCCCTTCGCCGCCCCGCCCGCCGCCGCGGTCGAGGCGCTCGCCGCCAATTATCCGATCGTCGCCGCGATCCTGGGCCATGCGCCCTTTGCCGATCTCGCGGCGGAGTTTGTCGCCGAAATGCCGCCGGAGGGGCCGAACCTCGCCGCTTATGGCGGCCGCTTTCCCGAGTGGGTGGTCGGCCGCAGGCTCGGCCGGGTGCTGCCTTATCTGTCGTCGGTCGCGGCAATCGACCGCCTGCACCTCGCCGCGGCGCGCGCGCCCGCCGATACGCCGGTCGCCGCGGGGGTGGTGGCGGACATGACCGCCGGCGAATGGTCGGCGAGCCGCGTCAAGCTCCATGCCGCGACGCGTTTCGGCTGGTACGCCGTACCCGCGCCCTCGATCTGGCTCGGCCATTTCGCGCCGGGCCGCGCCGACGAAGTCACCGAATGGAAGGCCGAGGGACTGCTGATCACGCGCCCGGCCGATCGCGTTCTGGCGCGCCGCATCGGCCCGGCCGCGCATCGCATGCTTTCGGGCCTTCGTATCGGCGAGACGATCGGCGCGGCATCGGCGGCGGCGCATGGTCTCTATCCCGATGCCGACATCACGAGCGCAATGCACAGCCTGTTGGATAGCGGCGCCATCGCCGGCTTTCGCCCGGGACGATGACGTTGCACGCTTTCCGGCTCCGCGTGCCGTTCCTCAATGCCCCATATCCGCGACCGACGCCTTCCGGGTCCCCGGCGTCGGCGGCCGCAGCAGCAGCACCAGCGGCACCGATGCCAGCGTCACCCACATCATCAGCCAGAAATCGTCGATATAGGCGACCATCGCCGCTTGGCGGTTGATCTCGGCATCGATCATCGCCATCGCGGTATCGCCCGCAATGCCGAAACGGTCGGCGGTCGACGGGTCGAGCAGGCTCGTCGAGCTGTTGGTGATGTGGGCGACGAGATCCTCGTGGCTCGTCTGGATATTCGCGCCGAGCAAGGTGGTGACCGTCGAAATTCCCACCGACGCGCCGATGCTGCGCAAGAGGTTCAGCAGGCTCGACCCGTCGGTCCGATATTGCGGCGCGATCGTCGCAAAGGCCATGGTGTTGAGCGGGATGAAGATCAGTCCCATGCCCAGCCCCTGGACGACGCCGCTGATGATCACCGGCTGCATGCCCATCTCGAGCGACCAGTGGCTCATCTGCCACAGCGACAGTGCGGCGATCAGCAGGCCGCTGCCCACCATCCAGCGCGCGTCGATCCGGCCCAGCATCTGCCCCGCGAACCACATGCTCGCGAGGAGACCGACGCCGCGCACGGCGAGCACGACGCCGGTGTCGATCACCGGCCAGCCGAACAGATTCTGCAGCATCGGCGGCAGCAGCGCCATCGACGCGAACATCACCACGCCGATCACGATCATGAAACCCATCGCGGTGACGAGGTTGCGGTCGGCGAGCATCTTGCGGCTGAACAGGGTATCGCGCCGCGAGGTGAACAGATGCACCGCGAACATCCACAGGCAGGCGACGGCGACCCCGCATTCGACCCAGATCTCGATGCTGTCGAACCAGTCCTGGTGCGCGCCGCGGTCGAGCATCAGCTGGAGCGACGCGAGCCCCAGCGCGAGCATCGAGAAACCGAACAGGTCGAACCGGCGGTCGCTGGTCCGCGTTGCGGGCAGCAGCGCCCACATCATCGCCAGCGTCAAGAGGCCGACGGGCAGGTTGACGTAGAAGACCCAGCGCCAGTTGACGCTCTCGGCCAGCCAGCCGCCGAGCACCGGGCCCAGGATCGGCCCGATCATGATCCCCATGCCCCAGATCGACATCGCGCGCGCCTGTTTGTCGGGCGGGTTGATGTCGAGCATCACCGACTGCGACAGCGGGCCGATGAAGGCGGCGCTGATCCCCTGCAAAAAGCGGAAGGCGACCATCTGCTCGAGCGACTGTGCCGCGCCGCACGCCATCGAGGTCACGATGAAGCCCGCGATCGCGGCGAGGAACAATTCGCGCCGCCCGATGCGGTCGGCGAGCCAGCCGGTGATCGGCATCGCGATCGCGCTCGCAAGGATATAGCTCGTCAGCACCCAGGTCACCGTCTCGCTCGTCGCGCCCAGCGCCGACTGCATATGCGGGATCGCGACATTGGCGATGGTGGTGTCGAGGATCTGCATGATCGACGCGCCCATGACCGCGACCATCAGGAGGCCGCGGTAACGCACGCGTTCGTGCAAGGGCACGCTGTCGTCGGCGGGCAGCGCCGTGGCGGGGGAGCGCCGGGGGAGGGAACGGCTGGCCATGGCTACCCCAAATCCTCCCTGCGGCGAAGACGTGGGGAGGGGGACCGCGCCCAAAGGGCGTGGTGGAGGGGCCGCGACGGCAGCGCCAACGCCCCTCCGTCAGCGCTTCGCGCTGCCACCTCCCCATCGCTGCGCGAGAGGGAGGATCGACTTGGTCGCGGCAAGGTCACCCCTACTTCCCCGCCACCGTCCCGCTGCCAGTGAACACCCGAACGTCGGCCGAAAGCCCCGCGATCATCGTGCGCGACGGCTTTTCGTCGAAGGCGATCTTGACCGGCACGCGCTGCGTCACCTTGACCCAGTTGCCGGTGGCGTTCTGCGCCGGCAGCACCGAAAATTCGCTGCCCGTGCCGGCACCGATCGTCAGCACATGGCCGCGGATCTTCAGCCCGGGATAGGCGTCGAACGAAATTTCGGCGCGCTGCCCGACACGCATGTCGGCGAGGTCGGTTTCCTTGAAATTGGCCTCGACCCACGGATGCGCGGTGTCGATCAAAGTCACCGCGGGCAGCCCGGCGACCATCATCTGGCCGATCTGCAGCCGGTCGGACTGCGCGACGCGCCCTGCGCTCGGCGCGCGCACTTCGGTGCGGGCGAGGTTCACCTGCGCCTGGGCGCGTTGCACGCGCGCCGCCTCGACCTGCGGGTTGATGCCGCTCGACGGGCCCGCGGCCAGCTTTACGCGCGCCTCGGCGGCGGCGGCTTCGGCCTGCCGCACGCGCTCGCGCGCCTGGCTCACGGCGTGACGCGCAGCGTCATAGGCGGCCCTGGTGGTGAAGCCCTTTTCCATGAGCGCCGCCTGGCGTCCGAAGGTCACTTCGGCGAATTTGAGGTCCTCGCGCGCTGCAGCGATGTCGACGGCGCTCGTGTTCGCGCTCGCCGAGAGGTTGCCGACCTCGACCTCAGCCGCGTCGATCGCCGCGGTCGCCTGCGCGACGTTCAGCCGATAGGGCTCGCCGTCGATGCGGAACAGCAATTGCCCCGCGGCGACGTCCTGCCCGTCCTTGACCGCGACCTCGGTGATGCGCCCGCCCACCTCGGCGGCGATTGAGACCTTGTCCATCTGGACATAGGCATTGTCGGTCGACACCGACCCGCCGCTGGTCAGCCACCAGCCCGCGCCGCCGGCGATCATCAGCGCGGGCAGTCCGAACATCAGCAGGCGCGTGCGCCAATTCGGCTTCGCGGCGGCATCGGTCGCGGTGGCCGGCTGCGGCGGTGGAACGGGATCGGCCTTGGGCGCCGCCTTGGGCGGCTTGACCTCTTCGGCCTTGGCGGGAGCGGTGGCGGAGAGCTGGGCCATCAGATCGTCTCTTTTTCTTTTTGGCAATCCCGGCGGGAGAGGTTGGCGCGGACGCGCTCGACGAGCGCGGCGAGCGTTTCGCGCTCGGCCTCGCTCATCCCTTCGGTGGCTTCGGCGACCACGGCCTTCGCGGTCTGGCGGAGGTGGTCGAGCAAAGGCTCGGCCTGCGTCGTGAGGTACAGCTGCCACGCGCGGCGGTCGGTGGGGTCGGCGCGGCGCTCGACCAGCGCGCCTTCCTCCAGCCGGTCGATCATCCGCGACAGGGTGATCGGCTCGACCTCGATCAGTTCGGCGAGCGGACCCTGCCGGATTCCGGGGTAGCGCGCGAGATAGGTCAGCACGCGCGACTGCAGCGCTGTGATCCCGCTCTCTTTCGTGCGCGCATTGAAATCGCGGCGAAACATCCGCGCGGTGTCGTTCAGCAGGAAGCCGATGGTCTCACTCATGGCATTCGATATAATAGCAATTGCTATTAAATACAAGCCGCGCGAGGGGGCGTCGCCCACTTCCGCTACATCGACAAATCGGCTGCGGCCGCTAAGATGCGGTCATGACCCTGACCGCCGATCTCTTCTGGTCCTTCCGCTCGCCGTACAGCTATCTCTGCATCGCCCGCTACCGCGCGCTCGCCGCGAGCCACGACCTCGCCATCAACCTGCGTCCGGTCTATCCGCTCGCGATCCGCCAGCCCGATTTCTTCGAGCGCAACCACCCGAACTGGCTGAGCTACACGATGCGCGACATGATCCGCGTCGCGCAGTTCCACGGCATCCCCTTCGGCCCGCCGCGCCCCGACCCGATCGTGCAGGACATCATGACGCGCGAGATCGCCGCCGAACAGCCCTATATCTATCGCCTGACGCGCCTCGGCCAGGCCGCTTCGCGCCGCGGCAAGAGCCTCGCCTTCGCGCATGAGGCGGCGCAGCTGATCTGGGGCGGCGCGGTCGACTGGCACCTCGGCGACCATCTCGCGGGCGCTGCCGAGCGCGCCGGGCTCGACCTCGCCGAGCTGGATGCCGAAGCGGAGCGCGACGCCGAGGCGCTCGACACCGAAATCGCCGCCAACCAGGTCGCGCTCGAAATCGCCGGCCATTGGGGCGTGCCGACGCTCGTCTTCGACGGCGAGCCCTTCTTTGGGCAGGACCGCATCGAGATGGCCCGCTGGCGCATGGAACAGAAGGGCCTGTCGCCGCGATGACCGACCCCGTTCTTTTCGAAGCGCGCGACGGCGTCCGCCTCGCCGTGCGCGAGCTGGGCGCCGGTCGCCCGGTCGTGCTGCTCCACGGGCTCTTTTCGAGCGCGGAGGTCAACTGGATCAAGTTCGGCACCGCGGCGAAGATCGCCGCAGCGGGCTTCCGCGTGATCATGCCCGACCTGCGTGTCCACGGGTCGAGCGACGCGCCGCACGGGGAGGAATATTATCCGTCCGACGTGCTGGTCCACGACCTCGAAGATGTGGTCGCGCATTTCGGCTTGGACGATTTCGACCTCGGCGGCTTCTCGCTGGGCGCACGAACGAGCGTGCGCGCGGTGGTCGCGGGCATGAAGCCGCGCCGGCTGATCCTCGGCGGCATGGGGCTTGCCGGGCTCGCCGGCTGGCAAATGCGCGGCGCCTTTTTCAAGCGCGTGATCGCCGAATATGAAAGCGCCAGGCGCGGCGACGACACATGGCTGTCGATCCAGTTCATGAAGACGATGAAGGTCGACCGCATCGCCGCGGGGCATTTGCTCGACAGCTTTACCGACACCTCGCCCGACATGCTCGCCGCGATCACCATGCCGACGCTGCTCGTCTGCGGCGAGCAGGACCAGGACAATGGCTCGGCGCCGGAGCTTGCCGCCGCGCTCCCCGACGCCCGGCTGGTGACGATCCCCGGGACGCATATGTCGAGCGTGACCCAGCCCGAAATGGGCGAAGCGATGGCGGCTTTCCTCGCGGCTTGACCCTGTCGGCGGGCGGGTCCAAACAGCCGTCATAGCGCCATAGAGCGCCCCACCAGATGAGGATCGCACCCCCATGAAAGCCATGATTTCAACGATGTCGCTTGCCCTGTCGCTCGCGCTCGCCGGCCCCGCGCTGGCGGCCGAAAAGGCGAAGGACAAGCCCGCCGCGGCCAAGTCGGCGCAGCCCACCGCCGCCGACGCCGATGCTTTTATCGCCGCCGCCGAAAAGGACCTGTTCGACTATACGGTCGAGGCGAGCCAGGTGAATTGGGTCAATAGCACCTACCTCACCGAAGACACCGACGCGATGGCGTCGCGGATCAACGCGGTCGGCACCGAAAAGGCGGTCAAATATGCGCTGGAGGCGGCAAAATATGCGAGCGTCCCGGGGCTCAGCGAGGATACCAAGCGCAAGCTCGACATCCTGCGCAACGGCCTCGTTCTCCCCGCGCCGACCAAGCCCGGCGCCGCGACCGAACTCAACCGCATCGCCACCGACCTCCAGTCGCAGTACGGCAAGGGCCGCGGCACGCTGAAAGGCAAGGAAATCTCGGGCTCGGACATCGAGGCCGAGATGGGCAATCTCCAGCACACGCCCGCCGAGTTCGCCGAAATGTGGACCAGCTGGCACGACAATGTCGGCGCGCCGATGAAGCAGGATTATGCCAAGCTGGTCGGCATCGCCAACGAGGGCGCCAAGGAGCTCGGCTTCGCGAACACCGGCGCGATGTGGCGTTCGGGTTACGACATGCCGCCCGAGGAATTCGCCAGGACCACCGAGCGGCTGTGGCAGGAAGTGAAGCCGCTCTACATGGCGCTGCACACCTATGTGCGCTCGAAGCTCAACGAGAAATATGGCGACGCGGTGCAGCCCAAGACCGGGCCGATCCGCGCCGACCTGCTCGGTAACATGTGGGCGCAGGAATGGGGCAATATCTACCCGCTCGTCGCGCCCGCGGGCTCGGGCGACCTCGGCTACGACATCGGCGACCTCCTGACCGAAAAGGGCAAGGGGCCGCTCGACATGGTCAAAGCGGGCGAGAATTTCTATTCGTCGCTCGGCATGGAACCGCTGCCCGACACCTTCTGGAAGCGCAGCATGTTCACCAAGCCCGCCGACCGCGAGGTGGTGTGCCACGCCTCGGCGTGGGATATCGACAACAAGGACGACATCCGCATCAAGATGTGCATCAAGGTGAATGCCGACGATTTCGTCACCATCCACCACGAGCTCGGCCACAACTATTATCAGCGCGCCTATAAGGAACAGCCCTTCCTCTACCTCAACGGCGCCAACGACGGCTTCCACGAGGCGATCGGCGATTTCGTCGCGCTGTCGATCACCCCGCAATATCTGGTCGACATCGGCTTGCTCGACGAGGCGAAGGTGCCGAGCGCCGACAAGGATATCGGACTTCTTCTGAGGCAGGCGATGGACAAGGTCGCCTTCCTGCCCTTCGGCCTGCTCGTCGACCGCTGGCGCTGGGGCGTGTTCGACGGCACGATCAAGCCCGCCGACTACAACAAGGCGTGGACTCAGTTGCGCACCCAATATCAGGGCATCGTCCCACCTAGCCAGCGCCCGGCCGAGGCCTTCGACGCGGGCGCGAAATATCATATCCCGGGCAACACGCCCTACACGCGCTATTTCCTCGCGCGCATCCTGCAGTTCCAGTTCTACAAGGCGGCCTGCGACCAGGCGGGGTGGAAGGGGCCGCTGCATCGCTGCTCCTTCTACGGCAACAAGGAGGTCGGCGCGAAATTGAACGCGATGCTCGAAATGGGCGCGTCAAAGCCCTGGCCCGACGCTTTGGAGGCCTTCACCGGCAGCCGCGAGATGTCGGGCAAGGCGCTGGCCGAATATTTCGCCCCGCTGAAGGCATGGCTCGACGAGCAGAACAAGGGCAAGCCGACCGGCTGGTGAGCGCCGCCCTGAAGCGAATATCCGATGGCCGGGGAAGCGATTCCCCGGCCATTGTCATTGCGCCTCGATGCTCTGCTTGAAGCGCGCCAGCCGCGCGCTCGCCGCGGCGGCGTGCGGGCCTATCCAGCGGTCGTGGATGTCCTGGATCGGCATCGCGTTGAGATGGTTCCAGCGCTCGCGGCCGCGGCGCTCGGCGATGACGAGGCCGGCATCCTCCAGCACCTTCAGATGCAGCATCACGGTGCAGCGGTCGATGTCGGCGAAATGGCCGCACAGCGCGCCCGTGGTCAGCGGCTGGTCCTTCAGGTCGTCGAGAATCTGCCGCCGGATCGGCGAGGCGAGCGCCTTGAAGGTCGCGTCGAACTGGTCGTGAATTGACATGTTATATATTTATAACATAAAAGGCTGCGACTCAAGCGGAGACTGGCTATGGAACTGAAATTCCGGGTGGCGGCGCGGATCGCGAAGCCGGTGCACGAGGTGTTCGAGGCGGTCGCCGACCCCGCGAAGCTGTCGAACTATTTCACCACGGGCGGCGCCAGGGGCCGGCTCGAGACCGGCGCGACGGTGGAGTGGGATTTCCACGATTTCCCCGGCGCCTTCCCGGTTTATGTGATCGAGGTCGTGCCGGACGAGAAGATCGTGCTCGAATGGCAGGCGAGCGAGGGTGAGGCGCACAATGTCGAGGGCAGCGAGCCGCAGGATGCCGATTACCGCACGCGCGTGACAATGAGCTTCAAGGGGCTCGACGACGGCCGCACGCTCGTCGAGATCGCCGAGGAAGGCTGGCGCGAAAACCAGGGTGCATTGAGCGCCTCCTACGGCAATTGCCAGGGCTGGTCGCAGATGCTGTGCGCGCTCAAGGTGTGGATCGAGCATGGCATCAATTTGCGCGAGGGCATGTATAAATAGATCGTCCTCCCCACGCGTAGCGATGGGGAGGTGGCAGCCCGTAGGGCTGACGGAGGGGTTCGACGCCGTCAGGCGTTGGTCCGACCTTTCGACCCCTCCACCACGCCCTTCGGGCGCGGTCCCCCTCCCCGACGCTTCGCGACGGGGAGGATCTTTCAGGCCGGATATTCGAAGCGGAGCGGGCGCGATCCAAGGGGCGCGCCGGTGTTTGCGTCGATGACGACCGGCCGGATAGGCTCGCCGGTTTCGGAATCGATCTGGCGCGTCAGCGCGCCGGCGCCGTTGTGCTTGCGGCCCCAAGCGCCGATCGCCGCGAGGATCGGCAGGAAATCCCGCCCCGCTTCGGTGAGCAGATATTCGTCGCGCGGCGGCCGCGCGCTGTAGCGGCGCCTTTCGATAAGCCCGGCCTCGGTGAGCGCCGCCAGCCGCCGCGCGAGGATGTTCGGCGCGATGCCCAGGCTGGTGCGGATCTGGTCGTAGCGCGTCAGTCCGCGGTCGATGTCGCGCAGGATCAATATGCTCCAGCGGTCGCCGGCGCGCATCAGTCCTCGATCGACGGGGCAGGTGCCCAGATTATTTTCTTGCATACCCATTGAAGCCATATGGTGCAGTCACTATCATTTTGCAAGCGACTTATGCCGGGATATCCCGCGGGCCGCCTTAGAAGGAGCAAAATGATGACCATCCCCACTGGAACGGCCCTGATCACGGGCGCCTCGACCGGCCTCGGCGCCGTCTATGCCGACCGTCTCGCCAAGCGCGGGCACGACCTGATCCTCGTCGCGCGGGGCGCCGCGCAGATGGAGGCGCTCGCGGCGAAGCTGCGCGCCGACCATGGCATCGCGGTCGATGTGATCGCTGCGGACCTCACCAAAAGCGACGATGTGACGCGAATAGAGCAAAGGCTGATCGACGATGCGGCGATCTCCTTGTTCGTGAACAATGCCGGCATGTCGCTGAACGGCGGCACGCTGGAAAATAGCGCGGCCGAGATTCAGACGATCGTCGCGCTGAACATCACCGCCGCGGCGCGGCTCGCGATCGCGGCGGGCAAGGCGTTCGCCGCACGCGGCGCGGGCGCGATGGTCAATATCGCGTCGGTCCTCGCACTCGCGCCCGAGACGTTCGAAGGTGTGTATAGCGGCTCCAAGGCCTTTGTTCTCAACCTCAGCCTGTCGCTGGCGAACAGCGTCCGCGATCGCGGGGTCCTGGTGCAGGCGGTGCTGCCGGGCGCGACGCGTACCGAAATCTGGGAACGTTCGGGCAAGGACATCGACGCCTTTCCGGCCGAGATGGTGATGGACGCCGGCGACCTGGTCGACGCGGCGCTCCTTGGCCTCGATCGCGGCGAGGAAGTCACGATCCCCCCGCTTGCGGACGAAGGCCAGTGGGACGCCTATCACGCCGCGCGGCTGGCGATGGGCCCGGGGCTGTCGCGGCGCGAGGTCGGCGCGCGCTACCGGGTCCGCGAAGGGGTTTGAACGGAAGTTCTCCCCGCGCGCGCGGGGAGGATGGATAGAGAAGTCGGCTTTGACCTGGTACGGGGTGGGCCTTCACCCACCCCGCCTGCTTCAGATCCCGTCGACAGCCTTGCTGACGAGGATATTCACCGCGACGCGGCGGTTTTGCGCCTTGCCCTCGGGGGTGCTGTTGTCAGCCGCCGGGTCTGCCTCGGCCATGCCGGTCGGGGTCAGCATGCGGTAGGGCTTCCAGCCGCACGCCTGCTGCAGATAATTGACCACGCCGCTGGCGCGCTTTTCGCTGAGCGCCTGGTTCAGTTCCTGGCTGCCGGTCGAGTCGGTGTAGCCGACGACGAGGATCAGCGCATTTTCGGTGCTGTTGGCCTGGTTCGCCGCGGCGCAAAGGTCTGCCTTCGCCTGCTCCGAAAGCACCGCCTTGCCGGTATCGAAATTGACGTTGGTCGTCGCCTTGACATTATACTGGTCGATGTCGCCGACGCGGCCGCGCAGCGCTTCGGTCGCGGCGGTCTGTTCGGCGAAGCGCTGGTCGGTGCCCGTGTAGATCATCGACGCGGTGCGAAGATCCTTGCTCTTGAGCGCGACCTGGTTGGCGACAAGGCCGCCGTCCCACTGATAGGTGTCGACCGTCACTGGCAGGCCGTTGAGCAGCGAGCTTGCCGCCAGCCGGTCGCGGTCGAGACCGAGAAAGCCGCCGCTCGACTTGATCCTGGTATAGTCGGCGATGGCGATGTTCTGGGTGCTGCCGTCGGCGGTGACGACGTGGATGCGACCGTCGGTGCGCTTCGCAATGATGCCCTCGACCTTGGGTCCCTTGGTCATCTGGTCGGGGGTCGGCAGCTGGCCATAGACCGTCGCCATCGGCTCGGCTTCGGTGGTGTCCTGCGCCGCGACGCCGATCGATGCAGTGCTGGCCAGCATCGCGATGGTCAGCAGGATTTTCGGACTGCGGGAAATGGCCTTCATATGGTGCTCCTTCGAAAACGGGCCGGACTGGCCCTTGATCGTCGCGTCAACCTCTGCGGCGGGGCAAAGGTTCAGCAAGGCGGCGCGGGAGCGGGGCGGTGCGAGCCGGCTGCGCGGCGAACCGTGCAACATCTGGCGTTTTCGCGGATTCCGTGTGCGCTATGGTCGACGTCCGCACCAGCATCCGTGGGCGTGGTATTGTCTCGTCAGGCGTTTCGCGCGGTCAGCCCGCCGTCGACCGGAATGACGGCGCCCGTAATGTAGCTGGCGGCCGGGAGCACGAGACCGAGCGTCACATGCGCCACCTCCTCGGGCTCGCCATAGCGGCGGAGCGCGGTGCGGCGCTTGGCGAAAAGCGCCTTGTCCTGTTCGGGCACCTTGTCGGTCATCCCGGTACGGATCGGGCCGGGGCAGATGCAGTTGACCGTGATGCCTTCGCCGCCGAGATCGACCGCGAGGCCCCGCGTCAGCCCCGTGACGCCCGTCTTGGCCGCGACATAGGGCGTATCGCCGGGGGTCGCGCCGAGGCCTTCGGTCGAAGCGATGTTGACGATGCGGGCGGCGTCGCTTTGGCGGAGCCATGGCAAGGCGGCGCGGACCATGCGCTGGTGCGCGGTGAGCATCACCGCGAGCGCGCGGTGCCAGATCGCTTCATATTCATCCCCGGCGTCGAGCGGGGCGAAGCTGGAGACGCCGGCGTTGTTGATGAGGATGTCGATGCCGCCCAGGGTGTCGGCGATGTCGGCAACCACGCGCTTGATCGCTTCGCCGTCGGCGACGTCGAGCGCGAAGGCCCTGGCGGTCGGGCCGGCTTCGGCGGCGACGGCCTGGCAGGCGGCGAGATCGAGGTCGGTGACCGCCACCTTCGCGCCTTCGCGCGCGAGCAGCAGCGCGGTCGCGCGCCCCATGCCGCTCGCCGCGCCGGTGACGATCGCGACGCGGCCGGCGATGGAACGGGACAGCGTCACCGGAACGGCGGCTCGTTGCCCCCGCCGTTCATCTGAACGGAGGCTCGTTGAAGGCGCGCAATTTCCGGCTGTGGAGCTTGGCGCCCTCGTCGCGCATCGTCTCGCACGCGCGAATGCCGATCTGGAGATGCGCGGCGATCGCCTCTTCGTAGAAGCGGTTCGCCTGTCCCGGCAGCTTGAGTTCGCCGTGGAGCGGCTTGTCGCTGACGCAGAGCAGGGTGCCGTACGGGACGCGGAAGCGATAGCCCTGCGCCGCAATGGTGGCGGACTCCATGTCGATGCCGATCGCGCGCGATTGCGAGAAGCGCAGCGCCGAGTCGGTGTAGCGCAGCTCCCAGTTGCGGTCGTCGGTGGTGACGACGGTACCGGTGCGCATGCGCTTCTTGAGGTCGGCGCCGGTGGCGCCCGACACCGCTTCGGCGGCGCTGGCGAGCGCGACTTGCACTTCGGCGATAGGCGGAATCGGGATCTCGACCGGCAGGACCGCGTCGAGGATGTGATCGTCGCGGAGATATGCGTGCGCGAGGACATAGTCGCCGATGCGCTGGCTGGGGCGCAGCCCGCCGCAATGGCCGATCATCAGCCACGCCTCGGGACGGAGCACCGCGAGATGGTCGCAGATCGTCTTGGCGTTCGAGGGGCCGACGCCGATGTTGACGAGCGTGATGCCGCCGCCGTCGGGCGCGATCAAATGATAGGCGGGCATCTGGTGCCGCCGCCACGCGCTGTCGGCGACGAGTGCGCTCGCGTTGACCCCGGGCTGGTCGACGTACAGCCCCGCGGCGCCCGCGAGCGCGGTGTAGCGGCCCTGGCCGACCTGCGCGCCCGCCCAGGCGACGAATTCGTCGACATAGCGGTGGTAGTTGGTGAAGAGGATGTAACGCTGGAAATGCTCGGGCGCGGTGCCGGTATAGTGGCGGAGGCGCGCGAGGCTGAAGTCGGTCCGCAGCGCATCGAACAGCGCCAGCGGCTGCGACGCGGCGGGGTCGGCGCCGAAAAGGCCGTCGGCGAGCTCGTCGCCGATATCGGCGAGTTCGGTGGTCGGGAAGTGGCGAGCGAGTTCGAGCGGGGTGACGCGGCCCATGTCCGACCCGTCGCTGGCGTCGAGGACATAGGGGAAGGGGATCTGCTGCCCGGTGCGCGTGACCTCGATCTCGATGTCGTAATGCCGCGCGAGCAGGGTGAGCTGGTCGCGGAGGTAATCGGCGAAGAGGTCGGGACGGGTAACGGTGGTTTCGAAGACGCCCGCGCGCTCGAAGCGGCCGAAGGAGAGATTATGCCCCTTCTGGCCCTCGCGCTGCTCGCCGGTGGTGGTGAGGCGGATCGCGGGATAGTCGAAGATGCCGGTCGCGGCGGCGTCGGCGGGCGGCAGCGTGCCGTCGTGGACATAGGCGGCGATCGCCGATTTGAGGTTGGAGACCGAGGTGCGGAAGCGGGTCTGCAGCTCGGCGATGATCCCTTCAACGAGAGCGGCGGGATCGGCGATGTTGTGATTGTTCGATGCGTCTGATGTCATCGCGACGCTGTTGCACGAAATTGTGACAAAAGGGAAGGGGCCGGCCGACCGATCCTCCCTGCCGCGAAGCGGTGGGGAGGGGAACCATGCGAAGCATGGTGGAGGGGCCATGGAACCGGCCCCTCCGTGAGCCCTTCGGGCTGCCACCTCCCCATGCCATCGGCACAGGGAGGATCAACAGCTCAGAGCTGCTCGAGCATATGGTCGGCGCTCGACACCTTGAATTCGCCGGGGGCTTCGACGTTGAGCTGTTCGACGACGCCGTCGTTGACGATCATCGAGAAGCGCTGGCCGCGCTTGCCCATGCCGAAGGCCTTGCCGTCCATGGTCAGGCCCACGGCTTCGGCGAAATCGCCATTGCCGTCGGCGAGCATCGTCACCGCGCCGCCGGCGTCCCCGCTCTTGCCCCACGCGCCCATGACGAACGCGTCGTTGACCGCGGTGCAGACGATCTCGTCGATGCCCTTGGCCTTGAGCTCGTCGGCCTTGTCGACGAAGCCCGGCAGGTGCTTGGCCGAGCAGGTCGGCGTGAAGGCGCCGGGGACCGAAAAGAGCGCGACCTTGCGGCCCTTGAAATAATCGGCGGTGCTCACCTGTTCGGGACCGTTTTCGGTCACCTTGACCAGCGTGGTTTCGGGCAGCTTGTCTCCGGTCTGGATCGTCATTTTCGGCATCCTTTTTGGTTTGAGGGGATTTGGATCGGCGCAGACATTGGTTGGCAGCGGGCCGGAGTCAAGCGCGACGGAGGAAATCGGGCAGTGGAGAAATCAGGTAAAGGGCTGGACCCCGAACGCCCCGCGGGGCAAGACGGTGGCATGGATAGCGCGCCTCCCTGGTTCACCGGCCAGCTGCTGCTGGCTCTGCCCGGAATCGGCGACCCGCGCTTCGAGCATTCGGTGATCGCGATGATCAGCCACGACGCGGAGGGCGCGATGGGGATCGGCGTTTCCGATCCGATCGACGGCATGACCGTCGGTGCGGTGCTCGACCAGCTGGACATCGCGCACGATGGCGTCCCGCTCGACATGCCGGTGTTCCTGGGCGGGCCGGTCGAGCAGTCGCGCGGGTTCGTGCTGCACAGCAGCGACTGGGGCGGCGAGGGGGCGATCGAGGTTGCGGGGCGCTGGACGGTGTCGAGCTCGCACGACATTCTGCGCGCGATCGGCGAGGGGCGGGGGCCGTCGCGCTGGCTGGTCGCGCTGGGCTATGCCGGCTGGGCGGGCGGGCAGCTCGAGGACGAAATGGTGCGCCACGGCTGGCATGTCACCCCGGGCAGTGATGCGCTGCTGTTCGATACACCGCCCGAAGAGCGCTGGCAGGCGGCGTTTGCCGAGGCCGGGATCGATGCGCGGTTGCTGACGACCGAAGGCGGCGAGGCCTAAAGCACTCGTCCAAAAAAAGGCGGCGCCCCCGCAAAGGCGGGGGCGACGGATGACCTACTGCGCCAGCGCGAGCAGCGGGCGGCCTTCGGTGAGGTTGGCGAGCGCGGTGCGCGCGGCCCAGCGCGAATCGACGTAGCGGCCGTTCGCCAGTTCGAGATCGTAGCGGATCGGGCTGCCGAGCGCGGCCGTGTAGGCGGCGGCGGCATCGTCGGTGCGACCCAGACGAGCATAAGCGGTGCCGAGGTTGATCAGCCGCGACGGGTCGCGGGCATCGAGCCTGGTTTCACCGGTGAGCTTGGCGATCGCCGCGCGGTTGTCGCCGGCCTTGAGTTCGGCATAGGCGACGGGCAGCGCTTCCGAATCGGCCTGCGGCCCCGTCACGACGATGATCGATTGCGCACCGACAGGGGTCGCGAAAGCAAGAGCGGCGAGCGGCAGCAGGATTTTTTTCATCTTTGGTATCTCCCCGAAAACTTAGGAGGATTTTCTGCCTGCGCCGATGAAAAGTCAATATTTCGAGCTCTTTGTAACACTGGCGTCACAAAACGAAACTATGCTCATCGCATAGCCGCATTATAAGTCAGGATTTTCAGAATCTTGGCCGCGGCGACTCGCTGTCACATTTGTGTCCGGCGCATTGTCACAATTGCGCCCGCCGAAAATTTATTTTCGCCGCCGCGCGATTTGCGGCGGTCGAGTCGTGCCTGGGCTGCGGGCTTCGCGGAAGCCGGGCTGCATGCGCGGCGCCTCGGCGACGCGCGCCGGACATGCGATATAAAGAAAAGTTTATATTTGATCCGCGGCGGGGTTTGGGTTAGGGCGCGCACGATAATTTCGTGGCCGCTCGCCTGCGGTCGTATTTGCCAAATGGAGAATTCCCCGTGGCCACTCTCGCCGCCGACACCCGTGACTATGTCGTTGCCGACATCAGCCTCGCCGATTTCGGGCGCAAGGAAATCAACATCGCCGAAACCGAAATGCCGGGTCTGATGGCGCTGCGCGCCGAATATGGCGCGGCGCAGCCGCTGAAGGGCGCGCGCATCACCGGCTCGCTGCACATGACGATCCAGACCGCGGTGCTGATCGAGACGCTGACCGCGCTCGGCGCCGAAGTCCGGTGGGCCACTTGTAATATCTTCTCGACGCAGGACCATGCCGCCGCCGCGATCGCCGCGTCGGGCGTGCCGGTGTTTGCGGTGAAGGGCGAGAGCTTGGCCGATTATTGGGACTATGTCGGCCGCATTTTCGACTGGGGCGTGGAAGACGGCACGACGTGCAACCTGATCCTCGACGACGGCGGCGACGCCACGATGTTCGCGCTTTGGGGCGCGAAGCTCGAAGCCGGCGAAACCATGCCGGCGCCCGAGAATGAGGAAGAGATCGAGATGCAGCGCGCGCTGAAGGCGTTCGTTGCCGCCAACCCCGGCTACCTCACCAAGACGGTGAAGGCGATCAAGGGCGTGTCCGAAGAAACGACGACCGGCGTCCACCGCCTGTACCACATCGCCAAGAAGGGCGAGCTGCCCTTCCCCGCGATCAACGTCAACGACAGCGTCACCAAGTCGAAGTTCGACAATCTTTATGGCTGCAAGGAATCGCTCGTCGACGCGATCCGCCGCGGCACCGACGTGATGCTGGCGGGCAAGGTCGCGACCGTCGCCGGCTTCGGCGACGTCGGCAAGGGCTCGGCGCAGTCGCTCCGCAACGGCGGCGCGCGCGTGCTGGTCACCGAAATCGACCCGATCTGCGCGCTGCAGGCGGCGATGGAAGGCTTCGAGGTCGTGTCGATGGACGAGGCCGTCCAGCGTTCGGACATCTTCGTCACCGCAACCGGCAACGCCGACGTGATCACCGCCGAACATATGGCGGCGATGAAGAATATGGCGATCGTCTGCAACATCGGCCATTTCGACAGCGAGATCCAGATCGCGGCGCTGGCCAATTACAAGTGGACCGAGGTCAAGCCGCAGGTCGACCTCGTCGAATTCCCCGACGGCAAGCAGATCATCATCCTGTCGAAGGGTCGCCTGGTGAACCTCGGCAACGCGACCGGCCACCCGTCGTTCGTGATGTCGGCGAGCTTCACCAACCAGACGCTGGCGCAGATCGAGCTGTGGACGCGCAGCGAGCAGTATAACAACGACGTCTATGTCCTGCCCAAGCACCTCGACGAAAAGGTCGCGGCGCTGCATCTCGAGAAACTGGGCGTGCACCTGTCGAAGCTGACCCAGAAGCAGGCAGACTATATCGGCGTGCCGGTCGAGGGCCCGTTCAAGCCCGATCATTATCGGTATTGATTTCTTCGCCTGACGGCGGTGCCGCAGCGTTTCCGCATCGCGGAAACTCGGACGAAACTGTGGACGGCGCGCTCATCGGAAGATGTAGCGCGCCGTTTCGCCGTGACATGCGATTGAAACATGACTCCATCGTCTTTACGGCTGGCGACCATGGCACGGGCGTCGGCGGGCAAGCAGCGGGAGCGTGACGGAGGATGAGCGGCGCGCTTTCCCCGACCCTGACCTTCGCGCTCGGCGGCTTTGCCGCGCTGTGGCTGCTGCTCGGCATCTGGGCCGCGGGGCGCGGGCTCGCGATGCAGCGGCGCTCGGCCTTTGCCGCGGCGCAGACCGAGCGGCTCGCGAGCCTGGTCGAGGCCTCGCCCTATCTGCCCGTCGTCGTGCGCGGCGACTGGCGCATCGAGGCCAGCGAGCGGCTCGGCCGCTGGCTGGGGCTGGAGCGCGGTCCGCGCAATTTCGACGAGCTGCGCGCGCTCGGCGCGGGGATCGAGGCGGGCGAGCATGAGGCGCTGCGCCAGGCGATCCTCGGCGCGCAGCGCGGCGCCAAGCCCTTCACCATGACGCTGCGCCCGCAAGGCGGATCGCGCACGATTCTGGTGCACGGCGGCCCCGCGCCGGCGGCGATCGGCAGCGCGGGCAGCGTGCTGCTGTGGCTCGACGACGCGACCGACAGCCTCGCCTCGCAATTCGCGCTGAAGCGCGAGCGCGACGAGGCGATGGCGGCGTTCGACGCACTGTCGGGGCTGATCGAAGTCGCGCCCTTTCCGATGTGGTTCCGCGATCCGCGGCTCGACCTCGCGCTCGTCAACCTCGCCTATGTGCAGGCGGTCGAGGCGCCGAATGCCGCGGCGGTGATCGAACAGGGTATCGAACTGCTCGAACCCGTCGCCGGGGTCAGCGCCGCCGAGGCCGCGCAGGCCGCGCGCGTTGCGGGGTCGGCGCAGCTGCGCACCGTGCCCGTCACCATCGCCGGCGAGCGGCGGATCATGCGCGTCGTCGACGTCCCGCTCGTCCCCGCAGGGGGCGGCCCGCCCATCGGCATCGCGGGCTATGCGATCGACGTTCAGGAGCTCGAGAGCGAGCGCGGCGCGCACCGTCGCTTCGCCGACACGCAGCGCGAACTGCTCGACCGGCTGTCGGCGGCGGTGGCGCAATTCGATGGCGATCAGGCGCTGGTCTTTGCCAACCAGCCGTTCCGCCGCATGTTCGAGCTGGACCATGACGCGATGGCCGAGGCGCCGCCGCTCGCGCGGCTGCTCGACGCGTGGCGCGAGACGGGGCGTATCCCCGAGGTGCGCGATTATCCCGAATGGCGGCAGGCGCATGTCGACTGGTTCGCCAGCGCCGAGGCCAATGAAGAGGATTGGCTGCTGCGCGACGGCACCCATCTGCGCGTCGTGGCGCAGCCGACCCCCGACGGCGGGCTGTTGCTGATCGCCGAGGACCGTACCGAGCAGGTCCAGCTCGCGGGCGCGCGCGACACGCTGCTGCGCGTACGCACCGCGACCTTCGACAATCTGTTCGAGGCGATCGCGGTGTTCGCGCCCGACGGCAAGCTGCACCTGTGGAACCAGCGCTTCCGCCGCCTGTGGGGGGTCGATGAGCCGACGCTCGCCGCGCACCCGCGCGTCGACGCGCTGATGGGCGGGCTCGCCGACCGGCTCGCCAAGCCGAACCAGATCAGCATCGTGCAGGAGGTAATCCGCGCCGCGACGATGGAACGCACGCAGCGCGCGGGCGAAATCCTGTTCCGCGACGGGCGCCATTTCGACTTCGCCGCGATCCCGCTGCCCGACGGCAACGCACTGCTGATCATGCTCGACGTCAGCGACAGCAAGAAGATGGAAAGCGCGCTGCGCGAACGCAACGAGGCGCTCGAGGCGGCGGACAAGGTCAAGACCGCCTTCCTGTCGCGGATGAGTTACGAGCTGCGCACGCCGCTCACCTCGATCGGCGGCTTCGGCGAGATGCTGCAGGCGGGCTATGCGGGCAAGCTCGGCGACCGGCAGCGCGTCTATGTCGATGCGATCATGGATTCGGTTGCGGTGCTCTCACGCCAGATCGACAATGTGCTGGACCTCGCGCAGGGCGAGGCGGGCATGCTCGCGGTGGAGTTGGCGCCGGTCGATGTCGCGACCCTGCTCCAGCGCGCGCTCGACGAGGCGCGGCCCTTTGCGACGAGCGAAGGCGTCGAGCTGGTCGGCAATATTTCCGCAGGGCTGGGGACGATCCAGGGCGACGCCGGGCGGCTGTCGCGGCTCGTCGCCGGGCTGCTCGACAATGCCGTGCGCTACACCGCTCCCAGCCGCAAGAAGGGCGGCCGCGTGCTGCTCCACGCCGAAGGCGATGCGAAGGGGATCGACATCATCGTGTCGGACAACGGACCCGGCCTCCCCGAGGCGGTGGTCGCTTTGACCAAGGGCCGGCAAGCGGGCACGCAGAGCGGCGGCATCGGCCTCGCGCTCACGCGCCAGCTGGTCGCCGCGCACCGCGGCACGATGGAGGTGATGAGCGAGAAGGGGCAGGGGACGCTGGTGCGCGTGAGCCTCCCGCGGGACGCATGACCGGTTACCGCGCGGGTTATACGCTGGCCGAGGCCGAGCGCATCGGGGCCGCGATCGGCGCCGCGCTGGCGCCGGGCGACGTCGTCCTGCTGGCGGGCGAGCTCGGCGCGGGGAAGACGACGCTGGCGCGCGCGATGCTGAAGGCGCGGGGGCTCGCGGGCGAGGCGCCGAGCCCGACCTTTGCGATCGTCCAGCCCTATGCGCCGCCCGAGGTCGACTTTCCCATCGCGCATGTCGATCTCTACCGGATCGAGGACGAGCAGGAGCTGGTCGAGCTGGGGCTCGACGATTATCTCTACGATGGCGCACTGTTGATCGAGTGGCCCGAGCGGCTGGGAGCCGAGGGCTGGACCGGCGCGCTGTCGATCCGGATTTCGGGGAGCGGCGACGCGCGCGTCTTGACAGCCGCGGTGCCGACGTCTTGGGGGAGCCGATGGCCGCTCCGATGATTCCGCCCGCATATGCGCCCGCCTTCCTCGCCGCGCATGGCTGGGGCGGGGCCAAGATCTTGCCGCTTGCGGGCGACGCGTCCTTCCGCCGCTATTTCCGCATCGTCGACGGCGACCGGCGGGCGGTGCTGATGGATGCGCCGCCGCCCGAGGAGGATCCGCGGCCTTTCATCGCGGTCGCCGAATTCCTCTGCGACCAGGGGCTCAACGCGCCGACGATCTTCGCGCGCGACCTCGAGCGCGGGATGCTGCTGATCGAGGATTTCGGCGACGTGAGGCTGCGCGAGACGGTCGACGCCGCGCTGCACCGCGAGGCGGATTATTACGCCGGTCTCACCGACCTGCTCGTCCACCTCCACGCGCGGCCGCCGATGGACGGGCTCCCGGTGCACGGGCTCGAGCAATGGCTGGACGAGGTGATGCTGTTCAGCGACTGGTATTGCCCGGCGCTGGGGCTCGAGGTCGAGCGCGACGCCTTCCGCGCCGCATGGGAGGCGGCACTGCTGCCGGTCGAGACCGACGGCCTGCCGCGCGTAACGGTGCTGCGCGACTTCCATGCCGAGAATATCATGCTGGTGGAAGGGCAGGACGGCGCCCAGCACTACGGGCTGCTCGATTTCCAGGACGCGCTGGTCGGCCACCCCGCCTACGATCTCGCCTCGGTGCTCGAGGACGCCCGGCGTGACGTGACCCCGGCGGTCGAGGCCGCGATGCTCGCACGCTACCAGGGCGCGACCGGCACCGACATCGAGAGCGCGTACTGGGCGCTTGCGGCGCAGCGCAACACGCGCATCCTGGGAGTATTCGTGCGGCTGTGGAAGCGCGACGGCAAGCCCGGTTACAGGCAGTTCCAGCCGCGCATGTGGGGGCTGCTCGAACGCGACCTGGCGCATCCTGCGCTGGCGCCGGTCAAGTCGTGGTTCGACGAAAATATACCCGCCGACAAGCGGGCGGCGGCCTGGAAAGAGTATCGCGCATGACCGCGAAGATCGAAAGCGCGATGGTGATGGCGGCCGGGCTCGGCAAGCGCATGCGTCCGCTCACCGCCACCCGCCCCAAGCCGCTGGTACGCGTCGCGGGCAAGGCGCTGATCGACCACAGCCTCGACCGGATCGAGGCGGCGGGGGTCGGCCATGTCGTCGTCAACGTCCATTATCTCGCTGACGCGCTCGAGGCGCATCTCGCGGCGCAGAAGCGCGCGTTTACTATCGCGATCTCGGACGAGCGCGACCTGCTGCTCGAAACCGGCGGCGGAATGATGAAGGCGCTGCCGCAGCTGACCGGCGACCCGATCCTGATCGTCAACAGCGACAATATCTGGACCGACGGGCCGCAGGACAGCATCCGGCAGCTCGCGCGGCATTGGGACGGCGAGCGGATGGACGCGTTGCTGCTGGTGATCCGGCAGGCGAGCGCGACCGGGCACGGCGGCCGCGGCGATTTCCACATGGACCCGAATGGCCGCCTGTCGCGGCGGAAGCCGGGGCGGATCGCGCCGTTCGTCTATACCGGGGTCCAGCTGGTGTCGCGGCGGCTGCTCGTCGAGCCGCCCGAGGGGCCCTTTTCGACCAATATCTTCTGGGACCGCGCGATCGCGGCCGAGCGCTTGTACGGCCTGTCGCATATGGGCCAATGGTTCGACGTCGGCACCCCGGCGAGCATCGCGCCGACCGAAGCCGCGCTGACGGATGGGTGATCTCTAGATCCTCCCAGTGGCGAAGCCATGGCGAGGTGGCAGCGCGAAGCGCTGACGGAGGGGCGACGATGCAGCGTCGCGGCCCCTCCACCATCCGCTTCGCGGACGGTCCCCCTCTCCATCGCGATGCGACAGGGCGGATCGACTTGCGCATCCGCGCCTTGCTCTAGATAGACGATGCAGGATGACCAAAGGCCCCACCATCTTTTCGATCCCGATCCAGCGAGCCTTTGCCGACGCGCTCGCCACGGGGCTGATCGCGCGCTTCGCCGACGGGGCGCTGGGGCTCGCCGAAGGGCTGATCCTGTTGCCGAGCAACCGGGCGCGCAGTGCGGTGCAGGCGGCGTTCGTGCGCGCGGGCGGGCAGGGCCTGCTGATGCCGCGGCTCGCGGTGATCGGCGACGCCGACCTCGACGAGGAGGTCGCGCTCGCGCTCGACCCGATCGACGAGAGCGGGGCGCTGCCGCCCGCGATCGAGCCGCTGCGCCGCCGCCTGCTGCTCGCCGAACTGATCGAGCGGCACACTCCCGCGGACGAGGAGCCGATCCGCGGCGCAGCGGCGTTCCAGCTCGCCGACGGCCTCGCGCGCGTGATCGACCAGCTCCATTATGAGGAGGTCGCGGTGCCGGCGCTGGTAGA
The DNA here is from genome assembly GCA_005503165.1 of Sphingomonadaceae bacterium 3R27E2-A. GTDB lineage: Bacteria > Pseudomonadota > Alphaproteobacteria > Sphingomonadales > Sphingomonadaceae > Sphingopyxis. The sequence continues at coordinate 41,381 of SCNT01000016.1, forward strand.
CCTCGACCTCGGCGCCTTTGCCGACCATTGGCGCGCCTCGCTCGGCCGGTTGCGGCTGCTCGTCGACCATTGGCCCGCGGCGCTCGCGGCGACGGGGCGCATCGACCGCGCCGCGCGGCGCAATCGCCTGCTCGACCGCGTGACCGAGGGCTGGCGCGCCGCGCCGCCCGCGCGCTTCGTCGTCGCGGCGGGGATCACTACCGCGGCGCCGGCGATCGCGCGGCTGCTGCGGAGCGTCGCCGACCTGGATCGCGGCATGGTCGTGCTCCCAGGGCTCGACCTGGTCATGGATGACGCCGAATGGGAGGCGCTGGGGCCGGTGCGGCGCGAAGCCGACGCGCCCGGGCGCCCGCTCGAAACGCATCCGCAATATCACCTCAAGCTGCTGCTGACTCGCATAGGAGCCGCGCGCGGCGAGGTCGCCGAGTGGGACGCCGCCTCGCCCTTCGACGGCCCGGACACGCGCGCGCCCTTCGTGTCTTTGCTCTTCGCCCCCGCCGAATTCACCGCGAGGTGGCAGGCGCCCGGCGACCTGTCGGCGGCGGCCGCGGGGGTCGGGGCTGCGGTGTTCGCCGACGACGGGCAGGAGGCGCAGGGGATTGCACTGCTGATGCGCGAGGCGCTCGAGACGCCGGGGCGCACCGCGGCGCTCGTCACCCCCGACCGTGCGCTCGCCGAACGCGTCGCGACGGCGCTGGCGCGCTGGGGCATCGCGGTCGACGACAGCGCGGGCCAGCCGCTGGCGCGTACGCCGCCGGGGACCTTGCTGCTGCTCCTCGCCGAGCTGGCGGCGAGGTTCGATCCGGTTGCGCTGGTGGCGCTGCTCGGTCATCCGCTCGTCCGCAAGGGCGAGGCGCGCGTCGCCTGGCTCGACCGCCTGCGCGCGCTCGACCTGCTGCTGCGCGATCCCGGGCTCGAACCCGGCTGGGACGGGGTAAGCGCGCGCATCGCCGAATGGGGCGCGAGCGAGCACAAGCGCGAACGCGCCATGGCCGAAGACCTGGCGCCTTGGTGGGACGAGCTGGTCGCGGCGGTCGGCACGGCGCTCGCGCCTTTTGCGGCCCCCGCGCCGCCTGCCACGCTGCTGGGCGCGCTACAGGTCGGGATCGAATGGCTGGCGGGCGAGGCCGCCTGGGCGGGGCCCGCGGGGCGCGCGCTGTCCGGCTTGTTCGACCAGTGGGCGCTCGCCGCGGGCGCGGGGCCCGCGCTGGTCGACCCCGCCGATTTCCCCGCGATGCTGGCGCAATTGATGGGCGGCGAGAGCGTGCGCCCGCCTTATGGCGGGCATCCGCGGCTCTTTATCTGGGGCCTGCTCGAAGCGCGGCTGCAGCGCGCTGGGCTGATGATCCTCGGCGGGCTCGACGAGGGCCGCTGGCCCGCGGCGACGCAGCCCGACCCGTGGCTGGCGCCGGGAATCCGCAAGCAGCTGGGCCTGCCAGCGCCCGAGCGGCAGCAGGGGATGGCGGCGCATGATTTCGCGGGCGCGCTCGGCGCGGGCGAGATCGTCGTAACGCGCGCTTTGCGCAGCGGCGGCGACCCCGCGGTCGCCTCGCGCTTCTGGCTGCGGCTGACCGCGCTTGCGGGCGAACTGCCCGAACCCGCGCCGGGCGGCGTGCCGGTGACGCGGCTTGCGGCGATGCTCGACGTGCCGCCGGGCGACCCGAGCCCCGAGCGGCGCCCTGCGCCGCAGCCGCCCGCCAGCGAGCGGCCGCGGCGGATCAGCGTCACCGGCGTCGACCGGCTCGCGCGCGATCCCTATTCCTATTACGCCAACCAGATGCTCGGCCTGTCGGCGCTCGCGCCGCTCAGCGCCGCGCCCGATCCGCGCTGGCGCGGGACGCGGGTGCATCGCTTGTTCGAACAATGGGTGCGCGCGGGCGCGACCCCGGCGGCGTTCGAGGCCGAGCTGCAGGCGCTCGCCGACGACCCCGCGCTCGACGCGATCGCGCGCGCCTTCTGGCTGCCACGGATCGAGCCGGCGCTGCGCTGGGCGGCGGCGCAGCTGGTCGACGCCGAAGGGCGCGAGGCGCTGGGTGTCGAGGTGCGCGGCGAGCGCACCGCGGACGGGCTGACGCTGCTCGGCAAGGCGGACCGCGTCGACAGGATGGCCGACGGCAGCCTCGCCATCGTCGATTACAAGACCGGCGGGGCGCCGAGTGCCAAGGCCGCGGCCGACAAGCTCGACAACCAGCTCGGGCTGCTGGGGCTGCTCGCGCGCGAGGGCGGCTTGGCAGGGATCGACGCCGCCGCGGTCGGCGCGCTCGAATATTGGAGCCTGCGGCCCGACCGCCGCGCCGACGGCGCGGGCAGGATTTCGAACAGCTACGGCCCGCGCAGCGAATTGAAGAGCGCCGAGGCGGCGATCGACCATGCCGCCGATGCCTTGAGCGAGTTCGCGGCGAAATATCTGTTCGGCGACGCGCCCTTCGTGCCCGGCGAGGCGGCGGGTTATGGCGATTACGACCAGCTGATGCGCCGCGACGAATGGTTCGGACGCGGCGAGGAGGGCGCATGAGCGGCCCCGCTACCCTCGCGACGCTCGACGCGCGGCAGGGCGCGGCCGCCGATCCCGCGCACCATGTGTGGCTCGGCGCGTCGGCGGGGACAGGCAAGACGCAGGTGCTGTCGGCGCGCGTGCTGCGGCTGATGCTGGGGGGGGAGGCGCCGGAGGCGATCCTGTGCATCACTTTCACCAAGGCGGGCGCCGCCGAGATGGCGCACCGCATCCACGAACGGCTTGCCGCCTGGGTGCGGATGAGCGACGGCGATTTGCGGCTCGACCTGCACGCGCTCGGCCTCGACTGGCAGCAGCCGGGGCTGATGGCGCGCGCGCGGGCCTTGTTCGCGACGGTGATCGACAGCCCCGGCGGGGCGATCCGCGTGCAGACGATCCACAGTTTCTGCCAGACCCTGCTCGCGAGCTTCCCGCTTGAGGCGAAACTGCTGCCCGGTTTTCGCCCGATCGAGGAGGATGAGGCGGCGGCGCTGCAGCGGCAGGTGCTCGGCGACCTCTTGAACGCGCCCGGCGACGAGCGCGACGCGCTGCGGGGCGCGGCGGCGAACCTGTCGCGGCGGCTGGGGCCCGAGGCGGCGCTGTCCTTCCTGTCGGGCTGCGCGAGCGTCTTCGGCGGGCCGCGCGCGTCGCTGCCCCCCGCGGCGCACGACCTGCGCGCGGCGTTCGACCTGCCCGGCGGCGATCCCGATGTCTGGCTCGCGGGCGAACTCGCCGCCGGCGCGATCGACGACGCCGACATCCGCGCGGTGGCGACGAGCGGATCGGCGTGGGGGACCCGGACCGGCGAGGCCTGTTCGGACAGGATGATCGGCTGGCTGATGGCCGATGCCGCGGCGCGCGCCGGCATGCTGGACGAGTTGCTCGGCGCTTTCCTCACCGGCAAGGGCGAGCTGCGCGCCGATTTTGGCGGCGACAAGGGCCGGATGACCGACTGCGTCGATGCGGCGGTGCGGATCGTCGAGGCGGCGAGCGCGCTGCGCGGCACCGCGGCGGCGATGCGCGTCGCCGACGAACTGGCGGCGGCGTGGAAACTCGGCAGTCGCTTCGCCGAAGGCTATGCGCTGGCGAAGCGCGAGAAGGCGCTCGCCGATTTCGACGATTTGATCACGCTCGCGGGCTCGCTGCTGCGCGTCAGCAGCTTCGGCGAATGGGTGCGTTTCAAGCTCGACCAGCGCACCGACCATATTTTGGTCGACGAGGCGCAGGACACGAATATGCGGCAGTGGGGGATCGTCCTGTCGCTCGCTGAGGAGTTCTTCGCGGTGCACGGCGCCGATGCCGAGCGCGCGCGGACATTGTTCACCGTCGGCGACCGCAAGCAGGCAATCTTTGGCTTCCAGGGCACCGAGCCCAAGGCCTTCGCCACCGCGCGGGATCTGTTTCATGCGCTGGGCGAGCGGGCGGGGCAGGATTTCCGCCAGGTCGATCTCGTCTCCAACTATCGCTCGACCCCGGCGGTGCTGGCAGTCGTCGACGCCTGGCTCGCGGCGGGCGGCACCGCGGCGATGGGGCTCGACGGAAGCGAGCCGCTGCACCGGCCGTTCCGTGGGAGCCATGCCGGGCAGGTCGAGCTATGGGAGCCGCTGCCGGTCGGCAAGGCGCTCGACGCCGCGGCCGAGGAGGCGGGCGAGGAGGAGGGCGCCAGCGACGCCAGCGCCCCCGCGTCGGATCCCGCGAGCATGCGGCTGGCGCGCGCGATCGCGGGCGAGGTGAGACACTGGATCGACCATGGCAAGGACGGGCGGCCGGTCGCGCCGGGCGACGTGATGATCCTGGTGCGGCGGCGCCGCGACCTTGCGGCGCGGATCGTCGCGCGGCTGCAGGCGCTGCATGTGCCCGTCGCGGGCGTCGATCGCTTCGCGTTGACCCAGCCGCTTGCCGTGCAGGATCTGATGGCGGCGATGCGCTTCGCGGTGCAGCCGCTCGACGACCTCAACCTCGCGGCGCTGCTCGTCTCGCCGCTGATCGGCTGGTCGCAGGACGAGCTTTATGCGCGGACCAGGGCACGCGGGCGGACCCCGATCTGGGCGCATCTGCGCGGGCAGGAGGAAGCGGTGCCCGCCGCGACCATGGCGGCGCTGCGGACGCTGCTCGGAATGGCCGATTATACGACGCCCTTCCGCTTCCTCGAAACTTTGCTGTCGGGACCGATCGACGGGCGGCGAAAGCTTTATGCGCGGCTGGGGCGCGAGGCGCGCGATCCGATCGACGAACTGCTGGGTCAGGCGCTGGCGTTCGAGACGCGCGAGACGGTGTCGCTGCTCGGCTTCGTGACGCAGGTCGAGGGCAGCGCCGCCGACATCAAACGCCAGACCGAGGCGCGCAGCGACGTCGTGCGCGTGATGACGGTGCACGGATCGAAAGGCTTGCAGGCGCCGATCGTCATCCTCGCCGACGCGACCGACGACGCCGCGATCGGGCATCGCCCCTTCAGCGTCGACGTTGCAGGGTGGGAGAAATTGCCCGTTTTCGCGGTGCCCGCCGACGAGCGTCACGGCGCGCTCGCCGCGGCCTATGAGGCGGCGGCGAAGGCGGCGTCGGAGGAGCATTGGCGGCTCTTCTACGTTGCGATGACGCGGGCCGAGGAAATCCTTGTCGTCGCGGGGGTGACGAAGAAGGCCGATCGCAGCGTGCCCGAGGGAAGCTGGCACGCCGCGGCCGACGCGGTGCTGGCGGACATGGGGCTCGACTGGGAAGCAGCGGGACCGCTGTGGAGCCGCCGCCGCGTCCATCGGACCAATGCGGGCAAATGGGCGAAGAAAGAGAAGGCGGCGCGGACCGCGCCGCCGCCGCTGGTGCTGCCGGCTTGGGCGCTGGCCCCCGCGCCCGAGGAAGCGCGCCCGCCGCGCCCGCTCGCGCCCTCGTCGCTCGGCGACGACGATGTCGCCGCCGCGCCGCAGGGCGCGCCGCGCGCCGCCGCGGTCGAGCGCGGGCTGCTGCTCCACGCCTTGTTCGAGCGGCTGCCGCCGGTGGCGCCCGCGCGGCGCCGCGCGGCGGCGCTGCACTGGCTCGGCGCGCAGGCGCCCGCGCTGGGCGAGGGCGCGCGCGAGGCGATCGTGCGCGAAGTGCTGGCGGTGATCGAGGACCCGGCGCATGCCGCGCTGTTCGGCCCCGGCAGCCTGGCCGAGGTGCCGCTGTCGGCGGTGGTCGATGGTCTTGTCGTTGCGGGGATCGTCGACCGGCTGCTGGTGACCGACGATGCGGTGACGGTGATCGACTACAAGACCGGGCGGCATGTGCCCGCCTCGGCCGAAGAGGTGGCGCCGGCCTACCTCCGTCAGATGGCCGCATACCGCGCGGCGCTCGCGACGATCTTCCCCGCACGGCGGATCGCGGCGGCCTTGCTCTATACCGCGGCTCCCAAACTGATCGTGCTCGACGAAGCGCTGCTGGCGCCGCACAAGCCGGGCTTGGCGGCAACCAAGGCGAATTTGGGGGCCCAAGGACTTGAGCCGGACGCGCCGACTGCCTAGCTTGGCACCAAGCAGCAATTCAGGAGACCTACCATGGGTACCAAAGCGATTACCGACGCCAGCTTCCAGGCCGACGTCCTCGACAGCGACACACCTGTGTTGGTCGATTTCTGGGCCGAATGGTGCGGTCCGTGCAAGATGATCGGCCCCGCGCTCGAAGAGATTTCGGACGAACTCGCGGGCAAGGTGGTGATCGCCAAGCTCAACATCGACGACCATCCCGACGCGCCGAGCAAATATGGCGTGCGTGGCATCCCGACGATGATCCTGTTCAAGAATGGCGAGATCGCCGAGACCAAGGTCGGCGCCGCGCCAAAAAGCGCGCTCAAGGGCTGGCTCGAAAGCGCGCTGTAATCTGGCTGGACCCCGGCGAGAGCCGGGGTTCGCTCAACTCCGGTAATCGGCGTTGATGCTGATGTAGCCGTGCGTCAGGTCACACGTCCACACCGTCGCGCGGCCGTCGCCGAGACCGAGGTCGGCGCCGATCCGCACCTCGGGCCCCTTCAGATGCGCGGCGACGGGCGCTTCGTCATAGCCGTCGACGGGCAGGCCCTGTTTCGCGACCCAATGGTCGCCGAAGCGGATCGCGAGGCGGTCGCGGTCGGCGGGTTCGCCCGCCTTGCCCACCGCCATCACGACGCGGCCCCAGTTGGCGTCCTCGCCCGCGATCGCGGTCTTGACCAAAGGCGAATTGGCGATGGCGAGCGCGACGCGCTTGGCACTGTGGTCGTCGGCCGCGCCGGTCACCTGGATCTCGATGAATTTCGACGCGCCCTCGCCGTCGCGCACGACCTGGTGTGCGAGGTCGATCGACACCTGCCGGATCGCGGCATAGAGCGCGTCGGCGCCGGCGTCGTCCCAGGATATAAGCGGCGCATTCCCTGCCTGTCCGGTCGCGAAGAGCAGCACCGTGTCGCTGGTCGAGGTGTCGCTGTCGACGGTGATGCTGTTGAAACTGCCCCCGGTCGCTTCGGTGAGCATGTCCTGCAGCAGCGCGGGCGCGACCGCGGCGTCGGTGAAGATATAGCCGAGCATCGTCGCCATGTCGGGGGCGATCATCCCCGATCCCTTGACGATGCCTGCGACCTGCACCGTGCGGTCGCCGACGACGGCGCTCGCGCCCGAGCCTTTGGCGAAGGTATCGGTGGTGCCGATGGTCTCGGCCGCCGCCTCCCACGTACAGGGTGCGGCGCCGAACGCGGCCGCGACGCCTTCGCGCGCTTTGTCGCTGGGCAGCGGCACGCCGATGACGCCGGTCGAACTCACGAAAACCTCGCCTGGCGTGCAGCCGAGATGGTCCGCGACCTGGTCCATGATCTGTTCGACCGCCGCGCGCCCACGATAGCCAGTGAAAGCGTTGCTGTTGCCCGCGTTGACGATCAGCGCGCGCGCCGCCCCATGCTTGACCTGCTCGCGGCCGAGTTCGACTTCGGACGAGCAGCAGATATTGCGCGTGAACACGCCCGCGACCGCGGTACCGGGGGCAAGCTCGACATAGGTCAGGTCGCAGCGGTCCCATTCCTTGTACCGCGCGCGCGCGACGCGGCGCGTGACCCCGGCGATGTCGGGCAGGGTCGGAAAAGAGTCGGGGGCGAGCGGTGAACGGGTGGCCATGATGGGGGTGCGTTTAGCTTTCCGCGGGTCAAAGAAAAACCCCTCCCGGCAAGGGAGGGGCCTTCGATCCTCCCTGTCGCGAAGCGATGGGGAGGAGGCAGCCGCGCAGCGGCTGACAGAGGGGCTTTGGTTCGGGCGCTGACGCCCCCTCCACCATCTGCTTCGCGGACGGTCCCCCTCCCCACGGCTTCGCCGCAGGGAGGATTACGGTTTACGCCGGAATGCCACTGATCGCCTTGATTTCCATGAAGTCCTTGAGGCCGAACAGCCCGCCTTCGCGGCCATTGCCCGACGCCTTGTAGCCGCCGAAGGGCGCGCCCGGGGCGGGGCCCCAGTTGTTCACCGCGACCATACCGGCGCGCAGCTTCGGCGCGACGTCCGCGGCCTTGGCGGGGTCGCCCGAAATCACCGCTGACAGGCCATATTCGGTGTCGTTGGCGATCTCGACCGCCTGGTCGAGGTCGTCATAGGCCATCACCGTCGCCACGGGACCGAAGATTTCTTCGTTCGCGATGCGCATGTCGCGCGTCACGCCCGAGAAAACGGTCGGTTTGATATAATAGCCGCGGTTGACGTTCGACGGCAGGCCGGTGCCGCCGGTCTCGAGCGTCGCGCCTTCGTCGATCGCCGACTGGATCAGGCCCTGGATCTTGTCATATTGCGCCTTGTTGACGACGGGGCCGAGGTGGCCGCCTTCCTGCAGCGGGTCGCCGACCTGCGTTCCGTCGAACATCGCCTTGATGACGCCGACGGCTTCGGCCTCGCGGTCCTTGTGGACGAGGATGCGCGTCGGCGCGATGCAGCTCTGGCCGGTGTTGATCAGCACGCCCTGCACCGTCGGGGGCAGCACGGTTTCGAGGTCGGCGTCGGGCAGGACGATGTTCGGCGACTTGCCGCCGAGTTCCTGGTGGACGCGCTTGACGGTGTCGGCCGCCGCCTTGGCCACGAGGATGCCCGCGCGGGTCGAGCCGGTGAAGCTCACCATCTCGATGCCGGGGTGCGCGCTGATCGCGTTGCCGACGGTCGGGCCGTCGCCCTGGACCAGGTTGAACACGCCCGGCGGCACCCCCGCGGCGTCGAGGATCTCGGCGAAGATCACCGCATTGCCGGGGCATTCCTCGGAAGGCTTCAGGATCATCGTATTGCCCGCGGCAAGAGCCGGCGCGACCTTCAAGGCGATCTGGTTCAGCGGCCAGTTCCACGGGGTGATCATGCCGACGACGCCCATCGGTTCATAGACGACGGTGTTCGCGCCATGCTGTTCCTTGAACTGGAAGTCCTTTAATGCGGCGATGGTGCCGAGGAAGCCGCCGATGCCGGCGCCGACCTGCGCGGTGCCCGCAAAGCTGACCGGGGCGCCCATCTCCGACGCCATCGACCTGGCGAGATCGGCGCCGCGCTTCTTATATTCCTCGACGATGCGGCCCAGCAGTTCGAGCCGTTCCTCGCGGCTGGTCTGCGAGAAGCTCTTAAAGGCTTCCTTCGCTGCGGCGACCGCGTCGTCGACGTCCGCTGCGGTACCGAGCACCACGGTCGAGGCCGCTTCCTCGGTTGCGGGGTTGATGACGTCGTGGAGCTTGCCGCCCTTGCTGTCGACCCATTTGCCGCCGATGTAATTTTGTTTCAGGTGCGTTTCGGTGTCGCTCATAATATCTCTCCCATCGGCCGTTTCGGATACGTCTCGGATGGCTACCTAATCGTGACGGCGAATGAATCAAGCGCCACGGGGCGTTATATTCGATGTGCTCAGCGCTTTTCAGCGGCCAGACGTGACATCAATATGGCAGCGCGCGTTGCCTGACGGGCGATGCTCGGCAGGTCGACCGCCTCACCCGGCGCATGGTCGCCCGTCGAATAGGGGCCGAGCCCCGCCAGTGCGTCGACGTCGGCAGCGACGAAGCTGATGTCGCCCGCGCCGCGCTTGAGCGGATCGAGCGGCGCCATTTCGGCGAGGCCGAGGTCGCGGTTCACCCCGTTGAGCTTTGCCAGCAGCGCGCGGTTGCCGGCGGTCGGCGCCATCGAGGGATAGCCGCCGGGGTCGAAGGCGAGCGTCGCATCGGTCCCGGGGGCGTGTTCGGCGACGATCGCCGCCATCTTGCCCTTCACCCGCTCGATCTGTTCGGGCGACAATGCGCGCAGGTCACCGCGCGCGACCGCGATGGGGGCGATGATATTGGTCTTGCCGCTGACGGTCGCGCGAATGCCGCCGCCATCGAGCTCCGCCTGCTGTCCGCCCGCAATCAGCCCGACATTGAAGGTGAGGTTCGGCTCCGGCAACTCGGTACGGAAACGGTGGATGATGCGGGCGAGTTCGTAGATAGCCCCGTCGCCCGCCGCGGCGCTGAAGATGCCCGAGCTGTGCGCCGACTTGCCCGTCGCGGTGACGGTCCAGCTGTCCGACGAACGCCGCGCGACCGATCCCATGTCGGCGCCGCCATCGCGCACCAGCCCCTCGAAATCGAGCGCTACATCGCTGCGCTTGCCGGCCGCGATCAGGTCGGCGCGCGCCTTCTCGATCGGGCTGCCGCTATCTTCCTCGTCGCCGGTCATGTGGATTTCGATATTGGCGTCCTTGAGTGTGCCCGCCGCCTTCATCGCACGCAGCGCCGCGACGATGACGACCATGCCGCCCTTGTCGTCGCCGGCGCCGGGCCCCTCGCCCATATCGCCCTTGCGCACGAATTTCTGGAAGGGCGAGTCGGGTTCGAACACCGTGTCGAGATGCGCGATGAGCAAGAGACGCTTATTGTCGGGCTTGCCCTTGCGCACCGCAATCAGGTGGCCAGCGCGGCCCGTCTCGATCATCGGCTTCCATTCGACCTTGAAACCGAGCGGTTCGAGTTCGGCGCGCATCATCGCACCGACCTTTTCGACGCCCGCGAGGTTCAGCGAGCCGCTGTTCTGGTTGACCAGCTTTTCGAGCAGCGCGATCGAGCGTTCCTGCTCGGCCGCGACCGTCTTCGCCATCGCCGCCTCGGCCTTCGACAATTTCGCCTGGGCCGCGGGGGCAAGCGCGAGCGAAACGGCGAGGAAGGCGGCAAGCGATAGCGGTTTCATGAAAAGCGGCTCCTGAGGGGGAGCCGCATAGTGGCGCCCGATGCCCCGCGCCGCAAGCCTGCGTCAGGCGGGTTCGTCGACCTCGTCGAAATCGTCGAGCTTGTTCAGCGCCTGGCGCGCGATCGCGTGCATCTTGAGCTTGTTGACGGTCAGCCCCTGGGTGTCGTGGCCGCTCGTCTCGTCGACGGTGAAAGCGACGCGGGTCTTGTCGGTTGCCAGCTCCTCGAACGTGAATTTGAGCCCGGTCGACAACGCGCCGTCGTCGACGCTATAGGTGATGTGCGTCTCGCGCGGGATTTCCATCGCTACCGCGAATTTGACCTTATAGGCTTCGGGGCGCTCCTTGGGCGCGACCGCCGCCCATTCGGGATCGTCCTTTTCGATCACCAGTTCATAGAGCCGCGTGGAGCCGCCGTTGGTGACCAGCGGCAGGCCGGCCTGCTCGTCGTCGCCGAACATCTTGGCGAACACCTCTTCGCGCGGCGCCGCGACGGTCTTCGTCTGGCTGACCAGCTCGCTCACGCCCGAACCGCAGCCCGCGAGCAGAAGTGCTGCCGCGATCGTCATAACTTTCCTGATCATCGCCCATATCCCCCGGTTGTTCGGGGCGGCCTTAGCGACACCGGCTTACAAAAGGGTAAGCGCGAGATCTGACGGGCGCCTTCGCCAGGGTTTGCCGACCCCATCGCCATGAGCGCGCGGATGATGCGGACCTGCCTCAACCGCGGGAGCCGGATCGATCATCGGGCGGTATGGCGTTTCATGAAGTCATTGGGGAATGGGATTAACGGGCGGCTGGCGGGCGTGGGGCGGGAGCGAAGTTCTTAATCCTCCCTGCGGCGAAGCCGTGGGGAGGGGACCGCCGCCCTTCCACCATGCTTCGCATGGTACCCCTCCCTATCGCTTTGCGACCGGGGAGGGCCAGGATGCCTGCTCACCACCCTCAAAACCGACGCGCCACTGGCGATCCTCGCCTGCCGCCGCTAGGCTTGCGGCAAACACCAGCCGGGAACCCATAATGCCTTTCCACCGCACCGCCGCCCTCGTTGCCACCGCGCTCTCCGCCCTCGCACCTGCGGCCGCGCAAGAAGCGTCGCCCGCCATTTCCGCCGCCAACCTCACCGAAACCGTGCGCACGCTGGCCTCCGACCAGTTCCAGGGCCGCGCACCGGGGACCATCGGCGAGGAGCGGACGATCGGCTATCTGATTGGGCGGCTCGAGGCGCTGGGGCTCGAGCCCGCGGGGACGGACGGCGGCTGGACGCAGCCCGTGCCGCTGCTGCGCACGCGGCTCGGCACGCCGACGACGTTGCAGTTCGCGCGGAACGGCACGGCGCAGCCGCTGAACCTCGGCACCGACATCTATCTCTCGACGCTGCAGCCGGTCGACACCGCGGCGGTCGCGGCGGCGCCTTTGGTGTTCGTCGGTTACGGCGTCAGCGCGCCCGAGCGCGGCTGGGACGATTTCAAGGGCGCCGACCTCAAGGGCAAGGTCGCGGTCTTCCTGATCAACGACCCCGATTTTTCGGCAACCGCGCGCGAGCCCGTCGCAGGCAAGTTCGGCGGCAAGACGATGACCTATTACGGTCGCTGGACCTACAAGTTCGAGGAAGCCTCGCGCCGCGGCGCGATCGCCGCGCTGATCGTCCACGACACCGACGGCGTCGGTTATGGCTGGAACGTGGTGAAGGCGCCCGCGGGCGAGAATTACGGGCTGGTCGTGCCGCCCGAGAAAAGGACCTCGCTGCAATTGCAGGGGTGGATCGCGCACGATGTCGCGGACAATCTGTTCGCGGGCGCCGGGCTGAACCTCGACACGCTGCGCGTCGCGGCGCGGCGCAAGGATTTCAAGCCCGCCCTGCTACCCGGGGTGACGCTGACGGCCAAGATTCCGGTGCAGCAGGCGGTGGTGCAGAGCCAGAATGTGCTGGCGAAAATCCCCGGCACGACGCGCGCCGACGACGTGGTGATGTACGGCGCGCACTGGGACGCTTATGGCGAGGGCAAGCCCGACGAGCAGGGGCGCATCTATCGCGCCGGGGCGAACGACGATGCGCTCGGCGTCGCGGGGCTGTTCGAGATCGCACGGGCTTTCAAGGCGGCGCCGCCGCCCGCGCGCAGCCTGGTCTTCGCTTTCTGGACCGCCGAGGAGCGCGGGCTGCTGGGGTCCGAGGCCTATGCGCAGAACCCGCTGTTTCCGGTCGAGAAGACGGTCGCGAACCTGGGGCTCGATATCCTGCAGACCGCAGGGCGGGCGAAGGATGTGATCCTGGTCGGCAAGGGGCAGGGCAGCCTCGAGGACGATCTCGCGCGGCACGCCGCGGCGCAGGGGCGGACCGTGTCGGTCGAGAGCCTGCCCGAGCGCGGGCTCTTCTACCGCGCCGACCATTTCTCGATGGCAAAGCGCGGCGTGCCGGTGCTCCTGATGATGGGCATCGCGGGGGCCTCTGATCTTGTGGAGGGCGGTACGGCCGCGGGGCAGCGCTGGGTCGATGACTATACCGGGCGTTGCTATCACCAGGCGTGCGATGCGTGGGACAAGAGCTGGAATCTGGACGGGGCGGTGCAGGATATCGCGTTGTTTCACGCCATCGGCGACGAGCTGGCGCGCTCGGGGACATGGCCGGGGTGGAAGGCCGGGTCCGAGTTCAAGGAGATCCGCGAGCGGAGTGCGGGGGTGCGGGAGTAGGTCGATGCCGCTCTCACCTCTTCAGGGGAGAGATACGCAGGCTTGGCAGCTTGCTGCCTAGCCGGAGTTGAGAGGGGTCTGTTGCGCCAGCGGCCAAGCCCCTCTCCAAGCTTCGCCAGCTCCTGACGGAGCAAGCTGCGCTATCCTCTCCCCTGAAGGGGAGAGGGCTTGGGCGCGCGCACAATAAAAAAGGGCGCCCGGTCCCCCCAGACCGGACGCCCTTCTTACGCGTCGCTGACCTTAAAGGATCAGGCGCTGTAATACATGTCGAACTCGACCGGGCTCGGGGTCTGTTCGAAGCGATAGACCTCGTCCCATTTGAGTTCGATATAGGCCTCGATCTGGTCCTTCGTGAACACGTCGCCCTTCAGCAGGAAGTCGTGGTCGGCGGCGAGGCTGTCGAGCGCTTCGCGCAGCGAGCCGCAGACGGTCGGGACTTCGGCCAGTTCCTCGGGCGGCAGGTCGTAGAGATTCTTGTCCATCGGGTCGCCCGGGTGGATCTTGTTCGCGATGCCGTCGAGCCCCGCCATCAGCAGCGCCGAATAGCAGAGATAAGGGTTTGCCATCGCGTCGGGGAAGCGGAACTCGACGCGCTTCGCCTTGGCGCCCGCACCATAAGGGATGCGGCACGAAGCCGAACGGTTGCGGCTCGAATAGGCGAGCAGCACCGGGGCTTCGAAGCCGGGGACGAGGCGCTTGTAGCTGTTCGTCGTCGGGTTGGTGAAGGCGTTGAGCGCCTTGGCATGCTTGACCACGCCGCCGATGAAATAGAGGCACATGTCGCTGAGGCCCGCATAGCCATTGCCCGCGAAGAGCGGCTTGCCCTTTTCCCAGATCGAGATGTGGGTGTGCATGCCGCTGCCGTTGTCGTCCTTGATCGGCTTGGGCATGAAGGTCGCGGTCTTGCCGTACGCGTGCGCGACCTGGTGCACGACATATTTGTAGATCTGCATGCGGTCGGCGGTCTGGGTCAGCGTGCCGAAGGTGAGGCCGAGCTCGTGCTGCGCCGCGGCGACCTCATGGTGATGCTTGTCGCAGGGCAGGCCCATTTCGAGCATCGTCGAGACCATCTCGGCGCGGATATCGACCGCGCTGTCGACCGGCGCGACGGGGAAGTAGCCACCCTTGGCGCGCGGACGGTGGCCGAGGTTGCCGCCCTCATAGCTGCGGCCGGTGTTGGTCGGCAGCTCGATGTCGTCGATCTCGAAGCCCGACTTGTTGTAGCCGGTCTCGAACCGAACGTCGTCGAACATGAAGAATTCGGCCTCGGGGCCGACATAGACGGTGTCACCGACACCGGTCGAGGCGACATAGGCCTCGGCGCGTTTCGCCGTGGTGCGCGGGTCGCGGGCATAGCCCTCGCCAGTCGCGGGTTCGACGATGTCGCAGAAGATCACGAGCATCGGGGTCGCCGAGAAGGGATCGTCATAGACGGCGTCGAGGTCGGGCTTCAGGATCATGTCGGACTCGTTGATCGCCTTCCAGCCCTCGATCGACGAGCCGTCGAACATCAGGCCGTCTTCGAGCGCGTCCTCGTCGATGACGCCGGCGCACATGGTCAGGTGCTGCCACTTGCCCTTGGGATCGGTGAAGCGGAGGTCCACCCACTCGATGTCATTGTCCTTGATGCGTGCGACGATATCCTTGGGCTTGGTGGCCATGGTCTGAACTTCCTTCTTGCGATGATGACCGGCTGAGCCGGTTTAGTTGAACAGGATTGGAGAGCGGATGCCGGTCAGAGCGCGTCCTCGTTGCGCTCGCCGGTGCGGATGCGGAGCGCGGTCTCGACCGGGATGACGAAAATCTTGCCGTCGCCGATGCGGCCGGTCTGCGCGGCGGCGGCGATCGCCTCGACCACGCGCTCGGCCATGCTGTCCTCGACGATGACCTCGAGCTTCACCTTGGGCAGGAAGTCCACGACATATTCGGCGCCGCGATAGAGTTCGGTGTGGCCCTTCTGGCGGCCGAAGCCCTTGGCCTCGGTCACGGTGATGCCGCTGACGCCGACCTCGTGCAGCGCTTCCTTCACTTCGTCGAGCTTGAACGGCTTGATGATCGCCTCAATCTTCTTCACGCGTCATGTCCCCCACTTGGGCTATTATCGATGCTCGCAGCCAAAGCCGGACCAGGCCTGCCTGTCCGGTTCGCACCACCTGAGTCGCTGCGAGGCCCCGTCATGTTGCACCAATCAAAAGCCGTGCCAATTGCCGAATCGCAAGCTTCCGGTAAGAATTTTGAAAGCAAATTGCGCCGCTGCCCAAGGGGTGGGCAGCGGCCTTATCGCATTGCCTAAAAAAGCGGCAGATCAGCGTCCGACGGGCGCCGCGGCGTCGGGCAGGTTCGCCTTGGTCCAGTTCGAGCGGTCGATGACATAGGCGCGCAGCGCCTCGGCGTCGGCCGGCGTGAGCACCTTGGCGAAGCTCACCATGCCACGATCCTTGAGCATGCCGTCCAGCACCACGCCCTTCCACGCATCGGCGTTGGCGAGCGTGCCCGAGACGCGCAAATCGGGGGTGAAGCCGTTGCCGATCGCGCTGTCGCCATGGCAGACGATGCAATAGCGCCCGAAATGCGCCTTGCCCGCGGCGACCTGCGCCGCGGTGCCGAACTGCGGCGGCGGGTTCCAGGCGAGCGTCGTCGACGCGGGCGGCGCGGGCAGCTTGGCGGTGCCGCCGATCTTGAGAACGACGAGGCGCGGGATGTTGGGCACCTTGCGCGTCACCCCGCCCGCGACCCCGGCGACGAGCGGGAAGGCGCCGCCCTTGCTGGTCATGAAGGCGACATATTGCACGCCGCCGACGCGGAAGGTCGAGGGCGCGCTGACGATCCCCGACTGCATGTCGAGGTCGAGCAATTGCTTGCCGGTGTCGGCGGCATAAGCGCGGAAGCGGCCGGTGCTGGTGCCCTGGAAAACGAGATTGCCCGCGGTGGTCATCGTGCCGCCGTTCCACGCCGCGGGATGCGCGACGCTCCACGCGACCTTGCCCGTCCGCGGATCGAAAGCGACGAGCCGCCCGGTGGTCGCGGCGACCGCGGCGCGGAACGCGGCCTTGTCGTCGGGCAGCAGTGTGCCGGTGAGCGAGGTGCCGACGTTGAAGCCGACGATCTTGCGCTTGTCGAGCTCGGTCATGTCGTTGAGATAGGCCTGCGGAATCTGCTGCGCGGGGATATAGACGAGGCCCGTCGCGGGGTTGAAGCTCATCGGGTGCCAGTTGTGCGCGCCGAGCGCGCCGGGGATGGCGATGAAGGGCTTGCCGGTCTTGTAGAAGCGCGCCTCGGGATTCTCGATCGGACGCCCGGTCTTGAGGTCGTAGCCGGTGGCCCAGTTGATGCCGTCGACGAAGGGCTTCGCGTCGATCAGTCTGCCGGTCGCGCGGTCGATGGTGAAGAAAAAGCCGTTCTTCGGTGCGTGGTACAGCACCTTGACCGGTTTGCCGTCGACCTGCTGCTCGGCGAGGATGATCGGCTGCGTCGCGGTATAGTCCCAGGTCTCGGCCGGGGTTTCCTGATAATGCCATTTATAGGCGCCGGTCGAGGCGTCGAGCGCGACCACCGACGACAGGAACCAGTTGTCGCCCTGACCATTGGAGCGCGTGCCGTGGTTCCACGGATTGCCGTTGCCGACGCCGAGATAGATCTGGTCGAGATCCTTGTCGTAGACGATTGCGTCCCACACGGTCCCGCCGCCGCCCGAGGTCTGCCACTCGCCCTTGTCGGACCAGGTCGCGTTGGCCTTGCTCGCGAAAATGTCGTCCGATGCCGCGCCGTCCTTTTCCTTGTTCGGGTTGGGCGCGGTGTAGAAGCGCCAGCGCTCCTTGCCGGTGTCGGCATCGTACGCGGTGACATAGCCGCGCACGCCGAATTCGGCGCCGCCGTTGCCGATCAGCACCATGTCCTTCACGACGCGCGGGGCGCCGGTGATGGTGTAGGGCCGCTCGGCGTCGAAAGTCTGCGTCGACCAGACCTCGGTGCCGGTCTTCTTGTCGAGCGCGATCAGCCGGCCGTCGAGCGCGCCGACGAAGAGCTTGTCTCCCCACACCGCGACGCCGCGGTTGACGACGTCGCAGCAGGCGTGGACCGCGCGCTCGCCGGGGACCTTGGGGTCGAATTTCCAGAGCAATTTGCCCGTCGCGGCGTCCCAGGCGCTGACCTTCGACCAGGCGTGGCTGACGTACATCACCCCGTCGACGACCACGGGGGTCGCCTCCTGCCCGCGCGCATCGTCGAGATCGGCGGTCCACGCGATGCCGAGCTGGCCGACGTTCGAGGCGTCGATATCCTTCAGCGGGCTGAAGCGCTGTTCGTCGTAGCTGAAGCCGATCGCGCCCCAGTCGTCGCCATTGCCGCCGGTCTTGAGCAGGGTCTCGCTGGCCTTTTCGGCATCGTCGAGCGAAGCGCCCGCCGAGAGGCTCTCGTTCTTCGACGCGTTGCACGCCGCCAGTGCCAAAGCCGCGCAGCCCAGCAGCGCGGCCGAAAAGACCCGTTTCGCCATCCCATGCTCTCCCGTTCGACGCCTATCTTGACGTTAACGTCAAGTCTGCGCGCGATGCGGGGCGGGCGCAAGCGGGAAAATGGGCGGTGTGCTGAGGGGGCTCCAGCGGGGAACAGCTATGGTATCATGTGTCGCTTATGCCCAGGGCGGCGCATTCAGGCCCTTGGGGCTGGCGGTGAAAATCTCGCAGCCGGTCTCGGTGATGCCGATGCTGTGTTCGAACTGCGCCGAGAGCGAGCGGTCGCGGGTCACTGCGGTCCAGCCGTCGGCGAGCATCTTCACCGCATATTTGCCGGTGTTGATCATCGGCTCGATGGTGAAGAACATGCCGGGCTTGAGCTCGGGCCCGGTGCCGGGGCGGCCGGCGTGGACGACCTCGGGCGCGTCGTGGAACATCTGGCCGAGGCCGTGGCCGCAGAAGTCGCGAACAACCGAATAGCGGTGCTTTTCGGCGTGGGTCTGGATCGCATGCGCGACGTCGCCCATCCGGTTGCCGGGCTTCGCCTGCTCGATGCCGAGCATCAGGCATTCATAGGTCACCTCGACCAGCCGCTTCGCCTTGATGGGCACGTCGCCGACCAGATACATGCGGCTGGTGTCGCCGTGCCAGCCGTCGATGATCGTCGTGACATCGATGTTGACGATGTCGCCGTCGCGCACCGGCTTGTCGTCGGGAATGCCGTGGCAGACGACATGGTTGATGCTGGTGCAGCAGCTGTGCGTGAAGCCGCGATAGCCGAGCGTCGCGGGAATGCCGCCGCCATCCAGCATCATCGTGCGGACGAGGTCGTCGATCTCGGCCGTGGTCACGCCCGGCTGGACGAAGGGGACGAGCGCGTCGAGGATTTCGGCCGACAGCCGCCCCGCCTTGCGCATGCCGGCAAAGCCCGCCTCGTCGTGCAGCTTGATCGTGCCGTCGCGAACGCGGGCGGGCGCGGCGGTGTCGGCGGCGGTAACGGTGACATAATCGTACATGGGGGCGGTATAGGCGATGGGGGGTCAAAAAGCGAGGGGCGGCACGATGGCCGCCCCCCTTGCCTTTTACTCCGCCGCCTTGTCGAGCTTGGTCTTCGCCTTGCCCTTGCCGGCCTTGGGCGGGGCGGGGGTGATTTCGAAGGTGAGCGGGTTGCCGA
This sequence comes from Sphingomonadaceae bacterium 3R27E2-A, assembly GCA_005503165.1. Lineage (GTDB taxonomy): Bacteria > Pseudomonadota > Alphaproteobacteria > Sphingomonadales > Sphingomonadaceae > Sphingopyxis. The sequence goes on from SCNT01000016.1 coordinate 60,354, forward strand.
CCTTGGCGTCGTCGCCTTCCTTCATCTTCACCTTGACCTCGCCGCCATGGACCAGCTTGCCGAAGAGCAGTTCCTCGGCGAGCGGCTGCTTGATCTTCTCCTGGATCAGGCGGCCCATCGGACGCGCGCCATAGAGCTTGTCATAGCCCTTGGCGGTCAGCCATTCGCGGGCGCCGTCGTCGAGCTGGATATGGACGTTGCGATCCGCCAGCTGCAGTTCGAGCTGGAGGATGAACTTGTCGACGACGCGCGCGACGACCTCGGGCGGCAGGTAGCCGAAGGGCACAATCGCATCGAGGCGGTTGCGGAATTCGGGGGTGAACATGCGCTTCACCGCCTCTTCCTGGACATCCTCGCGCGTCGATGCGCCGAAGCCGATCGACTCGCGCGCCATGTCGCTGGCGCCCGCATTGGTCGTCATGATCAGCACGACGTTGCGGAAGTCGACGGTCTTGCCGTGGTGGTCGGTCAGCCGGCCATTGTCCATCACCTGCAGCAGGATGTTGAACAGGTCGGGGTGCGCCTTTTCGATCTCGTCGAGCAGCAGCACGCAATGCGGATTCTGGTCGATCGCATCGGTGAGCAACCCGCCCTGATCGTAACCGACATAGCCCGGGGGCGCACCGATCAGGCGCGACACGCTGTGGCGCTCCATATATTCGGACATGTCGAAGCGCTGGAGCGGGATGCCCATGATCGAGGCGAGCTGCTTCGCGACCTCGGTCTTGCCGACGCCGGTCGGACCCGAGAAGAGATAGTTGCCGATCGGCTTCTCGGGATCGCGCAGGCCCGCGCGGCTCAGCTTGATCGCCGACGACAGTATCTCGATCGCGGTATTCTGGCCGAAGACCACGCGCTTGAGGTCGGTCTCGAGCGTTTCGAGCACCTTCTTGTCGTCGCTCGACACCGATTTGGGCGGGATGCGCGCCATCGTCGCGATCACCGCCTCGATCTCCTTGGCGGTGATCGTCTTCTTGCGCTTCGACGGGGCGACGAGCATCTGCATCGCGCCGACCTCGTCGATCACGTCGATCGCCTTGTCGGGCAGCTTGCGGTCGTTGATGTAGCGCGACGACAGCTCGACCGCGGCGTTGATCGCGTCGGGGGTGTAGCGCACCTGGTGGTGCGCCTCGAACGCGCTGCGCAGGCCGGCGAGGATCTTCTTGGTGTCCTCGATGCTCGGCTCGATCACGTCGATCTTCTGGAAGCGGCGGAGCAGCGCGCGGTCCTTCTCGAAGTGATTGCGGAACTCCTTGTAGGTCGTCGAGCCGATGCAGCGGATGACGCCGCCCGACAGCGCGGGCTTCAAGAGGTTCGACGCGTCCATCGCGCCGCCGCTGGTCGCGCCGGCGCCGATCACCGTATGGATCTCGTCGATGAACAGGATCGCGTGCGGCAGGCCTTCGAGTTCGGTGACGACCTGTTTCAGGCGCTCCTCGAAATCGCCGCGATAGCGCGTGCCCGCGAGCAGCGCGCCCATGTCGAGCGAATAGATGACCGCGGGCAGCAGCACCTCGGGCACGTCGCCCTCGATGATCTTGCGCGCGAGCCCCTCGGCGATCGCGGTCTTGCCGACGCCGGGATCGCCCACGTACAGCGGGTTATTCTTGCTGCGGCGGCAGAGGATCTGGATCGTGCGATCGACCTCGGCGCTGCGGCCGATCAGCGGGTCGACCTTGCCGGTCTTAGCCTTTTCGTTGAGGTTGACGGTGAACTGGTCGAGCGCGGTCTCCTTCTTGTTCTTCGCGTCCGACTTGTCCTTCGCCTCTTCCTTCTCCTCGGGCTCGGCCTGCACCGCGGGCTTGCCGCCCTTGCCGACGCCGTGGCTGAGGTACGAGACCGCGTCGAGGCGCGTCAGGTCCTGCTGCTGGAGGAAATAGACGGCATAGCTCTCGCGCTCGGAAAAGAGCGCGACGAGGACGTTGGCGCCGGTCACCTCGTCCTTGCCCGACGACTGGACGTGCAGGATCGCGCGCTGGACGACGCGCTGGAAACCCGACGTCGGCGAGGGGTCGCTGTGCCCCTCGACCTTCAGGCTGTCGAGCTCGGTGTCGAGATAATGGACGACTGCCGATTGCAGGTCGTCGAGCGCGACGCCGCAGGCGCGCATCACTTCGGCGGCATGATCGTCGTCGATCAGCGCGTAGAGCAGATGCTCGAGCGTCGCATATTCGTGATGGCGCTCCGAAGCGGCCTTCAGCGCATTGTGCAGGGTCTTTTCGAGGCTCTCCGAAAAGGACGGCATTAGCTTATCTCCTTGGGGACAAGCCGGGGAGAGGCCCGCCCGATAGACACAAGGTGGCGATGCCGCCGTCGGCCTGCAAGGGAAAAGCGGTCGGCGACACGAATTTGCGCAGATGACGGTTTGAATATGGTTAACGCGGGGTTGAGGTTTCCCGGACGTCGGCCGCGCAATTTTATTCCAAAGGTCACGAAGGTCACGCTACGTACCCCCTCATTTGGTCCCTTTATGCGGCGCTGCGGTGTCGCGGGGTGATCGAGGCGGAGCAGTAAATTGCGCATGATTCGGTGGAGGCTATGCCGGCGGAATTTATTAGGACAGCGGTTTTTTTGGCCGGGTTGGATGGCGGCTTTGGGGTGGAAAGCGGACGTAATAATCCTCCCTGTCGCGCAGCGATGGGGAGGGGGACAGTTTGGGGTCGTCCGGTCCCCCGGACCGGACTTGGATTGCCGGGGGCAATCCAACCCCAAACTCGAAGCATGGTGGAGGGGCGACGGCCTTGAGCGTCGGTTTCGGGCCGCCGCCCCTCCACCACCGCTTCGCGGCGGTCCCCCTCCCCACGGCTTCGCCGCAGGGAGGATTAAATGGCAGCAACTACCCGTTAGCGGTCATCGCGTCGGCATCGGCAGTGAATGTCTGAAAAGGGGTGGGTAGCCGACCTTTGACTATCTGGCTTGCAGCTTCGCCGCTCGAACTGCAAACTGCTTTTGCGAATGATAGAACCATTCTAGGCCTGTGCACTCACAGACTATTCGCTTTCCGATATGAGGAGGCTCTTCTCCCACAGGAGAAACCCGTCCGGGCCGAATGAAATCGTCAAATTTCCCAATTACTTCGTCGTCCAGAAAATCAGGAATTATCCATTCGTCGGCGCTGTCGACGGGTATCAGGTAATATCCGTGATGCAGCTCCCACCCAACATAGAAGGTCCGCTTGATCTCGGTTCCCGATTTTATCGCGTCCTGAAGGGCAGAACTTCTTTCCGCGGCAATCTGCCTCTGAAAAGCGCCAGAATTGATGTCGATTATCGGCGGCGAAGGCACGTCGGCTATCCGCGGCGGAGGCGGGTCTGAGCTTACCGCGGCGCACCCGATCAAAGAGGTCAAAGCCGCCAGAAGTATCAAACCACGCATGTGGAAATCCTACAATCCCTAACCAACGTCCGCTATCGGTCGTTTCCAGACATTCGTCATCCCGGACTTGATCCGGGATCCATTGCCGCGTCGAAGTCATGGACCCCGGCTTTGGCCGAGGAGCGGCATCTCGTGGCCGGAGCGGGCGCTTGAAGTCCATGCGGGCTCTTGGGGGCGGGCGGCGCGGGGCGGCTACCCCTTCTTGAACAGCGACTCCGCGATCGCCTTGTGGCCCGCGGCGGCCGCCTTGTGCGCCTTTACGCGCGCGATCTCGCCTTCGAGCACCGCGACGCGCTCGTCGAGTTCGTCCAATGAGAGGGGATCGAGCGGCTGTCTGGTGAGCGCCGCCAGTATGTCGTCGCGGCGGCGGGGAAGGTCGTCGTCGTCCATCGCGTCATCCTCCTCTTTTCGCGGGCCGAACTTGTTGACCCGCCGCCCCCGCCTGTCAATAAGCGCCCCTGTGGGAAGCAGGGGGACCAAGACGTGACCAGCGTGCCGGACAGCATGACCGCCATCGCGATAAGCGCGCCGGGCGGCCCCGAGGTTCTGATCCCCGAAATGCGCCCCGTCCCCCGTCCTGCGCCGGGCGAACTGCTGGTGCGCGTCGCCGCGGCGGGGGTCAACCGGCCCGACGTGCTGCAGCGCATGGGTTTCTATCCGCCGCCGCCGGGCGCGTCGGACCTGCCGGGGCTCGAGATCGCGGGGACGGTCGTCGCGGTCGGTCCCGGGGGCGATCCCGGGATGCTGGGGCAGGCGGTCTGCGCGCTCGTCGCGGGCGGCGGCTATGCCGAATATTGCCTCGCGCCCGCGGGAAGCTGCCTGCCGGTGCCGAACGGCTTTTCGATGGCGGAAGCCGCGGCGCTGCCCGAGACGGTGTTCACCGTGTGGCACAATCTGTTCGAGCGCGCGTGGGTGATGGAGGGCGAGACGGTGCTCGTCCACGGCGGCACCAGCGGCATCGGCACCACCGCGATCGGGCTCTGCAAACTCTTCGGGATCAGGGTCATCGTGACCTGCGGCAGCGCCCGTAAATGCGCTGCGGCGAGTGCGCTCGGCGCCGACCTGGCGGTGGATTATTCGCGCGAGGACTATGTCGCGGCGGCGAAGGCCTTCACCGGCGGCGCGGGGGTGAACGCGGTGCTCGACATGGTCGGCGGCGATTATGTTCCGCGCAACCTCGAGTGCCTCGCCGACGACGGGCGGCATGTCACCATCGCCTTCCAGCGCGGCGCCAGGACCGAGATCGACATTTCGCAGGTCATGCGCCGGCGGCTGACGATGACCGGCTCGACGCTCCGCGCGCGCAGCGCCGACTTCAAGGCCGCGCTCGCCGACGAGATCGCGCGCACCCTCTGGCCGCGTTTGAGCGAAGGCGCGTGGAAGCCCGCGATGGATCGGGCCTTCCCGCTAGCCGAAGCCAGTGCGGCGCATGCGCGCATGCAGGCGGGCGAACATGTCGGGAAGATCGTGCTCAGCCTGGGGTGAATTGAGGAACGCGCAGGGCTTTCGGGCGGTTGGTCAGAGGCGGCGGGGGCCGTTCTGAACACCACCAGGAGATTATCATGCGCTTTTCCTTTGCTTCTGCCGCGGCCCTCGCGCTCGGCCTCGCCGCCTGTTCGCAGCCGGCGGCCGACCAGCCCGCGGCGCAGCCCGAGAAGAGCGCCGCCGCGGCGGACGACCTGCCGCCGCCGATCAAGCCCGTCGACATCCCGACCAAGGGCGGCGACGGGTCGCCGATCGAACTGGGCGGGCTGACCGAAGCCGATATCGCCGCCGCCAAGCTGCCCGGCGAACTGGGATGCAGCTTCGCCGCCGACGCTGCGACGCCGCCGATCCTGGTCGCGATGGGCGATGCCGCGTCGAGCGATCCGGCGCGCGGGATCGTCAAGCTCGGCAATGCGGTCGAGCGTGTGGCCTCGCCGGGCGGCTTCGACGGCATGACCAAGGGCGCGCGCTTCACGGGCAAGGGGCTGCAGCTGCGCCTCGCGCTGACCGGCGCTGCGACGGGCGGGGGCGAATCGCCGCCGCGCCCCGCGACGCTGACCGCGGACCGCGCCGACGGCGCGGTGCGGGTGTTCGCGGGCGAATGGCGCTGCGGCCCCTAGGGGCCGCTTGCGGCGCGAACGCGATCCCCGCATAGGGGCGTGGGCAACGCGGGGGGCGTCGCCAGCGCCTTTTGGGGGAAGCGATGAGCGACGAGCCGATCCTTCACGAATATGCGCCGAGCGGCAATTGCTACAAGATCCGCCTGACCGCGGCCTTGCTCGATTATCCGATCGAGCGGCGCGAATATGACATCATGAAGGGCGAGACGCGCACGCCCGCGTTTCTCGCCGAGGTCAATCCGAACGGGCGCATCCCGGTGCTGCAGGTCGGCGACAGGTTTTTGCCCGAGAGCAATGCGGCCTGTTTCTGGCTCGCCGACGGCACGCATCTGGTGCCGCACGATCGCTTCGAGCGCGCCGACATGCTGCACTGGATGTTCTGGGAGCAATATAATCACGAGCCGAACGTGGCGACCTTGCGCTTCTGGATGAAATGGGTCGGCGAGGCGAATTTGAGCGCCGTCCAGCGCGCGCTGGTACCGGTGAAGCAGGCGGCGGGCGCGGCGGCGCTGACGCTGATGGACGAGCATCTGGCGGCGCGCGACTGGCTGGCGGGAAGCGGGCTGACGCTCGCCGACATCGCGCTTTATGCGTACACCCATGTCGCCGAGGACAGCGGGCTGTTTTCGCTGGCGGACTATCCCGCGGTGCAGGCGTGGATCGCGCGGGTCGAGGGCGAGCCCGGGTATGTGGCGATGGGGGCTTAGAGAAGGTCTGGTATCGGGCGGAAGGGGACATTCTTAATCCTCCCTGCGGCGTAGCCGTGGGGAGGGGGACCACCCGTAGGGTGGTGGAGGGGGCTCTCGGCTTGAAGCGCCGCTTGAGGACGCCACCCCCCTCCGTCAGCGCTGCGCGCTGCCACCTCCCCACAAGTGGGGAGGATCGTCTTGTTCCACCCCAAAGCGGTCATCCGCTTTGGACCGGGCTACCTCCTCAGGGCAGTGCAAACCCCAGCGCCGCCGACAGGTCGGCCAGCGCCTGCTCGCCGCTCGTCACCTTGATCGCGTGCATGCCCAGCAGCGCCGCCGGTTTGCAGTTGATGCCGAGGTCGTCGAGATAGACGCACTCGCGGGGTTCGACGCCGAGCTGTTCGCACATCATAAGGTAGATGGCCGGGTCGGGCTTGCGCACCCCCGCCTTGCTCGATTCGATGACATGCTCGAAGCGTGCCATGATGGCGGCGACCTCGTTGGCGGCTTTCTCGCTGCGCGTCATGCCCGCGCCCGTGACGCCTTTGCCGCCGGGAACATTGTTGGTGATGCACGCGATGCGAAAGTCCCTGGCCTTCAGCGTGTCGAGCGCTTTCACCATATCCGGGCGGACCGCGCCTGCGATCACCGCGAGCACCGCTTCGCCCTCCAGTTCGTGCCCGAGCGCGCGGGCTTCCTCGGCGAACAGCGCGTCGAACGCCGCGGCGTCGATCTCGGCGCGCTCGAATCTGGCCCAGGCATTGTCGTCAGGGTTGGCCGCATTGACGCGGCGTACAAAATCGCGCGGCAGCCCGCGTTCTGCCTCCAGCCGGTTGAACGCCTCGAAGGGCGAGGCGGTGATGACGCCGCCGAAGTCGAAGATGACGGTGGTGATGCTCATGGGATGACGACGATCCCGGCCTTGGGATCGGCCTGCCCCGACAGCATTTCCCGATAGGCGCCAAGCGCCGCTTCGCCGCCGCGGCGCTTGTCGATCGCCGCGAGCCGCGGGGCGACGTCCATGAAGGCGAGCCAGGCCGCGGCGATCTTCTGCCCGAAGGCCGCGCCGCCCCAGTCGGCGATGCGCTTCTGGCTGCGGCCGGGGGCGAAAAAGCCCTGGCGTTCGGGGCCGGGCAGGCCCTCGACATCGGCCTGCGCGTCCCAATGCGACTTGCCGACGATGATCGAGGCCTTGAGCTGGCCCCCGAAATGGCTGTGCACGACGCGCGTCACCGCGCCATTGCCCGCCATGTCGACCAGCGCCGCGGGCGTAGAGGCGTTGAGCGTCATGATCTGATCGTAGCTGATCACGCGGTCATAAATGCCCTGCGCCGCGAGCGCTTCGACATTGGCCGCGCTGGTCAGCCCGATCGTTTCGGGGCGGTGACCGCTGCGCTGCGCGAGCGAAAAGCCGAGCCCGATCGCTGTCTTGCTCGACGCGCTGGCGATCAGGATCTGCGCCGCGCCATAATCGCCCTCGTCCTCGAACTGGTCGGCGATCAGCCAGCCGGTCAGGAACAGCGGGCGGAACACCGGCCAATAGTCATGGTCGGCGGCGCGATAATCGTGGAGCGCGCCGACGCGCTGATAGTGGTTGTAAATGGTCGGCAGCGTGGTGCGGCGCGGCGTGACGTCGGTGAAGCCGCCGGGGCCGATGTTCGCGGCGTTGAGCACCGCGTGGCTCGCCATCGGATAATAGCCGTAGAAGGTGTCGCCCACCGCGATGCCATCGGCCGCGCTCTCGGTCACCGTCGCAAATCCCCAGACGGGCAGCCGGCCCGGCGCGCCGCGTTCGGCGAAGAAGTCCCAATAGCCCTGGTCGTTGCCGAACAGCCCCGCGGGCTTGCCGAACACGGCGTAAGTGATGTTGTTGGCGGTCATCGCATAGCTGTCGACGGCGACGCGAACCTGCCCAGGCGCCAGCGGTACAGCGGGATCGGTCACCAATTCGGCGCGCGCAATATCGTCGCGATCGATGTCGATCGCCCATCCGGTTTCACTCATCTGCGGACCCCTCCGGCTGCTTGCCCGCGGACGCGGGATCGATCATAGTCATACAGATGGCAGCGCCCCTGACAATCGCAGTCAAACGCGTCCACGAGGCGGCCGGGCCCGGCGACGGTGCGCGTTTCCTGGTCGACCGGCTGTGGCCGCGCGGGGTGTCGAAGGAGAAGGCGGCGCTGGCGGCGTGGCTGAAACCGTTGTCGCCGAGCGATGCGCTGCGCAGGACCTATCATGGCGCGACCGTCGATTCGGACGAAGCGTGGCACGCGTTCCGTGCCGATTATTTCGCCGAGCTCGACGCGGGAAGCGGGGAGGTCGAGGCGGCGCTCTTCACGCTCGATGCGGCGGCAAGCGCGGGGCCGGTGACCCTGCTCCATGCCGCGAAGGACGCCGAGCGGAACAACGCCGTGGCGCTGCGCGACTGGCTGACGGGCCGCTAAGCCGCGACCGTCCCGAACAGCGACCCGATCGCGATCGTCGCCGCCATCGCCATCGCGCCCCAGAAGGTCACGCGCGCGACGGGGCGCAGCATCGGGGCGTTGCCCGCCCATGCCCCGAGCGCGCCGAGCAGCGCCAGGAAGATCAAGGACGCGCCCGACACCGTCCACGGCAGGGAAGGGCCCGAATCGAGCAACACGACGAGCAGGGGCAGCGCTGCGCCGACGGTGAAGCTGGCGGCCGATGCGATCGCCGCCTGGATCGGCCGCGCGGCCATCGTCTCGGTCATGCCGAGTTCGTCGCGCAGATGCGTGTCGAGCGCATCGTGCGCGGTCAGCTCGACCGCGACCCGTTCGGCGAGCGCGCGGCTCAGCCCGCGCTGCTCGTAGATTTGCGTCAGCTCCTCGAGCTCGAACTCGGGGTCGGCGGCGAGGTGGCGCTTTTCGAGTTCGACATCGGCCATTTCGGCGTCGCTCTGCGAGCTCACCGAGACATATTCGCCCGCCGCCATCGACATGGCCCCCGCGACCAGCCCTGCGATCCCGGTCAGCAGGATCGCATGCGGCGCCGTGCCCGCCGCCGCGACGCCCGCGATCAGGCTGGCGGTCGACACGATCCCGTCATTGGCGCCGAGGATCGCGGCGCGCAGCCAGCCGATGCGCGTAACGGCGTGGGTTTCCTCGTGCATCGCAGGCTCTCCTACCAGAAACGGATGACGCCGAACTGGTCGAACAGCTTCTCGTTGGACACCAGCGAATATTGCTCGATCTGCGACTGGGCGATCAATATGCGATCAAAGGGATCGCGATGTTCGAAGGACAGCAGGCCTGCCAGACTGGCGTGCGCGACTGAAATGGGCAGTTGCTCGAAGCCGAAGCCGGCAATGACCTTTTCGAACCGCTCGGCGAGTTCGTCGGCGCCTTCCAGCTTTCCTATCCGGAACTTGATCGCGACCTCGATTGCCGACACCGCGCTGATCCAGATGCGATTGTCCGGATCCTCGACGGCGGCCCGCACAGTGTTCGGCAATTTTTCCGGTTCGTTGGCGGCCCAGATCAGCGCATGCGTGTCGAGCAAAAGGTTCATTGCGCGTCGGTCGGGCCTTCGCCGTTCCACAGCGCAAGATCTTCTTCGGGCAGGGGGTCCCAAAAACCCTTGTCGAGATCGATCTTGCCCTTCAGCGTACCCAGGACGCGTTTCGCCTTGGGCGGTTCTTTCACCGGCATCAGCTTGACCACCGGCTCCTTGCCGCGCGCGATCGTCACCTCTTCGCCCGCCAGCACGCGGGCGATCAGGCGCGACAGATGCGTTTTCGCTTCGTGGATCGTCACGATCGTCATGCCGCCCACTTAGCTAAGTCACTTGACTAAGTCAATGCGGCAGCTTCAGCCCCGGCCGCGCCCAGCGCGTCTTCACGAGCCGCCCGGTGCCCGACAAAGTCAGATAGGCGTCCTGCATATCCTCGCCGCCGAAGGCGATGTTGGTGGTGAAGATGTCGTCGGTCGTGACGAACTCGACCAGCTCCCCCGCGGGCGAAACGACGCTGATCCCGCTTTCGCCGATCGTCGCGACGCAGATATTGCCGTTCGCCTCCATCGCCAGGCTGTCGAAGAATTTATAGCCCGCGGGGCGATAGAGCGGGATGCCGGGGCCGCCGGGGCCCGCGTCGGGCGCGACCTTGCCGGGGGCGATGATGTTGAACTGGGTCAGGCGGCAGGTATAGGTCTCGGCGGCGTAGAGCTTGGTCCCGTCGGGCGACAGGCCGATGCCATTGGGGTTGTAGCTGGGGTAGATCACTTCCTCGATAAGGCTGCCGTCGGCCTTGGCATAGAAGATGCCGACGATGTCGTGGCAACGCTTCTCGTAATCGACCTTGCCATGATCGGTGAACCAGAAGCCGCCGTGATGGTCGAACATGATGTCGTTGGGGCCACGCAAATTCACCCCCGCGCCGTCCGAGGTGTAGAGGATCTCGACTTCGCCGGTGTCGATGTCGATGCGTTCGATCCGCCCGCCCGAATAATCGTCGGCGATGCCGTGCGGCGCGAGATAGCCGTTCGATTCGACATAGTTGAAGCCGCCGTTGTTGCAGCAATAGAGCTTGCCGTCGGGGCCGATCGCGAGCCCGTTGGGGCCGCCGCCGGGGGTCGCGACGACCTCCTTGCGTCCGCCGGGCCAGCAACGCGTGATCCGCCCCGCCTCGATCTCGACGACGATGACGCTGCCATCCTCCATCACCACCGGCGCCTCGGGAAAGCGCAATCCGTCGGCGATCAGTTCGAACTCGGCCATCCTCGTCTCCCTTGCTCTGGCACATTGGCTGTGCTTTGCGCGCATCATGCCCGTTCGTTCGCTCTTCGCCACAACTTTCTACGAAGCCGACGCCGGGTCGGCCGACCTTCTCGAAGAGTTGGAGCATAGCTGCCGCCAACTCGCGGAGGATGATCTGGCCGGCCGGCGCTGGAGCCGCGAGCATGGCTATAAGGGTTACACCAGCTACGCGAGCCTCGGCGACCTGCCCGAGCGCGACCCGGCGTTCCACGATCTGAAACGCCTGCTCGACAAGGAGGTCAAGGCGTTCGCCCGGGCGGCGCATTTCGATCTCGCCAAGCCGCTGAGGCTCGACAGCCTGTGGGTCAATATATTGAAACCCGGCGGCACCCACAGCGGCCATATCCACCCGCACAGCATCGTGTCGGGCACTTTCTACGTCGCGGTCCCGCCGGGATCGGGCGCGCTGAAGCTCGAGGACCCGCGCCTGGCGATGCTGATGGCGGCGCCGGGGCGGACCGACGACGCGCCCGAGCATCTGCTGCCTTTCGTCTATGCCGAACCCGCGGCGGGGCGCGTCTTCCTCTGGGAAAGCTGGCTGCGGCACGAGGTGATGCCGCACAGCGGCAAGGGCGAGCGGATCAGCATCAGCTTTAACTATCGCTGAGGCGGACTATATCACCTTCGTCATTGCGAGCGAAGCGAAGCAATCTCCAGCCGCCGGCCACACGCGTCGCCCAGATCTGGAGATTGCCGCGTCGCTTCGCTCCTCGCAATGACAACACTCTGGAATGAAAGCCCCTCATGACCGACACCGCGACCTACGACGCCGACCTCCAGCTCTTCATCGCCGGCGCCTGGCGGAGCGGGGAGGGGCGCGAGGCGCGGCCGGTGTTCAACCCGGCGACCGCGGGGACGATCGCCGAGCTTCCGGTGGCGACCGCCGCCGACCTCGACGAAGCGCTTGCCGCGGCGGAGCGTGGCTGGCCGGCGTGGCGCGCCAAGACCCCCGACGAGCGCGCCGCGCTGATGCACAAGGCCGCGGGACTGATCCGCGAGCGCGCCGACCATATCGCGACGCTGCTGACGCTCGAACAGGGCAAGCCGATCGGCGAGGCGCGCGGCGAGGTGCTGTCGGCGGCGGGGCTGCTCGCCTATTTCGCCGAACAGGGCAAGCGCATCGAGGGCCGCGTGCTGCAGCGCCCGCTCGGTCAGCGCGCGATGGTCACCAAACACCCCGTCGGCCCGGTCGCGGGCTTCTCGCCCTGGAACTTCCCGGTCAATCTGATGGTCAAGAAGATCGCCCCCGCGCTGGCGGCGGGCTGCGTCGTAATCGCCAAGGCGCCCGAGGAAACCCCGGGCTGCACCAGCGCGATCATGCGCTGCCTGATCGACGCCGGCATCCCGGGCGATGCCGCGCAGCTCGTCTATGGCGACCCCGACATGATCAGCCGACACCTGCTCGCCAGCCCGGTGATCCGCAAGGTCAGCTTCACCGGCTCGACCGCGGTCGGCAAGCATCTCATGAAACTCGCCGCCGACGGGGTGAAGCGGATCACGATGGAGCTCGGCGGCCATGCCCCGGTGCTGGTCTTCGACGATTGCGACCTCGAGGCGACGCTCGACAAGGTCGTGTGGCAGAAGTTCCGCAACGCGGGGCAAGTCTGCATCTCGCCGACGCGCTTCTACGTCCAGCAAGGCATCTATGACGCCTTCGTGAAGGGCTTCGCCGAGCGCACGGCGAAGGTGAAGATCGGCAGCGGCCTCGACGCCGATACGCAGATGGGCCCGCTCGCCAATGCGCGGCGTATCCCCGCGCTGGAGGCGCTGGTCGCCGATGCCAAGGCCAAGGGCGGGCGCGTGATCGCGGGCGGCGAGGCGACGGGCACCGGCTATTTCTTCCAGCCGACCGCGATCGCCGACGTGCCGGTCGAGGCCGATGCGATGAACCACGAACCTTTCGGCCCGATGGCGCTGATCCGGCCCTTCGGCACCGAGGATGAGGCGCTCGAGCAGGCGAACCGGCTCCCCTATGGCCTTGCGGCGTTCGCCTTCACCGAGAACGGCCGCCGCATCAACCGCATCGTCGATACGATCGAAAGCGGCATGGTCGGGGTGAACAGCTTCGTCATCTCGTCGCTCGACGCGCCCTTCGGCGGGATCAAGGAATCGGGCTTCGGCAGCGAGAGCGGGCCCGAGGGGCTCGACGGCTATCTGGTCACCAAGGCGGTGCATATTTATTGATCGAAGATCCTCCCTGCCGCGAAGCGGTGGGGAGGGGGAGTGCAGGGTTGGATTGCCCCCGGCAATCCAAGTCCAGTCCGGGGGACTGGACGACCCAGCACTCGCCTGAAGGGCGTGGTGGAGGGGCCGCGACGGTTGCGTCGTCGCCCCTCCGTCAGCGCTCCGCGCTGCCACCTCCCCATCGCTTCGCGACAGGGAGGATTATTTGCTTCAATCCCGCTCCAGCGCCACGAAATCCCTTCCCATCGGCGCCAGATGCGCGCCGCCGTCGACGAAGATCGTCTGCCCCGTCACCGCCTCGGCGCGCGCCAGATAGACGACGGCATCGGCGACCTGCCCCGGCGTGGGCAGCGCGCCTAACGGTATCAGCCCCGCCAGTCGCTCGACCTGCGGCGCGCTATAATCGCCGGTCGCCATCGTCAGCCCGGGCGCGACCGCATTGACCCGCGCCCGGCCCCCGAACGCGACGGCCAGCGTCGCCGTCGCCTGCCACAGCGCCGATTTCGACAGGCTGTAGGCGATCTGGTCCGGCACGGGATGCAGCACGCGCTGGTCGACGATATTGACGATCGCGGGGCGCTGGCCTTCGCTCGCCGCGACCAGCGCCCTGGCGAGCATCACCGGCGCCGACAGATTGACCTGTATCATCTCCGCCAGCGCCGCGGCCGTCAGATCGCGCCATTCGCCTTCGCCGAAATGCGCGGCATTGTTGACGAGCAGGTCGGGCGCGCGTCCGAATTTTTCGATCACCGCGGGGAGCAGCGCATCGACAGCGGCCGGATCGGACAGGTCCGCCGCAAAACGGCGGCTCGGCGCCCCCGTCTCGGCCAGCGCTTCCGCCAGCACCGGATCGGCCTCCGCGGTCGACCGCTGGTGCAGCGCCAGCGCATAGCCCTCGCGCGCGAGGCGCGCGGCAATCGCGGCGCCGACGCGGTGCAGGCCACCCGTCACCAGCGCCAGCTTCTGCGTCATTTCCGCGCCCGCCGCATGGTGATGCCGATCTCTTCGCCTTCCTCGGCGATCGCCAGCTTGACGATCTTGACCTCGACCTCCTCGACCTTTTCGTCCTGCAGGAACAGCGTGTCGATGATATGGTCGGCGACGCTCTCGATCAGCACGAAATGCACATCCCTGGGCAGCCCCTCGGTCGCCGCGAATTTGAGGTGCATGTAGTTTTTCGAGCGGCTGAGCGGCGTCGTGGGCTCATAATGATCGGCCATCGCCAGCCGCGCGCGCACCGAAATGCGCAGCGGCTGCGGCAGATGCGTTTCTTCGGAATAGATGCCGGTGAGGACGTCGACGGTCAGCCCGTTCACCTCCAGCCACAATGTATCGGTCACAAGAATTTCCTGTTCGGCGGGTGCGACATTCGGCTTTGCTTCGCCGCGCCGCACCCCTAAAGCGCCGCCGCATTAGCGAAAGGGCGCACATTGGTCGAGTTACTTCCATTGTCGGATATTGCACCGTCGGCGGTCGAGCATCTGCTCGACGCGGCATTCGGGGCGGACCGCTTTGGACGAACCGCCTACCGCATCCGGCAGGGCTTGGATGCGGTCCCGGCGCTGAGCTTCGCCTTGATCGAAGATGGCGAACTGGCGGGCACGATCCAGTGCTGGCCCGTCGCGCATCATGCGCCGGACGGCACCGCGACCCCGCTGGTCATGGTCGGGCCCGTCGCCGTGCGCCCCGACGTGCAGCGCGGCGGGCACGGCCGGCTGCTGATGGCGCAGATGCTGGATGCGGCCGAGACCGAGGCCGACAGCGCACTGATGATGATCGGCGACCCCGAATATTATGGCCGCTTCTTCGGCTTCACCGCCGATGCGACCGGCGCGTGGGATCTCCCCGGGCCGTATGAGAAACATCGCCTGCTGGCGCGAGAGATCAACGGGCAAGCGTTACCGACGGGGACGGGGATGATCGGGCCGCGCTGATCCACTCGCCCTCCCCCTTGATGGGGGAGGCAGCGAGGCTTGGCAGCTTGCTGCCTAGTCGGTGCACGCAGGCACCGTCACCCTCATCCAACTTCGCCTAAGCCGCTGCGCGGCCAAGGCTTCCTATCCTTCTCCCATCAAGGGAGAAGGGTTGTCGAGCGAAGCCGACTTGCACCATCCGCCCGCCCCCCTATGTCGGAAGGATGGTAACCCCCGCGCCCTCGCTCCAGAAGGACTTTGCGCAGCTCTCGCTGACCGAGGCGGCCGAGCTGCTCGCCGCGCGCAAGCTGCCGCCCGTCGAAAGCTGGCACCCCGAACGGACGGGCGACAGCGCGATGGAGATCCGCGCCGACGGCAGCTGGTATCACGAGGGCGGGCGCATCAACCGCCCCGCGATGGTCAGGCTCTTCTCGACGATCCTGCGCCGCGAGCCCGACGGCAGCCACGTCCTCGTCACCCCCGCCGAAAAGCTGAGCATCGCGGTCGAGGACACGCCGTTCCGCGCGGTCGAGATGAAGAGCGAGGGGGAGGGCGAACACCGCAAGCTGGTCTTCCGCCTCGACACCGACGACCTCGTGATGGCGGGCGCCGGGCATCCGCTGAGCTTCGGCCGCGACCCCGACGATCCCGACCCGCGCCTCCATGTCCGCGGCGCCATCGGTAACGGCCTCGAAGCGCGCATCGACCGCGCGCTCTATTACGAGATCGCCGAACTCGCGCTGGCCGAGGGCGGCGACCGACCCGCCATCTGGTCGAACGGCGCGTGCTTCCCCCTGGTCGGCCCGGTCTGATGCTTTCCGAAAAATTGCGCGCCGCGCTCGAAAATCTGCTCCCCGGCGAGGATGAGGACGAGACCTATCTCGGCACGCCCACATTGCGCGACGCCGCGGTGCTGATCGCCTTCACCGACCGCCCCGACCCCGGCGTCATCCTGACCCAGCGCCCGCAATGGCTGCGCAGCCACGCCGGACAAGTGGCCTTTCCCGGCGGCAAGATCGATCCGGGCGACCGCGACGCGGTCGACGCTGCGCTGCGCGAGGCCGAGGAGGAGATCGGGCTCAGCCGCCGCGACGTAATGATCGCGGGGACGACCGAGGCCTATCGCTCGGGCAGCGGTTATCACATCACCCCGGTGCTCGGGGTGATCCCGCCCGACCTGCCGCTCGATCCCAATCCCGACGAGGTCGAGGACTGGTTCGAGGTGCCGCTCGATACGCTGTTCGATCCCGGCAATTACGACCGCCAGCAAGCGCATTGGCAGGGCCATGACCGGCATTATTATGACATGATGTGGCAGGGGCGACGGATCTGGGGCGTGACGGCAGGCATCATCGTCAACCTGGCGCGGCGGCTGCCCGCGGGCTGGCATCGATGACCGTCCTGCCCGACGCCGGATGGCGCCACCGCGAGGGCCTGAAGCGTATCGTCGCGGCGCTCTCGCCACGCGGCGGCGCGGTGAAGCTGGTCGGCGGCGCGGTGCGCGACACGCTGCTGGGCCTGCCCGTCGCCGACATCGACCTCGCCACCCCGCTCACCCCCGACAAGGTAACCGAAAAGCTCGAGGCGGTCGGGATCAAGGTGGTGCCCACCGGCATTGCGCACGGCACCGTCACCGCGATCGCCAGCCACGACCGGCACGAGATCACGACGCTCCGCCGCGACGTCGAGACCGACGGCCGCCGCGCGACGATCGCCTTCGCCGACGACTGGCGCGACGACGCGGCGCGGCGCGACTTCACGATCAACGCGCTCTATGCCGATCCGAAGACGGGCGCGATCGACGATTATTTCGGCGGGCTCGCCGACCTCGCAAGCGGGCGCATCCGCTTCATCGGCGACGCCGCGACGCGCATCGCCGAGGATCACCTCCGCATCCTGCGCTTCTATCGTTTCGTCGCGCGCTTCGGGCATGGCGACCTCGACCCCGCCAGCCACGCTGCCGTGATCGCGGCGCGTCAGTCGCTCAAGAGCCTGTCGCGCGAGCGCGTCGCCGACGAACTCACCAAAATCCTGGCGCTCCCCGACCCGCGGCCGATTGTCGGGCAGATGGCGATCGACGGGATGTTCGACGTGATCCTCCCCGAACTGGCGCCCGATTTCGCCGACACGCTCGACCGGCTGCTCGCGAACGAGAGCGCCGCGGCGGCCGAGCCGTCGGCGCTACGCCGTCTTGCTGCGCTGCTGCCCCCCGACGCGCCGACCGCCGAACAGGTCGCCAGCCGGCTGCGCTTCTCGACCCGCCAGCGCAGGCATCTCGCCGCGCTCGCGGGGAATCGCGCTACAGCGGTCCCGCCGCCGCGCCGTCTGGCGCATGCGGTCGGCGTCGAGGCGGCCGCCGACGTCTATCTGCTCGCCGCCGATTCTGCGGCCGCGTCCGAAGCGTTGCGCTCGTTGTCCCAATGGTCGGTCCCCGACCTGCCGCTCAAGGGCGGCGACATCATCGCGCGCGGTGTGACCGCAGGCCCCGAGGTCGCGCGTCTGCTCAAGGCGGTCGAGGCCGAGTGGGTGGCGGAGGATTTTCCCGACGCCGCGCGCGTCGCCGAATTGCTCGATCAGAAGATCGGACGGCGGAGCGACTGACGCCAATATTCATAGGCTTCGCCTTCGGCCATCGGCCGCGCGAAGAGGAAGCCCTGTCCGAAGTCGCAGCCGAGCGCCGACAGGAGCCGGGCCTGGTCGGCGGTCTCGACGCCCTCGGCAGTGGTCTTCATACCCAGCGCTTCCGCGAGGCTCTGGATCGTGCGGACGATCGCCACCTTGTCGCGGTCGTCGACCATATGCTCGACGAAGCTGCGGTCGATCTTGAGCACGTCGAGCGGTAGCCGCTGCAGATAGGCGAGGTTCGAATAGCCGGTGCCGAAATCGTCCATCGCGACGCGCGCCTGCAGCGCCTTCAACTCGCTCAGCACCGACAACGCGAGATCGGGGTCGCCGATGATCGCGCTTTCGGTCAGTTCGATCATCAGCCGCTCGCCGCCGATGTCGTTCGCGGCCAGGGCCTGGCGCACGACCGCAGCGACGTCGTCGCGCACCAGCTGGATCGCCGAGACGTTGACCGAGAAATAGCAGTCGACCGGCGCGCCGCCGTTCTGCGAATCCCACTGGGCCAGCGTGCTCGCGGCCTTGGCGATCGCCCATTGGCCGAGCGGGACGATCAGTCCCGAATCCTCGGCGACGGGGATGAATTCGGTCGGCGATATCGATCGGTCGCCATCGTTTTCCCAGCGCGCGAGCGCCTCGAAACCCGCGACCCTGCCCGTCGACAGCTCGACGAGCGGCTGGAAGGCGAGGTGGAGGCGGTCTTCCTCGATCGCGTTGCGCAGCGCGGTTTCGAGCCCGAAGCGATTGTCCGAAAGCATCGCGGCTTCGGGCTCGTAAATCTCGATGCGGTCGGTCTGCTTGGCGCGCTTCAGGGCGATCTGCGCGTGGCGGATCTGGTCCGCGACGTCGGTGTCGCCCCCGGGCTGGATCGTGCAGCCGAGCGCGCAGTCGACGCTGACCTTCAGCTCGCCGATGCGGAAGGGATGGTCGAAACAGCCGCGGATGCGGCGCGCGATTTCGCGCACGTCGGCGCGGCCGCCCGCGATGCGCGACGAGATGGCGAATTCGTCGCCCCCCGTTCGCGCCAGGATATCGCCGCTGCGCAGGCTCGATTTCAGCCGCCGCGCGACGGTGATGATCAGCTCGTCGCCCGCGAGCGGACCGATATGTTCGTTGATGCGGCTGAAGCGCGCGAGGTCGAGCAGGAGGATCGCATGATCCGATTCGGCGTCGGCGGCGATACGCTGTTCGACCAGTTCCTCGAAACCGGCGCGATTGGGAAGGCCGGTCAGGCTGTCCGACACCAGTTCGCGGCGCAGGTTGCGCTCGGTCATCATTTCCTGAGTGCGGTCGATCAGCGTCAGCAGGAACAGGCCTTCGTCGCCGCATTCGTCCGACAGCGGACCGATTGATCCGCGCAGGTCGCGCGCGGCAGGACCGTCGCCCAGCTGGCACGAGAATTCATGGCTGTCGTCGGGGTTCTGCGCGGTGCGTTCGATCGCGCGGCGCAGCTCGATCGGGGCGTTCGCGCCCGCGGGCGACAGGTTCAGCCGGTCGAAGGCGGCATTGCTCGCGTGCAGGCGGAAATTGCCGCGCGGCAGCGGCCGGATCAGCGCGGCGGGCACCGGAAGGGCGTCGATCCAACCGACGAACAGGAGCGGCCGGTCCTCGCCGGCGCGATCGAGGGGCATAAAAGAGGGTTTTGCGCGACCTTTCCCCATGGCTTTATCGGCCTAGGGGCGGGGGGTAAAAAAGCTATTTACGGCGATGGGGAAAAGCGATCAGTCGAAGCGGTTGCTCCTCGGAAAGCCCTCGGGGGGATTGCGCCCCGCGGCGCCGCGCGCCACGCGCCATAGGGAGACGTCGACATTGCTGCGCATCCGGCCGCTTTCGCCGCCCATCCTCCAGCTCAGCCCCTCGGCCAGCACGATCGTCGTCGCGTCGGACAGGCCGCCGTCGCGGAAGCGCTGCAGCGCGACGCCCTGGCCGCGCGCCATCACCGGCACCTCGGTCAAGGGGAAGACCACCAGCTTGCGGTTTTCGCCGATCGCGATGACGCTGTCGTCGCCGGCGGCGATCGGGCGGGCGACCGCCAGCTGCGCCTTGGGTTTCAGGTTGACGACGTTGCGGCCCTTGCGCGTCTCGGCGATCAGCTCGGCCATCTGCGCGACGAAACCGTGCCCGCTGGTCGAGGCGAGCAGCAGGCGGCCGTCGGCGCTGGCGGGAAGCAGCGCGACGATGCGCGCCTCGGGATCGATGTCCACCATCAGCCGCAGCGGCTCGCCGAAGCCGCGCCCGCCGGGCAATTTGTCGGCGCCGACGGTGTAGAAACGCCCGTCGCTCGCGGCGATCAGCAATTTGTCGGTGGTCTGCGCGCGCACCGCGAACAGCAGCTCGTCGCCTTCCTTGAACTTGAATTCGCCCCATCCTTCGGGCGCGACATGGCCGCGCTGGGCGCGGATCCAGCCGCGCTTCGACAGGATCACCGTCACCGGCTCCTTCTCGATCATCGCGTCGAGCGGGATTTCGCGCGCCAGCGCCGCCTCGGCGATCGTCGTGCGCCGCGCGCCGAGCAAAGTGTCGAGGCCATAGAAGGTGCGCAGTTTCTCGAGATCCTTGCGCAGCCGCGTCTTCTGCCGCGCGGGGCTTTCGACGAGCTTGGCGAGCTCCTCGCGTTCGGCGGTCAAATCCGCCTGCTCGCGCTTGAGCTCCATTTCCTCGAGCTTGCGGAGGCTCCGCAGCCGCATGTTGAGGATCGCCTCGGCCTGGCGGTCGGTGAGGACGAATTCTTCGACCATCACCGGCTTGGGCTCGTCCTCGGTGCGGATGATCTCGATGATCCGGTCGAGGTTCAAAAAGGCGACGATATAGCCCGCGACCAGCTCGAGCCGGTCGTCGATCTTGTTGATGCGGTGCTGCGCGCGGCGGATGAGCACGACGATCTGGTGCTGCAGCCATTCGGTGAGCAGCTGTTTCAGCCCCATCACCCTGGGCGTGCGCGTTGCGTCGAGCACGTTGAGGTTGAGCGCGAAGCGGCTTTCGAGGTCGGTCAGCCGGTAGAGGCTTTCCTTCAGGATATCGGGGTCGACGTTGCGGCTCTTGGGCACCAGCACGATGCGCAGGTCCTCGGCGCTTTCGTCGCGCACGTCCTCGAGGATCGGCAGCTTCTTGTCGGCGATCAGCTGCGCGATCTGCTCGATCAGCTTGCCCTTGGCGACGCCATAGGGGATCTCGCTGATGACGAGCTGCCAGGTGCCGCCGGCCTGTTTTTCGACTCCGGTTTCCTCCCAGGCGCCCTCCGCCTTGCCGGTCGAGAAACGCGCGCGGACGCGGAAGCCGCCGCGTCCGGTCTCATAGGCCAAAGCGATCGCCTCGGGGCTGTCGACGACGATGCCGCCGGTCGGGAAATCGGGGCCCTTCACATGCTCGAGCAGCTCGGAAAGCCCGGCGTTCTGGTTCTCGATCAGCAGCAGCGCGGCGCCGATCACCTCGGCGGCGTTGTGCGGCGGGATGTTCGTCGCCATGCCGACCGCGATCCCGCTCGCGCCGTTGGCGAGCAGGTTCGGGAAGAGGCCCGGCATGATCTCGGGCTCTTCGTCCTCGCCATTATAGGTGGGCTTGAAATCGACGGTGCCCTCGTCGAGCCCCTGCATCAGGTCGACCGCGACGCGCGTCAGCCGCGCCTCGGTGTAGCGATAGGCCGCGGCATTATCGCCGTCGATATTGCCGAAATTGCCCTGGCCGTCGACGAGCGGGTAGCGGAGCGAAAAATCCTGCGCGAGGCGCACCATCGCGTCATAGACCGCGGTGTCGCCGTGAGGGTGGAACTTGCCGATGACGTCGCCGACGACGCGCGCCGATTTCTTGTAGCCCTGGCTCGGGTCGAGCCGCATCGCGCGCATCGCCCACAGGAGCCGGCGGTGGACGGGCTTCAGTCCGTCGCGGAGATCAGGGAGCGAGCGCGCGGTGATCGTCGACAGCGCATAGACGAGGTAACGCTCCGACAGCGCGCTGTCGAAGGGGGTGTCGCTCATGCCGGGTACGGGGTCGGAAGCAGGAAGGTCGTCGTCGTTGGTCGCCATTGTCCGGCGCGGATAGCAAGCCTATCGCATCAACGCAAAGGGCTTAGGGTCCGTACTCAATTAGAGCGTCGTCGAGGCGCCCAAATGGCGAACAGCTCGGGCCGAAAGACGCGCCGGGAAGGCTGGTTGCCTTTCCAAGCGTCTTTCGGGCTGAGATGGAAGCCATTTGGGCGTCCCGAAGGGATTTGATCAAAATGGCCCATTGCTTCGTCGAGAAGTCTCGAAATATCGACATATGTCTTCGCCTTCTCTCCTCGCACTGGGCCATTTTGCTTCAAACCTCGACGACGCTCTAATTGAGTACGGACCCTAGGGCTTGTCCGCATAGGCCTTCACCAGATCGACCATATAGTCGCGCCCGACATAGAGCGACTGCACCGCGATCCGCTCGTTCAGGCCGTGCACGCCATTGCCGTCGGGGTCGCCCCACATGCCCGGAATGCCATAGGTCGGGATGCCGACCGCGCCCAAAAAGGTCGCGTCGGTATAGCCGTTCGCCATCGACGGAATGACCTTCAGCCCGGGCCAATATTGGGCGACGAGCCTCTCCATCGGTCCGATGATCTTCGGGTCGAGCGGCGGCGCGGGCGGGGCGGGGCGCTTGGGCGGCAGCTGGGAGATCGTCACCTTGGGATCGTCGATGACGCTGGCCAGCTCGTCCCTGATCGATTCGATGCTGTGGCCGGGAAAGATGCGGCAATTGATGTTCGCGCCCGCGCGCTGCGGCAGCGCATTGGCGGCATGGCCGCCGTCGAGCAAGGTCGCGACGCAGGTGGTGCGCAGATTGCTGTGCAGGAACGGATCCTTGTTGACGATCGCTTCGGCCGCCTTGTCGGCCGGGTTCCTGGCGAGCGCGACCATCGCCTTGCCGATGTCGTCGCCGCGGATCGCGCCGGCCTCGGCGAAATAGCGCCGCGTCACGCCGGTCATTTCGACCGGGAAGTCATGCGCCTCGATCCGGGTCAGCGCGCGGGCGAGCTCGTAGATCGCATTGTCGGGCATCGGCGCCGAGCTGTGCCCGCCGGGGTTGCGCGTTTCGAGGCGGAAATTGGCGAAGGTCTTTTCGCCGACCTGCACCGACTGGCCGATGACCTTGCCTTTGCCGTCGCTGTCGCCGCCGCCGCCTTCGTTGAGCGCGAATTCGGCGTCGATCAGCTCGCGCCTGTTGGCGGCGAGCCATTCGACGCCGTTGAACGCGCCGTTGGTCTCCTCGCCGCAGGTCAGCGCCATCTTGATCGTGCGCTTCGGCTTGTAGCCCGCCTGCCGGAAGCGGATCAGCATGTCGACCCACACCGCGGCCTGCGACTTCACGTCGAGCGTGCCGCGGCCATAGAAATAGCCATTCTCCTCGAACAGCGTGAACGGGTCGCGCTCCCAGTCGGCGCGCTTCGCCTCGACGACGTCGATATGCGCCATCACCAGGATCGGCTTGGCGGTTTTCGACGTGCCCGGATAGATGGCGACGAGGCCGCCCTCCTTGGGGTTTTCGGGGGTGGCGAAGAGATGGAGCTGGTCCTCGGGAAAGCCCGCCGCCTTCATCCGCGCCGCCATGCGTTCGGCGGCGAGGGTGCAGCTGCCCGACGACAGCGTCGTGTTGGTCTCGATCAGTTCCTTGAAAATCTCGCGAAAGGCGAGCTGGTCGGGGCGCGGCGCCTCCTGCGCGGCGGCGGGCGCGGCGAGCGCCAGCGCGGACAGCATCGGCAACCAGATTTTCTTGATCATTTGAGCCCCCTTCGCATGCGAAGGGAGCAGAAAGCCGGTGGCCTCGCAAGGCGGATTGTCGCGCCGTTGGAGCCCCTTCGGCAGCCGATGGACGGGCTTAAAGCCACAAAAGCCCTGCATGCGCGCGTCCGAAATATGTCCTTTGAGGCTTTAAGGCGACAGTGCCGCGTGGAGGTCCGTGACGGGCGGGTGATGGAGTCACCCGACAGGGTAGATCATGGCGGGATTTATAAGGAAAGCGGCTTTTTGGCGGGGTCGATGGCGGCTTTCGGACGATTGCGGTCGTTCTTAATCCTCCCTGCGTCGTAGCCGTGGGGAGGGGGACCACCCGCAGGGTGGCGGAGGGGCGCGGGCGGTCATACGCGGAGCTCGGCCGCACGCACCCCTCCACCATGCTTCGCATGGTTCCCCCTCCCCATCGCTGCGCGACAGGGAGGATTAAGAAGGGTCGCTCACCACCCCAACAACCGCTGCCAGCCTCCGGCGCATCCTGTTGTTTCCCTTGCGCGGCTTTCGCCTTTCGCGCATCCCGGCAGCGGGAGAGGACCGACCGTGACTGCATTTGACGATCATCCGCCGGGACTGGTGGCGCGCGCGGTGCGGCGGCTGTTGCTGCTGCTCTATCGGCTGCGTGGCTGGAAGGCCGCGGGCGAGGTGCCCGAGCCGCGGCGCTTCATCATCATCGCCGCGCCGCACACCAGCAACTGGGATTTCGTGAACTTCCTCGGCCTCACCGCCGACCTCAATGTCCGCGCGCACTTCATGGGCAAATTGTCGCTGTTCAAATGGCCGATCGGCGGCTTCATGAAGCAGATGGGCGGCATCCCGGTCGATCGCCACAATGCGTCGAACGCGGTGGCGCAGATGGCCCAGGAATTCGCGCGCCGCGCCGAATTCATGCTGACCGTCGCGCCCGAGGGGACACGCGGCAAGGCGAAGAAATGGCGCACCGGCTTCTACCAGATCGCGCTCGCGGCGAAGGTGCCGATGGTCGTCGGGCTGATGGATTATGGCACCAAGACCGGCGGCCTCGGCCCCCTCATCTGGCCGACCGGCGATTTTCGCGCCGACATGATGAAGGTGCTCGACGTCTATAAAAGCTGCATCCCCAAATTTCCGGAGCGTGCGGTGACGTCGATCGATGATATCGTGGGGACCGATTAGGCCAAGGAGCGTGGCGATGACGGGTGTGGCGATCGTGCTGGCGACCAATTTTTTCGGGCTGATCCTGGTCATCGGGCTGCTCTGGCTGATCGCGCTGCAGATCCGCGACGTGTCGTTCATCGACGCCTTCTGGGCCTTCGGCATGGTGCTGCTTGCCTGGGGCACCGCGGTGCAGGTCGGCAGCGAGGGGCAGCGCGCGCAGTTGCTGCTCGGGCTCACGACGCTCTGGGGGCTGCGGCTCGCGATCCACCTGTTCATCCGCTGGCGCCGGACAGGCGAGGACCCGCGCTACCAGAAGATCATCGCGAGCATCATGAAGAAGCGCCACTGGGGCTGGGAGGTCACCGCGCTGGTCAGCGTCTTCCTGACGCAGGCGCCCTTGCTGTTCATCACCAGCCTGCCCGCGCAGATCGGCATCTGGGCGAGCGCCGCGGCGCCCGCGTCGGCGATCGGCCTGCTCGGCTGGATCGGCGTCGGCGCGGCGCTGACCGGCATCGCGTTCGAGACGATCGGCGACTGGCAGCTGCACCGCTTCCGCGGCAATCCCGACAATCATGGCAAGATCCTCGACACCGGCCTCTGGCGCTACACGCGCCATCCCAATTATTTCGGCGACGCGCTGACCTGGTGGGGCATTTTCCTCGTCGCCGCCGACGCCGCCTTCTGGGTTGCGGCGGCGAGCGTCATCGGGCCGTTGTTCCTGACCTTCACGCTCACCAGATGGTCGGGCAAGGCGCTGCTCGAACGCGGCATGAAGCACACGCGCCCGGGCTATGACGATTATATCGCGCGTACCTCGGGCTTCATTCCGTGGCCGCCCAAAAAGCGTGGCGCTTGACCCCGGCCTCGATGGCGCGGCGTCGGTCCCGGCCGATGCCGGCGCGCTCGGCGACGCGCCGCGCATCCGCGCGATATTGACCGAAGCCGCGCGCGAAGGACGCAGCGTCAGCTATTCCGAACTGCTCGGCGAACTGGGGTTTCGCTTCACCCGGCCCAAGATGCGCGCTGTGTGCAAGACGCTAGAAGAAGTCGACCGGCTCGCCGCGCTCGACGGCGAACCCGACCTCGCGGTGCTGGTGGTGCGCGAGAGCGACCGGCTGCCGGGGCAGGGCTGCTGGGTCGGCGGCACGGCGCTGCTGCTGGGCTACGACGGGCCGTGGGAAGGCGCGGCGGCGGCGCGGTTCATCCGCGAGCAGCAGCAGGCGGTGTTCGATTTTTGGGCGGGGCGGTAGAGCCGGTATCGGGGGTTAGCCGTCGTTCAAATCCTCCCCGCTTGCGGGGAGGGGGACCGCCGAAGGCGGTGGAGGGGGCCATCGGCCTGAAGCGGTGCAGGAGGCCGAGACCCCCCTCCGTCAGCGCTGCGCGCTGCCACCTCCCCGCAAGCGGGGAGGATCGTCACATTCCCACCCTAAAGCCGACGCCGGCCTATTTCTTCAATCCGATCTCGCGCAGCCGCTCCTGCAGATACTCGTCCGCCGTGATCGGCGTCGGGTAGAGGTTCGGGTGCGACGCGCTGATGCAGTTTTCCAGCGTTTCGATCGGATAGTCCGAGCGGAAGTGGAGGAAGAAGGGCATCGAGTAGCGCGCGACGCTCGCGCGGCCTGCGTCGGGGTTGCGCACGCGGTGGGTGGTCGAGGGCAGGCGGTTGTTGGTCAGCCGCTGCAGCATGTCGCCGACATTGACCGCCATCGCGCCCGGCGGGGGCGAGACGGGGAGCCAGCTGCCGTCCTTGTCGAGGATCTCGAGCCCCGCTTCCTCGGCGCCCAGGAGAAGCGTGATCGTGTTGATATCCTCATGCGCCTCGGCGCGGATGCCTTTGGCGGGGGCCTCGACCGGGGGGTAGTGGAGCAGGCGCATCACGCTGTTGCCGTCCTTCACCGTGTCGTCGAAGAAGTCGGGGTCGAGCTTCAGGTAGCGCGCGATGCCAGAGAGCAGCCGGCCGCCGACGCGGTCGAATTCGGCGAAGAGCTTGTCATAGATAGTGCGGAAGCCCGCGACCTCGGTCGGCCAGACATTGTTCGGCTGCTGCGCGGCGAGGCGGTGGCCCGCGGGCAGGTCGCGGCCGACGTGCCAGAATTCCTTGAGGTCGACCTCCTTCGCGCCCTTGGCGATCTCGGTCCCGAAGGGGGTATAGCCGCGCGCGCCGCCGCCGCCGGGGATGTGATAGGCGCGCTTCCGCTCCTCAGGGAGCGCGAAGAATTGCTTCGCCTTGTCCCAGGCGGTGTCGATCAGCTCGGGGTCGATGCCATGGTCGGTGATCATCGCGAAGCCGAAGCGCTCGAACGATGCGCCGAATTCCTGCGCGAACTGCTCGGCAGGAAGCGCCATGGAAATTACGGGGACGGCGGCAGTCATGTCTTTATCCATCTGGCTGGGGGCGGCGCCGGTGGCGCGCGTCATGCGAAGCGATTTAGGCGCTGCAGCGCCCGCTTCAAAGGGAAAAAGGCGGTTCCGTCCCGCGCGGCGCTCGGCTAGACCCGCGGCCATGGCAAAACAATATTGGCTGATGAAATCCGAACCCGACGCCTATGCGTGGGAAACGCTGGTCAAGGACGGCAAGGGCATGTGGGACGGGGTGCGCAATCACACCGCCAAGCTCAACATGATGGCGATGAAGGTCGGCGACGAGGCGCTCTTCTATCACAGCAATATCGGCAAGGAATGCGTCGGGATCATGGAGATCGTCGAGGAGCATTCGCCCGATCCGACCGCCGACGAGGGATCGCCGTGGGTGATCGTGCGCGTCGCGCCGGTGCGCGCGCTCAAGCATCCGGTGACGCTGGCGGCGATCAAGGCCGACCCCAAGCTCGCCGACATGGACCTCATTCGCCAGTCGCGGCTGTCGGTCGGGCGCGTCACGCCCGCCGAGTGGAAACATATATTGAAGAAGTCGGAAAAGCCCGGGGGCTGAGCGTCAGCCCTTGAGGCGGCTCAGCGTCGCCTGCATATGCTGTGCGACCGACGGGTGGAGCGGCGACACGAACTCGCAGCCGAAGCCGATGCCCTCGTTGCGGCGCACCACCGCCTCGATCGCCTGCAGCCCGGGCAGGTTGACCCACACATGCATGCCGATGCGCAGCCGCGCGAAGGTGACGACGCGGAACCCCGTCGCCGACAGGTCGAACAGTTCGACGTCGAAGGGATTGCACCCCGCCTCGCGCATGCGGGCGCGGCCGCCGACCTGGGTGCGTTCGTCGCGGCGCGCCTGGCCGCCATCCTTGATAGTGAAATTGGGCTGGTACGTCACGGTCCGCTGCGTCCCATAGAAGGTGGAGCGGCCATCACTAGGCGCCGATGCTTTCCGCGGCGTAAACGGACGTCGTAAATTTCCTTAATCATGGGGTTATTCGTCCCGCGGCGGGACGCTTATTTGTCCCAGGGCGATTTTTCGGCGTCGCGGCTGCGGTTGCCGTGCGATTCTTCATAGGCGCGATCGGCGGCGCGGTCGGCCGCGACGATCACCCCCGCGCCCATCATGCCGCAGCCGACGAAACCGAGGATGGTCAGGCAACCGAGCCCCATCAGGATCGAACGGACGATATCGGTCATCGCTGGGGCCCCGTGCTGAACACGGGAGCGGGACTAGCCCGGCAGGGTAAAGATCGGGTTTACTCTGTCGGGCGGACGCGGCCGCGGCCGGCCTTCACCGCGCTGCGCGCCTTCTTGCCGTCGACGCGGCGCGCTTTCGCGGCCTTGCTCGGCTTGGTCCTGATGCGCTTTTCGGGGCGGATCAGCGCCTGGTCGACCAGCGCGTTCAGCCGCGCGCGGGCGTCGGCGCGGTTCGCCTCCTGCGTGCGATACTGGCGCGCGAGGATGATGAGTTCGCCGTCGGCCGTCATTCTGCTGCCCGCGAGCGTTTTCAGCCGGCGATAGGCGTCCGGGGCCAGCCCGAGCGCGAAGACGTCGACACGCAGCTGGCACGCGGTCGCGACCTTGTTGACATTCTGGCCGCCGGGGCCCGACCCGGCGAGGAACTTCTCGCTGATCGCGGCCTCCGGAATATCAGCCACGCGTCGGCTCCGCGCCCTCGGGCGCGGCGAAGCCCAGCGCGGCGAAGCGTTCGGGGAAGGGCGCCTCGGCGATCACCGGCGGCTTGGCGCCGCGCGCGATTTCGAGGCGTTCGGCGTGGAGCAGCGTCTGACCCTTGGGACCGCCGCGGCCGTAGACCGGATCGCCGAGGATCGGGAAACCCAGCCCTTCGAGCGCATGGACGCGCAGTTGGTGCGTGCGGCCGGTTTCGGGGCGGAAGCGGACGAGGGTGCAGGCGCCGGCGGTCGCGAGGACTTCCCAATGCGAGCGCGCGGGCTTGCCGCCCGGATCGCCCGCCATCCGCCAGCCCGCTTCGCGCGTCGAGCGCTTCGCGAGCGGCAGGTCGATCGTGCCGCTGGCATCCCGCGGGATGCCGTCGAGGATCGCGAGATAGCTCTTCTGCGCCTCGCGTCCTTCGAAGGCGGCGCCGAAGCGCTTGTGCGCCTTGGGATTGCGCGCGAGCAGCAGGCAGCCCGAGGTGTCGCGGTCGAGCCGGTGCACCGCGAGCGGCCAGCGCTGGAAGCCGAAACGCAGCGAATCGAGATGATTCTCGAGGCTGAGACTGCCGTCGCGTGGCGGGTCAACGGGCAGGCCCGCAGGCTTGTCGACGACGATCGCTTCGCCGTCGAGGAACAGGATATGGTCGGTGAGCAACATCGGCGGCCTATAGGCGATGCGGCGTGACACGCCAATGGCGTCGCTTTTTATTTGGTTCGCGCGAAGACGCAAAGACGCGAAGAGGATGGCTTGGGCCGAAAGGCCCCCTATTCAGCGACGTTGCTGGTTCCCGAAGCGGGGCGATGGAGCGCCGCTTCGCGGCAAAGGCCAACATCTTCGCGCCTTCGCGTCTTCGCGTGAAATCATTCGCCGCCGAAGGCGTAGGCATCCATCGCGAGCAGGCCGTAGGTCGTGCTGGCGTGGAGGCGTTCCGCCGCGAACGGCATGCCGCCCGCGCCCATGGCGACGAACAGCGGCAGGATATGATCCGGCGTCGGATGATTGTCTTCGCCGTGCGGCGCGCGCTCGACCGCGTGCAGCACATCGTCGATCGCGCCCGCGGCCATGCGCTCGGCGACCCAGCCGGTGAAGCCGGTGACCCATGCCGGCGCAGGGGCGTCGATCGGCAGGCGCGACGAGAAGAGCGCGCGGAGATTATGCGTGATGCTGCCCGATCCGACGATCAGCACGCCCTCGTGGCGCAAGGGGGCGAGCGCCTGGCCGAGGGCGAAATGCCATTCGGGCGGGGCGTTCGACGCGATCGAGAGCTGGACGACGGTGATGTCGGCTTGCGGATAGGTGAGCGAGAGCGGCACCCACGCGCCATGGTCGAGGCCGCGGTCGGGATCGGCGGTCACCTTCAGGCCATGCGCACCGAGCAACTCGACGATTTGCGCCGCGAGCGCCGGATCACCCGGCGCGGGATAGCGCATCGCGAAGAGTTCGTCGGGGAAACCGCCGAAGTCGTGGATCGTCGGCGGCTGCGGCGACGATGTCACAGTAGCTCGGCCGCCCTGATAGGCCGCATCATGATGCGCCGACACCATCAGGATCGCGCGCGGGCGCGGCAATTGGGCACCCAGCCCGGCGAGGAAGGTCCTTGCCGGGCTGGGCTCGAGCGCCATCATCGGCGAGCCGTGCGAAACGAAAAGGCTCGGGAGACGGCGCATCGGATCAGGCCGCCTGCTGCAGGGCGTCGATCGACGCGGTCGCGCGGGCGATCGCTTCGCCGTCCATCATCTGCTGGTCGGCGGCGATGATCGCGACGTCCGTGATGCCCACGAAGCCGAGCACATGGCGAAGATAGCCGGTTGCGAAATCATGGTCGCCGCCGACCGGCACGCCGCCCGAGGCGACCACCAGATAGGCCTTCTTGCCCTTGAGCAGCCCCTCGGGGCCGGTCTCGGTGTAGCGGAAGGTGCGGCGCGCGCGCGCGATCAGGTCGACCCAGGCCTTGAGCGACGCGGGGATCGCGAAATTATAGACCGGCACGCCGATGACGATGGTGTCGGCGGCCTCGAGCTCGGCGATCAGCTCGTCCGAGGCGGCGAGCGCGGCGCGCTGGTCGTCGCTGCGTTCGGTTTCGTCGGTGAAATTGGCGCCGACCCAGGCTTCGGTGAGCAGCGCGGGCGGGGTGAGTGCGAGGTCGCGGCGCGTGACCGCGGCGCCGTAACCCTGTTCGACCAGGCGGGCGACGAGCTGGTCGGTCAGCTGGCGGGTGGTCGAACCGGCGTTGCGGGCCGAGGCGTCGATGCGAAGGATATGGGACATGAGATTGCTCCTTGGACTTGAACGGGAATGAAGGGGGGTGCCGCGAGTTCGGGGACCGGGGGAAGGGTGAACTCGCGGCACCCCCCTTCATTCCCGTTCAAGTCCAAGGAGCAATC
>SCNT01000017.1 GCA_005503165.1 Sphingomonadaceae bacterium 3R27E2-A
GTGAAGGGGGATGGGCGGGGGGTATCCGTCCGACTTGAGAGACGGTCTCCACCGTTCGTCATTCCCGCGGAGGGCGCGGAGAGGCACGCGACTCTCCACGTGATCCAGCTTGCTTCTTTTGTCCTTTTCTTCGCGCCTTTGCGCCTTTGCGTGAAATCAGAAAAATCTCACGCAAAGACGCAAAGGCGCGAAGAAGGAAAAAGCCGGGTTCCCGCTTCCGCGGGAATGACAGGGGGGGTGTCGGGCTTCATCGGCGCTTGCTTTGACTGCGGCGACTTTTGGCGCGGGGCGCCCTGCTCATCTCGCTGTGGCCGGATCAAATCGGCGACCAACCGCCGACCTATATGCCGGTGTTCCCCGGCGAAAGCCGGGGTCCGGCGTGCCGGAGTATGGGCCCCGGCTTTCGCCGGGGAACGGCTGCCTGGCCGAAGGGGGACAATCGCCGATCGCGTTCGGGGCTCGTGATGAGCCGCGGGGTCTCCGGTCACCCCCTCCCGCGAGCGGGAGGGGTTTTGATGGAGGCTTATTCCGCGGCGATGCCCGCCTTGGCGAACATGTCTTCGCCGTCGGGGTCGGCGGCGGGGGTCGCGTCGTCGTTGGCCTTGGCCTTCTTGCGGTTGTCGAAGCTGGACCAGACGGTGTTCCAGTCGCCGCGGGTCGCGCCCTTCGAATATTCGGTGGCGCGCGTTTCGAAGAAGTTGGCGTGCTCGACGCCGTTCAGCAGCGGGGCGAGCCAGGGGAGGGGGTGCTCGTCGATCATGTAGATCGGCTGGAACCCCAATTGCCCCAGGCGCCAGTCGGCGATGTAGCGGATGTAGCGCTTGATCTCCTTGGGCGTCATGCCGGGGACGGGGCCCTGTTCGAAGGCGAGGTCGATGAAGGCATCCTCGAGCCGCACGGTCTTCTGGCAGGTGTCGATGATGTCTTCCTTCACCGCCTTGGTCAGGCAGCCGCGTTCCTTCACGAAGGTGTGGAACAGCTTGATGATGCCCTCGCAGTGCAGGCTCTCGTCACGGATCGACCAGCTGACGATCTGGCCCATGCCCTTCATCTTGTTGAAGCGCGGGAAGTTCATCAGCATCGCGAAGCTGGCGAAGAGCTGCAAGCCTTCGGTGAAGCCGCCGAACATCGCGAGCGTGCGCGCGATATCCTCGTCGCTGTCGACGCCGAAGGTGCCCATATAGTCGTGCTTGGCGCGCATCTCGTCATATTCGAGGAACATGCCATATTCGCTCTCGGGCATGCCGATGGTGTCGAGCAGGTGGCTGTACGCCGCGATGTGGACGGTTTCCATGTTGCTGAACGCGGTCAGCATCATCTTGATCTCGGTCGGCTTGAACACGCGGCCGTATTTTTCGTGGTAGCAATCCTGCACCTCGATATCGGCCTGGGTGAAGAAGCGGAAGATCTGGGTGAGCAGGTTGCGCTCGTGGTCGCTGATTTTCTGCGCCCAGTCGCGGCAATCCTCGCCCAGCGGCACTTCCTCGGGCACCCAGTGGATCTGCTGCTGGCGCTTCCAGAAATCGAACGCCCAGGGATATTCGAAGGGCTTGTAGGTCTTGCGGGCTTCGAGAAGGGACATGCGGTAATCCTCGGTTTGATCTCTTGTGTGTCCCGGCGAAAGCCGGGATCCAGTCTCGCTTGGCGTAAGCCCGCTCTGGGCCCCGGCTTTCGCCGGGGATCACGCGGAGCGGGTTACCCTATTGGCAGGCCAGGCACTCGTCGTAATCGGTGGTCTGCAGCTCGTATTTCGGCGCTTCCGAGGTGTTGTCGGCCTCGACCCCGCCCGCGAAGCCGGCGCGCTGGACCGATTTCGAGCGGAGGTAATAGAGCGATTTGATGCCGAGCTCCCACGCGCGGTAGTGGAGCATGAGCAGGTCCCATTTCTCGACGTCGGCCGGGATGAACAGGTTCAGCGAGGCGGCCTGGTCGATATAGGGCGTGCGGTCGGCGGCGAGTTCGAGCAGCCAGCGCTGGTCGATCTCGAAGCTGGTCTTGAACACGTCCTTTTCGTCCTGGCTCAGGAAATCGAGGTGCTGGACGCTGCCGCCGCGCTCGAGGATCGAGTTCCAGATCGCGTCGCTGTTCTTCGCCTTGTCGACGAGAAGGGCTTCGAGGTGCGGGTTGCGGATCGAGAAGCTGCCCGAGAGCGTCTTGTGCGTGTAGATGTTCGCCGGGATCGGCTCGATGCACGCGCTGGTGCCGCCGCAGATGATGCTGATCGACGCGGTCGGCGCGATCGCCATCTTGCAGCTGAAGCGTTCCATCACCCCCTGGTCGGCGGCGTCGGGGCAGGGGCCGCGCTCGTTGGCGAGCAGCATCGAGGCGGCGTCGACCTGCGCGCGGATATGCTTGAAGACGCGGAGGTTCGACGATTTCGCCATCGCGCCCTCGAAGGGCAGGCCGCGCGCCTGGAGGAAGCTGTGGAAGCCCATGACGCCGAGGCCGACGCTGCGTTCGCGGCTGGCGCTGTACTTGGCGCGCGCCATTTCGGGCGGGGCGCGGTCGATATAGTCCTGCAGGACATTGTCGAGCATGCGCATCACATCCTCGATGAAGCGCTTGTCGCCGTTCCACTCGTCCCAGGTTTCGAGGTTGAGCGACGAGAGGCAGCAGACCGCGGTGCGATCGTTGCCGAGATGGTCGCGGCCGGTCGGCAGGGTGATTTCGGAGCAGAGGTTCGAGGTGGTGACCTTGAGCCCCAGGTCGCGATGATGCTTAGGCATCATGCGGTTCACCTGGTCGATGAAGATGATGTACGGCTCGCCCGTCGCGAGGCGCGTCTCGACGAGCTTCTGGAACAGCCCGCGCGCGTCGACGGTGCCGCGGACGCTCTGGTCCTTGGGGCTGCGCAGGTCGAATTCCTTGCCGTCGCGCACCGCTTCCATGAACTCGTCGGTGATGAGGACGCCGTGGTGGAGATTGAGCGCCTTGCGGTTGAAGTCGCCCGACGGTTTGCGCACCTCGAGAAACTCCTCGATCTCGGGGTGCGAGATGTCGAGGTAGCAGGCGGCCGAACCGCGGCGGAGCGAGCCCTGGCTGATTGCGAGAGTGAGGCTGTCCATCACGCGGACGAAGGGGATGATGCCGCTGGTCTTGCCGTTGAGGCCGACGGGTTCGCCGATGCCGCGCACCGCGCCCCAATAGGTGCCGATGCCGCCGCCGCGCGACGCGAGCCAGACATTCTCGTTCCAGGTGCCGACGATGCCCTCGAGGCTGTCGTCGACCGAGTTCAGATAGCAGCTGATCGGCAGGCCGCGGCCGGTGCCGCCGTTCGAGAGCACGGGGGTCGCGGGCATGAACCACAGCTTCGAGATATAGTCGTAGAGCCGCTGCGCGTGGTCCTGGTCGTCGGCATAGGCGTCGGCGACGCGCGCGAAGAGGTCCTGGTAGGATTCGCCGGGCAAGAGGTAGCGGTCCTCGAGCGTTTCCTTGCCGAAGTCGGTGAGCAGCGCGTCGCGACTCTTGTCGGTGACGATCGCGAAGCGACGCGCATGCACCTTGGGCTCGCCCACGTCATTGAGCTTTGCCGCGGGCGCCGAATCATCCTTCGATTCGGTCGCTGCCGGGGTCTCGTTCTTCGCCAATTCCATCGTCGCCACGTCGCTCGTCTCCACCCGGTCGGTCTCTCGAAAATCCATCAAATTCGCCCCCGATTCGGCGCGCGCGCGGCGCGCCTTGTTCCTGTCTTGTTCGACTCAGGGCGAAGCCCCGGTCTTAGCATTTTATCGACGTCCAAGGGCACTTTTTTTGGGCGCAGAAGCCTCTTTCCTCCGCCCATATGGGATGGGCGGCGGAATTCCGCCACTTTCGGCCAGATACAATTTATTGGGGTGCCCCCTCGGTCGACCCACCATCCATAGTGCCACGTCGGCGGAGAGACGCAAGACGGTAAATGACAGATTGAGGACTCGGTTCGTCGCTATTCCGATTCGTTTCGTCGCTCTCCCGGCACGCTTCACGGGGCGAAGCCGCGGCTTTCCGCGGGCTTCGCGAAGCCGCGAGCCGATGCCGCCGCGACATAAAAATTTTTCCGTCCCACAAGATGGGGTGGCGCCCCGTTCGATCGCCGCCGCCCCCGCCAACCGGACTCCGGCGAGCAGCCCCGGGATCGAGGCCAGCCCGCCGCCGCCGCCGATCAATGCCCGGCGGCGGGGCCGGGCCTTTTTGGAGATCCGGGGCGTCCGGCGCCGGCTTCCGGGGCGGGGTGCGGACCATCCCATCCTCCCGGCGGCGAAGCGACGGGAGGGGCCGTCGAAGCAGGATGGGGGGGCAGGCCGACGTTCATGGCATCGGCCCCTCCACCGCCCCTTGGGCGGCCCCCCTCCCCACGGCTTCGCCGCAGCGAGGATCCAATTGACCGTTCCCGCCGGGAACCGGACGCCAAGGGCCGCAAAATATCGGGGGCAGGGGCGACACCTTTATCCCCCGTCCGCCGCGCTCGGCAGCCGCGACGGGGGATGAGGTTGTGTGTGCACGTTGAGAACATTAAAAGAACAAACTGGCGAGGTCAACCCCCTTTTGTTCTCCTCCGTCGCACTGTTCCGACAGGTTGACGTAAACGTCAATCGCCGCCAATGCCGGGAAACGGTGAGGAAAGGGAGAGACGATGGCGGAGCAACCCAGGTTCGATCTGACGGGGCGCGTCGCGCTCGTGACCGGCGCCTCGTCGGGGCTCGGCGCGGGGTTCGCCAAGGCGCTCGCGGCGGCGGGAGCGAAGGTCGTGCTCGCCGCGCGCCGCGCCGACAAGCTCGCGGAACAAGTAGCGGCGATCGAGGCTGCGGGCGGACAGGCGATCGCGGTCAGCATGGACGTCACCAACGAGGCCTCCACGAAAGCGGCGTATGACGCCGCCGAGGCGGCCTTCGG
The DNA here is from genome assembly GCA_005503165.1 of Sphingomonadaceae bacterium 3R27E2-A. Lineage (GTDB taxonomy): Bacteria > Pseudomonadota > Alphaproteobacteria > Sphingomonadales > Sphingomonadaceae > Sphingopyxis. The sequence continues at coordinate 4,870 of SCNT01000017.1, forward strand.
CACCGTCGACACGATCGTCGCCAATGCGGGGGTCGCGACCGAGAAGATGGCGATGGGGCTGAGCGTCGACGAGGTCGATTTCCTCCACGCCGCCAATGTCCGCGGCGTCTTCCTGACCGCGACCGAGGGCGCCAGGCGGCTCGACAAGGACGGCGCGCGCGAGAAGCAGCATGGGCGCATCGTGCTGATCGGGTCGATCACCGCCGAGAAGGTCTTTCCCGCGACTGCAGTCTATGGCGCGACCAAGGCGGCGGTGCGCCACCTCGGCAAGGCGCTGGCGCGCGAATGGGCGCGGCGCGGGATCAGCGTCAATGTGATCCAGCCGGGCTATTTCGAGTCCGAGATGACCGCGGTGCTGTTCGAGAGCGACGTCGGCGATTCGATGGTGAAGAGCTTCCCGCGCCAGCGCATGCGGCCGCCGAGCGACCTGCACGCGCCGCTGCTTTTGCTCTGCTCCGACGCGGCGCAGGGGATCACCGGCAGCGTGTTCACGATCGATGACGGGCAGACGCTGTGAGCGGCGAGCTGCAGGTCGAGACGCGCGGCGCGGTCGAGATCGCGACGCTCAACCGGCCCGAGCGGCTGAATGCTCTGAGCGAAGGGCTGGTCGACGAACTCAATGCCTATTTCGGCGGGCTGGCCGAGCGCAAGGACATACGCGTCGTCATATTGCGCGGTGCGGGGCGCGGGTTTTGCGCGGGGCTCGATATCCAGGAGGACCGGTCGAGCGACGAGACGGCGGTGCTGCGCACGCTGCGCACCCAGACCAGCATCGGCAATATCTATCGCAAGATGCGCGCCTGTCCGCAGCCGATCATCGCGCTGGGTCATGGCGCCGCGGCGGGGGGCGGGCTGTCGCTGCTGCTCGCGTCCGACGTGCGCTACGGCACGCCGAGCTTCCGCTGCAACGCCGCCTATATCCGCATCGGGCTCGGCGGCTGCGACATGGCGTCGAGCTATTTCCTGCCGCGGCTGGTGGGCGCGAGCCTCGCGTCGGAGATGATCCTGACCGGGCGTTTCATCGACGCCGAACGCGCGCTCAGCGCCGGGCTGATCAGCGAGATCGTCGAGGAGGAGGCGCTGCTCGACCGCGGGCTGGCGCTCGCCGACGAGATGCTCGCGACCGCGCCGTGGGGGCTGCGGCTGTCGAAGCAGGCGCTGAACCTCAACATCGACGCGCAGAGCCTCGACGCCGCGATGGCGATCGAGGACCGGCAGCAGGTGATCCTGTCGGCGACCGAGGATCACAAGGAGGCGCTCGCCGCCTTCTTGGGCAAGCGCGCGCCCGAGTATCGCGAGCGCTGACCGATACGCTCCGCCTCCATGCGTGCAACACGGGCCGCTAGGGGGAGGGGGGCGGCTGTTCCGATGCGCGTGCGGGCGGCTTTCGCCGCCGCTCCCGGCCTATCGCGCGACGGCGTTTCGCCGGGCGTAGAGGAAATAGACCGCCAGCCCCCCGACGTTCCAGATCCCGAACCACAGCTGTGTCTGCGCGGGCAGGCTGGCGAAGAGGTAGATGCAGCCGAGCACGGCGATGCCGCCGACCACCCACGGCAGCGGCGTGCGGAAGGTGCGCGGCGCGTCGGGGGCGCGGCGGCGCATGATCAGCATGCATACCGACACCGCGGTGAAGGCCGCGAGCGTGCCCGCATTCGCCAGCGCCGCCAGCTCGTCGAGCGGAATGAAGCCCGCGAGCACCGCGACGACGAGCGCGGTGAAGATGGTGATGCGCACCGGGGTGCCGCGCGGCGACAGCGCCGCGAGCGACTTCGGGAGCAGCCCGTCGCGCGCCATGGTGAAGAAGATGCGGCTCTGGCCGTAGAAGAAGGCGAGGATCACGGTCGGCAGCGCGATCACCGCCGAGACGCCAAGATAATAAGCTGCGGTGGGGCTGCCGAGATCGCGCAGGATCAGCGCGAGCGGCTCGGGGCTGTTGGCGAATTTGCTGTACGAGATCGCGCCGACTGCCGCGACCGCGACCGCGATGTAGATCAGCACGCAGACGAACATCGACCCGACGATCCCGATCTTGAGGTCGCGGTCGGGATCCTTCGCTTCTTCGGCGGCGGTGGCGATCGCATCGAAACCGTAGAAGGCGAAGAAGATGATCGCCGCCGCGGCCATCACGCCGCGCTCGACCCCGTCGGGGCCGATATGCTTGGCGAAGCCATAGGGGCTGAAGGGCTCGAGATTGGCGGCGTCGAAGGCGGGCAAGGCGACCGCGACGAACACGCCGAGCGCGATGATCTTGACGATCACCAGGATCGCGTTGACCGTCGCGCTCTCGCGCGTGCCGAACAGCAGCATGCCCGCGACGATGGCGATGATCGCGATTGCCGGCAGGTTGACGATCCCGCCGAGTTCGGGGCCCTGCATCAGCGCCATCGGCACGCCGAGCGACGCCTCGAGCAGGGGCGCGGCATAGCCTGACCAGCCGACCGCCACCGCGCTGACCACCAGCGAATATTCGAGGATCAGGCTCCACCCGACGATCCACGCGATGAGTTCGCCGATCACGACATAGGAGTAGGTGTAAGCGCTGCCCGAGGCCGGAATCATCGTCGCCATTTCGGCATAAGCGAGCGCGGCGCAGGCGCAGATCAGTCCTGCGACCGCGAAGGAGAGGATCACCGCGGGGCCCGCCTTGTCGGCGCCGACGCCGATCAGCGTCAGGATGCCGGTGCCGACGATCGCGCCGACGCCGAGCGCCACGAGATGCGGCCAGCCGAGGGTGCGCGCGAGCGCGGGCCCCTCCTGCTTCTTGGCAACGATGATCTTGCGGCGCAGCAGGCTGTCGGTCATTCGGGCTCCCCTGTTTTGGTTGCTTGTGAAACGGGTTGGGGGAGAAGGCAAGCGGGGTGGCATGCGCGGCGGTTTTGGGGTGGGGAGCGGACATAATAATCCTCCCTGTCGCGCAGCGATGGGGAGGGGGACAGTTTGGGGTCGTCCGGTCCCCCGGACCGGACCTGCATTGCCGGGGGCAATCCAACCCCAAACTCGAAGCATGGTGGAGGGGCGGCCGCCTGGAACCTGGGCTTGGGGCATCGGCCCCTCCACCACCCTTCGGGTGGTCCCCCTCCCCACGGCTACGCCGCAGTGAGGATTAAGAAGGTCCGCTTCCGCCCGAAAGCCGACCATTTGTTCAGAGCAACGCCTCGATCGCCTCCGCCAGCCTGGCGTCCCGCTCCGACAGCCCGTCGGCGTCGTGCGTCGTGAGCAATATGTCGACGCGGTTGTAGACGTTCGACCATTCGGGATGATGGTCCATCTTCTCGGCGATGATCGCGACGCTCGCCATGAAGCCGAAGGCCTGCGCGAAATCGTCGAATTTGAAGCGGCGGGTGATCGCATCGCGCTGCGGCTCGTGCGTCCAGTCGGGGAAGCGGGCGAGCAGCGCGGCGCGTTCCTCCTCGTCGAGTTTCCGGACCATCGCTTCGTCTCCCCGCTGGTAATGGCGCGGCGCTCCCCATAAGGAAGGGCGCGATGAGCGACAAGAGCAGCCTGCGCGCCGGATGGACCGGCCCCGCCCCCGACGCCGACGCGCTGTTCGCGCTGGCCGAGGCGGCGTTCGAGACGATGCCCGACATCTTCAAGCCGCATTTGAAGGGCGTGGTGATCGCGATCGAGGAATTCGCCGACGACGCGGTGCTGACGTCGCTCGACATCGAGCATCCCTATGACCTGACGGGGCTGTACGAGGGACGGCCGCTCACCGAACGCAGCATCGATGCGAGCGGCGGCATGCCCGACCGCGTGACGCTCTATCGCGTGCCGATCCTGGTCGAGTGGATCGAGGGCGGCGAGCGGCTCGACCGGCTGGTGCGCCATGTGCTGATCCACGAATTCGGGCATCATTTCGGGCTGTCCGACGACGATATGCACGCGCTCGAGGACCTGGCGTGACGGCGCTGCTGCGGCTGGAGCAGATAGCGTGCATCCGCGGGGACCGGCTGTTGTTCGCAGGGCTGTCGCTGGCGCTGGCGCGCGGCGAAGCGCTGTGGCTGCGCGGTCCGAACGGCGCGGGCAAGTCGAGCCTGATCCGGCTGGCCGCCGGGTTGCTGCGGCCGGCGGCGGGCACGGTCGAGCGTTTCGGGCGCGTGGCGCTGATCGACGAGGCGGCGGCGCTCGACGCCGAACTGCCGCTGCGCCGCGCGCTCGATTTCTGGGCGCGGGTCGACACCGTCGACGGGCACACGGTCGACCGCGCGATGGCGGCGATGGCGTTGCATCCGCTCGCCGAGGTGCCGGTCGCGATGCTGTCGACCGGGCAGAGGAAGCGCGCCGCGATGGTGCGCGTGATCGCGTCGGGGGCGCCGATCTGGCTGCTCGACGAGCCCGCCAACGGCATGGACGATGCGGCGCAGGCGCGGCTGGTCGCGGCGATCGCGGCGCACCGCGCGAACGGCGGCGCGGTGCTGCTGGCGTCGCACTTCGCGCTGGGCGTGCCCGACCTCGCCGAGCTCGATATGGGGGCGCTGGCGTGACCCGATCACCGTCATTGCGAGCGAAGCGAAGCAATCTCCAGCTCGAAACATCGCGCAAGACCGATGGCTGGAGATTGCCGCGTCGCTACGCTCCTCGCAATGACGAGGTGAGCGCGTGACGATGCTGATCGCCCTGTTCTGGCGCGACCTCCGCCGGGCGTGGGGCAGCGGGGCGCTGTGGCTGCCGGTGCTGTTCTTCCTGCTGGTGGCGACGGCCTTTCCCTTCGCGGTCGGGCCCGATGCGCCGCTGCTGCAGCGCGCGGGCGGCGGGATGGTCTGGGTCGCGGCGCTGCTCGCGGCGCTGCTCCCGATCGACCGGCTGGTGCGCCCCGACCGCGACGCGGGGGTGCTCGACCAGCTCGCGGTGCGGGGGGTCGCCGACGAGGTGATCGCGGCGGTGAAGATCGGCGCGCATGCGATCGGGTTCGGGCTGCCGCTGCTGATCGCCCTGTTCCCCGCCGCAGCCCTGCTTGCGCAGGATGCCGGACGCGTCGAAACGCTGGCCACGGGGATCGCGATCGCGGTCCCCGCGCTCGCCGCGCTCGCGGTGCTGAGCGCGGCGCTGACCGCGGGATTGAAGGGCGGGAGCGCGATCGGCGGGCTGCTCGTACTGCCGCTCGCGGTGCCCCTCCTCATCTTCGGCGCGGGGATGCTCGACCCGGCGGGGCGCGGGGCGGTGAAGCTGCTCGGCGCGGTGAGCCTGCTGCTGACCATGATCGGGCCCTTCGCCGCGGGCGCGGCGCTGCGCGGGCTTCGCGAATGACGCGCCGGTCGCCCGCACAAGGCGCGCTGACGGTGCGCGACTATTACGAGACGATCGCCGGCCGAAGCGGGAGGCCGGCTCCAAACGCCGCCTGGTCGCGCGGGTCCGGTTCGCTCATGGTTTTGCCTTCGCGGCCATGATGGTTCGCCCGTCGGGGCCGATCGCGGCCATTTCCCACGCCTCGTCCCGGGCGCGGCCGACGAGGTGAATGGTTTCGCCGGCGAAGGCGGGCGCCTGCGCGCGCATGGTGAAGGCGGCGAGCGCATTGGCGCCGAGCTTGCGCTGCGCGAGGTCGAGCAGCAAGGTCGCGGTCAGCGGACCGTGGACGACGAGCCCGGGGTAGCCTTCCTCGTTACGCGCATAGGGCAGGTCGTAATGGATGCGGTGGCTGTTGAAGGTCAGCGCCGAATAGCGGAACAGCATCGCCTCGGTCGGGACGACGTCGCGGCGCCAGGTCCAGTCCGACAGATCGGGTTCGCCCGCGGGTGCGGGGGCCGGAGCCGGGGCCGCGGCGGGCGCGGGTGCGCGGAATACGATGGTCTGGCGCTCGTGCACCGCGACGACATCGCCGGCGCGCGTTTCATGCTCGACCTCGACGAAGACGAGCTGGCCGGTGCCGCCGGTCTTTTCCGTGATCGCGGCGATGGTCGAGGTGCGCGCGATGACCGCTCCCGCGGAAATCGGGGCCAGAAAGCGGACGTCGCTCGCGGCCCACATGCGGCGCGGCAGCGCGATGGGCGGCATGAAGCTGCCCGGATCGTCCTGGCGCAGCGGATGGCCGTCGGGGCCGAGCGCGCTTGTCGGCGCGTCGGGCAGGCAGAGGCACCAGTGGATCGCCTGATTCGCGGCTTCGCCCGCCGCGTCGCTGTCGATCGTCGCGCGGAAGCGCGCGAGCGCGGCGGGGGTGAGCCGGTCGTGCTGTTCGATGCTGCGCCCGATCCATGCGTCCCATGCCGTCATTGCCTGCTCCCTTGCCGCTTTCGGTGCAGCCGCCAAAGCAGCATTTGGCGGCCCTGCCAAGCGGTCGCGGGATCGATCGGCCGCCTTCGCGAACCGCCCGTATCGGCGCAAAGGCCGTCGCCGTGGCGGGGCGAGCAGCAGGGCCCTTGCCGGGTCCGACCGCTTCCGCCCATTGACCGGAGAGACTCATCCGTCCAGCTTGCGTTCGCCTGGTCCCCATCCAATCGTTCGCCGGTGATACCCCATGAGCTTCAAACCTTCCGGATCCTTTTGCGCGCTGGCGCTGACCGCCTCCCTGCTCGCTCTTGCCGCCTGCGGCGACGCGGACGAGGACAAGCAGGTCGCCGCCGCTGCCGCGCCGCGCCAGTGCCCGGCGATTGCCGACACGCCGGTGAAGCTGGCCGGCGGGACGTTCGAGATGGGCGAGGATGACGTCTATGACGAGGAGGGCCCGGTGCGCAGGACGACGGTCGCCGGCTTCTGGATCGATCCGCACGAGGTGACCAACCGGCAGTTCGCCAAGTTCGTGTCGGCCACCGGCTATGTCACGGTCGCCGAGAAGCCGGTCGATCCGAAGCAGTTCCGGGTGCCGGCCGATCGCATCCCGCCCGACATGCTCAAGGCGGGGTCGGCGGTGTTCACGCCGCCCGATTTCCCGTCGAGCAATTACGCCGACTGGTGGAAATATGTCCCGGGGGCGAACTGGAAAAAGCCTTATGGCCCGGCCGGTCCCGACCGGGTCGCCAACGAACCCGTGGTCCATCTCGCGTGGGACGACATGGTCGCCTATGCCGAATGGGCCGGCGGGCGCATCCCGACCGAGGCCGAATGGGAATTTGCCGCGAGTGCGGGGCAGCGCTCGAAGAATGTCCAGCCCGAAGAGGCGAACAGCTGGCAGGGCGCCTTTCCCAACTACAACGCCGAAACCGACGGGTTCAAGGGGGTGGCGCCGGTCGGCTGCTACAAGCCCAACGCCAACGGCCTCTACGACATGGTCGGCAATGTGTGGGAAGTGACCTCCGACTTCTTCAAACCCGGCCACGACCCCGGCGACAGCGACAATCCGAAAGGCCCCGGCGAAGCTGCGGCCCATGACCCGTTCAACCCCGGCATGGCCTCGCGGACGGTGAAGGGCGGAAGCTATCTGTGTGCGCCCAACTATTGCCAGCGGTATCGCCCGGCGTCGCGGCAGGGCCGCGATCCGGGCCTGGGAACCAGCAACGTCGGTTTCCGTCTCGTCTACGATCGCGCGCCGACCGCCTGACGCGCGGTGGCTACCGGTCTCCGGCCCAGATCGGCGGGATGTGCCGCTGCCATTGAAGTTCGGCCTCGAGCTGATAGGCGAGCCCCAGCAGCAGCGCCTCGCCGCTGGGCCGGGTCGCGAACTGGATGCCGACGGGCAGCCCGCTGTCGCTGAACCCGATCGGCAGGCTGATTGACGGCGTTCCCGCGAAATTGTCGATCCAGCAATAGCCGGCATAGTCGATCAGCGGATCCTTTTGATCGGCCCACGCAACATGGGGCCCGAAAACGCCGATGCGCGGAATCTCGGTGCTGAGCGTCGGGGTCATCCAGATATCGACCTGCTCGAGCCGTTCGAGGTAAGCGGTCACCACGCCCTCCATCGACGTCCAGGCCGATGCGAACTGCGCGTCGCTGATCGCCTCGCCCGCGGCGATCAGCGTCGCGGACCGATGTTCGAGATCGTCGACCTTGACCTCTATGCCGATCGCTTGCGACAACATGCCGAGGCGGCGGCAGAACATGCCCTCGGTGATGGTGCCCAGCAGGTCCATCGCGACCGCGCCGGCAAAAGGCAGGTCGGCCGCCCTTACTCGGTGGCCGAGGCGGTCGAGCAGCGCGACCGTATCTTCCCAGACGCGCCGGACGCTGGCATCGGGCGAATCTCCGGTCCGCATCACGCGGCTGTAAGCGTCAATGCTCAGGTGACGGTCGATCGGCGCGGTCACCAGCGGGATCGGCGGCAGGCAATCGGGCGCGCGCGTTTGCGTCGCCGCGAGCCACGCGGCGGTGTCGCGCACCGTCCGGCTGACGCAGCCGTTGACGGCCAGATCGGTGATCGAGCGAAATGCTTCCTCGCCGGCGTTGCGTTGCCGGGACGGCTTCAGCCCGACGAGGCCGCACGGCGCGGCCCCGTGACGGATAGAGCCCAGCCCGTCGCTGGCATGCGCGATCGGAACCACGCCAGCCGCGACGGCTGCGGCGCCGCCGCCCGACGAGCCGCCGGGCGTATAGTCCGGATTCCACGGATTGCGGGTCGGCCCGAACAAGGGCGATTCGGTCACGGCGTTCAGGCCGAGTTCGGGCATCGTCGAGCGACCGATCGAGATCAGTCCCGCAGCCGCGATGGTCCGCGCATAGGGCGCGTCCGCGGACGGCACGAAATCGCGCAGCGCGGCCGATCCGAACGTCGCGGGTATCCCGCCCTCCGGAAGCATATCCTTGATCATCGTGGGGATGCCCGACAGCGGCCCCGATTGCGCCGCGCGAGCCTGGGTGCGGGCGCGATCGAAAGTTGGCCACGCGATGAAGTTGAGCAGCGGATTGACCGCCTCCGCACGCGCGATCGCCTGGTCGACCAGCGCCGCAGCCGTGACGCCGCCGGATGCCAGCGCCTCGCGCATGTCCGCCATATCGGTCGGGGCGCAGGATATCGTGTTCATGTCGGGTCCTTCGCAAGCGCGGGCCGGATGGCCCGTAGAGTAATGCCGTAAGGGCGGGGCGCCAGCGCCATCAGGATCGCCGAGACAATCAGCGAGGGCAGGCTGACGATCGCTATCGCGCTCAGCATGCCGCGCGGTCCTTCGATCAGCCCCGAAATCGCGCCGATCGCGAGCGGCGACGCGGCGAGCGCCAGCGCGTTGACGATGCCAAGCAGCGCCAGCACGCGCGAGCGGAGATGCGCAGGCGCCAGTTTCTGGAGCACGCCAGGCATCAGCGAAGAGGCGGCTATGCCCAGCGCCCCCTGCACCGCGGCGATGCAATAGGCCTGAAACGCCGACGCTGCGAACGGCAGGAGGGCGGCGGGCAGCGGCGTCAACGCGACAAAGATCGCCGCGGCCCTGACGGGGTCGAGATCGGCATCCGCGCGGCGGAGCCTGAGCGTCAGCGGCGCCAGCAGCACCCCGGCGAACGTCGCGACCGTGATCGCGGTCCCGAGCCCGACGCCGATCGTCGCCGGGTCGACCCCGAACGCGCGCGGCAGCGCCAGCGGAAACCACATCACCCCCGACGTCATCGCCACCGCCATCGCAAAGATCGAACCGAAGATGCAGGCGAGCGTGCGCCAGTGCGCGGTCGCATAGGGCAGGAAATCGCGATCGCCCGCAGAATCGACTGCGGCCGCCGGCGTTGCTCCCTCGTTCCGGTTGCCGAGCGGCATCGTCAGGACGAGGAGGAAGAAGATCGGACCTGGCAGCGCGATCAGGATCATCGCCAGGCGCCAGCTGTCGAAGTCGGCGAGCCGGCCGGGAAAGCCGCCATGCGCGCCGGCGAGCCACTGGAGCAGGACGCCCCCGAGCGCCATCCCGATGCCCGCACCGAGCAGCGACCCGCCGTAGAAGATGAAATTGGCCGTATTGCGCTGCTTTTCCGGGAACAGATCGGGGATCAGGGCGAAGACGATCGGCGCCAGTCCCGCCTCTCCGACCGCGATCCCGACGGTCGCGGCGAAAAGGCCCCAAAAGCCGCTCTGAAAGGCAAAGAGCGCGGTCGCCAGCGACCAGCAGGCAACGCCAAGCGCAAGGATCAGGCGTCGGCCGAAGCGATCGGCGAGCCATCCCATCGGGTAGCTTGCGACACTGGCGAACACCGCCATGCCCAGCCCCTGCAACATACCGAGCTGCAGGTCGGTAAACCCCATCGACAGCTGCAGCGACGGTGCAATCAAGCTGAGCATCTGGCGGACGACAAAGGCGAAGAGCGTCGTCATCAGCAGCACGCCGAGCCCGTACCAGGCAAGGCCCGTTCTCGTGCAAGCGACGCCCGTCCCGGCGAAATGCCCGCTTCGACCGGTCCTGCCACGGCTGCCGTCCATGTTGTTTCTCCATCCCCGCCGCCGGGCGGGCCGAACGCATCATTAAAACAGGTTGACTTTATTGTAAATGGAGTACAGACATCGAACCGGCGGCGGGCGCGATGGTCGATCGACAGCCCGCCGGGAGAAACTCGATGCCCTTTCCGGTTCGCGCATCCCTGGAGCAGTTCACGCTTCCGCATCCGTCGGGAACCGGCCGGCTGACCATCAGCGTTGCAGCGCCTGCGGCTCCGGCACCCGATGCGGCCGTACCCGTTCTGTACGTCGTCGATGGCGATATGTTGTTCGGTATGGCGTCCGAGATCGCCCGCGCGATGACAAATGTCGCCGGCTTTCCTGCCCATTATGTCGTCGGCGTCGGTTATGACGCCGCCTATCCGGATATGCTGAAGCTGCGCACCGCGGACCTCGCCCCGTCGATCGGCGAAGCGGCGTTGCGAGACCTCGGCGGCCTGGGCGAAGCGATCGGGGGCGCGGCAAGCGGCGGCGCCGATGCGTTTCTCGCCTTCCTTGCAGATGCCCTGCGGCCCGAGATGGTCAGGCGCTATCCGCAGACGGCGGAGGGTCCGCCAATCCTTTTCGGTCACTCGCTCGGCGGGCTGTTCGCGGCGCGCGCATTGCTGAACCGGCCGGACAGCTTCGCGGCCTTCATCGTCAGCAGCCCGTCGCTCTGGTGGGACGGCTTTGCGATCCTGCGCGAATTGCCGTTCTTCCGCGAACGGCTCGCCGCTCTGCCGCGCCAGCCCCGCCTGTTCGTCGATGTGGGCGCGAGGGAACAGGAGCTGCCGACGAGCGTCCCCGACGGGATCGGCGTGACGCTGGAAGAGGCGCAAAGCCAGATCCGCGCCGCGCGCATGGTCGATGCGGCGCGCGAATTCGCCGCAGCGCTAGTCGAAGCGGGGCTCACCGCCGTCCGCTATGTCGCCTTCGCCGAGGATGATCATGTTTCCGCAGCGCCCGCCGCGATCCTGCACGGCATGCGCTTCGCGCTCGGCCGCGACGAGTGAACCCGGAACGGACCTAAGGATGAGGGGACGAAATATGCGACTGTCGATCAAGGCCCTGAGCGGCACCGCCCTGGCGCTTGCATGGCCCGCCACGGCATCGGCGCAGGAGAGCGACACCAGCCCGGGCGAGGAGATCGTCGTCACCGCGCAGAAGCGATCGCAGACGCTGATCGACGTGCCGCAGTCGGTTTCGGTCATCTCTGCCGCGACGCTCGAGCAGCAGGGAGCGACCGGGTTCGCCGACTATCTCAAGAATGTTCCCGGCCTGCAGCTCGTTCAGGGCACGCCTGGCCAGGGCCGGCTCGTGCTGCGCGGGATCAACACCGGCGGGGTCGCCTCGACCGTCGCGGTCTATGTCGACGAAACGCCCTTCGGATCGAGCACGGGCCTCGCCAACGGATCCGAACTCGCGGGCGATTTCGACAGCTTCGACATCGCGCGGATCGAGGTGCTGCGCGGGCCGCAGGGGACGCTCTATGGCGCGAGTTCGCTCGGCGGCCTGCTCAAATTCGTGACCAACGAGCCCTCGACGTCGGGCTTCGAGGCCAAAGTGCTCGGCGGCGTCGAGTTCACGGACGGCGGCGACGCCTCCTATCGCGGCGCGGCGATGGTCAACGTCCCGCTCGGCGAGACGCTCGCCTTCCGCGCCTCGGGGTCATACCGCAAGCAGGGCGGCTATATCGACTCGACCGGCACCGCAGGGTCGAACGTCCGCAGCAATATCAACGATCTCGAAAATTATGGCGGCCGCGCCTCGCTGCTGTGGAAGCCCGACGTCAATCTCAGCGTCCGGCTGAGCGCGCTGGTCCAGAACCTGTATGTCGATGCCCCGAGCATCGTCGAAGCCGATCCCGCAACGCTCAAGCCGCTCTATGGCGGGCTCACGCAATCGGAATATCTGCCGACCTTCAACAATGTGAAGTATCGGCTCTACAACGGCACGATCGCCTATGATTTCGGCGGCGTCACCTTGACTTCGGCGACGAGCTACGGCGAACAGCTTCAATCGTTCCGCGCCGACTATACCGCGAACCTCGGTCCGGTGCTCGGCTCCTACGTCTATTTCGACCAGCTCACCGAAAACCGCAAATGGACGCAGGAACTCCGTCTCGCATCGAATGGCGGCGATTTCGTCGAATGGCTGATCGGCGGTTATTACACGCGGGAAAAGGCCCGCATCGTCCAGGATCTGAAGACCGCGGTTCCGGGCACGCCCGGCGTGCTGATCCCGATCGACCTGCCGTTCGAACTGGCGGTGTTCGACCTGAACTCGCGCTATGAGGAAATCGCGGGCTTCGCCAACGCAACGCTGCACCTGTCCTCCTGGTTCGATATCGACCTCGGCGGCCGGTACAGCCACAACCGCCAGCGCGCCCGACAGGCGACCGACGGCGTCCTGCTCGGCACCGCGCTGATCGAGGGTCTTCGCTCATCGGACAATGTCTTCACCTGGTCGGTCGCGCCGAAGATCAAGTTCGGCGGCCAGGCGTCGCTCTATGCGCGCGTCGCCAAGGGCTATCGGCCCGGCGGCCCGAACGTCATCCCGATCGGTTCGCCGCCGGGGACCCCGACGACCTATCAGCCCGACGCCGTCACCAGCTATGAAGCCGGGTTCAAGGGCGACACCGCCGATCGCAGCGCCTCGATCGAGGCCTCGCTCTATCATATCGACTGGAGCGACATCCAGCTCGCCGCCGTCGTCAACGGCTTCGGCGTCAACGTCAACGGCACCAGCGCCAAGGTCGACGGCGCCGAGATCGTCGCGACGCTGCGCCCGACCCGCGGCTTCACGACCTCGGTCGGCTTCACCTATACCGACGCCCGGCTCAGCGGCGATACCGATCCGGTCGCCGTCGGCGCGGTCAAGGGCGACCGCCTGCCCTTCGCACCCAAATATGCCGTCAATCTCAACGCCGATTACCGATGGGAGCTCGGCGCTTCCGCAACCGCGTCGATTGGCGCATCCATCCGTTCGGTCTCGCGGCAAAGCGGCGGTTTCGATCCCGCGTATCGCGCCGCCTATGCCCATTTTGCGCGCGTCGGCGCCTATGAAGTTGTCGACCTTCGGGCCGGCCTCGATTTCGGGCGCTACTCGCTGGCCGCTTATGCCAACAATCTGACTAACAGTCGCGGTATCACCTCGACGCAGGCGCTGCTGGGCGTCGCCGGGCTGCCTCGCAACGTCGATGGCGCGCTCGGCGCCGCAGTCCTTCGCCCGCGAACGATCGGCGTCAATGCGACGGTGGCATTTTGAGGCGGCTCGCCTATCTCCGCAGCACGCGCTATCGCAGATGACCGGGGCATGACGAAGACCGCAACCAGACCACGCCGCAGCCAGGCCGACCGCAGCGCCGCCACTCGCGCGCGGGTGCTGGCGGCGGCCCGTGACGTGCTCTGCTCGCAGGGCTATTCGGGCGCGACGATGCTCGCCATCCGCGATGCCGCGGGCATGAGCCTGGGCGCGATCCAGCACCAGTTCCCGACAAAGGCCAAGCTGATGGCCGCCGTCGCCGCCGAGTTCGCGGCCTATCGCACCAGGGTCTATGCCGAGGCTATCCGGGCCGGCACGACCCCGCGACAGTCGATGGAAAATCTGATCGACGCCAACTACCAGATGGTCAGCCGCCCCGAAATGGCCGCGGTGCTCGAAATCCATCTCGCCCGCCGCAACGATCCCGATCTCGATCAGGAGGTCGGGCCGAGTGCGCGGCGCTTCGATCGCCGGGTCCGGCTGTGGGGCCATATGATATTGCGCGCGGCGGGCATCGACAATGACGAGGCCTATCAGACGCTCCAGCTGCTCAACAACGCGGTGACACGCGGCCTGACGGTCGAATATATCCGCAATCCCAACATGGCTCTCGTCGAGCGGTCGGTCGCGATCTGGAAACGTCAGATGCTCGAACTGGTTTTTGGCCCCTGACCGGACGGATGCGGCCGTGTCTGGGCCCCCGACCTGATTCAGGCGGCAGGGGAAAGCAGAGGATCAGGCGCGTGGGCGGCTGCCAGGTCGGCGTTCTGCGAGAAGCGCTGGCGCGAGGATGGCTCAGGGCTCGGTTTCGGCGCGATCGATCGCCCCCGCGTCGAGGAGCGGCGCCGCGTCGATTTCGCCTCCGCCGAGCAGGATGGCCAGCTTTTCGCTGGCGGCAAGGATCATCGCCTGTTCCCAGAGCGGAAGCGCGCCGAACCGCTCGATGAAAAGCTGCTGCAACATGTCGGGCGCCTCGTTCAGCTTGCGGCGGCCCTCGTCCGTCAGATCGAGCAATATCTGGCGCCTGTCCCGCTCGCTGCGTGCCCGGGTCACGAGCGCCAACGCCTCGAGACGATCGACAAGCGCGGTAATGGTCGCCTGGCTGAACTGCAGCTGGGCCGCGATGACGCCCGGCGTCGCGCCCGGGTGCATCGAAATCTCGCGCAGCAGAAGAAGCTGCGACGGCGTGAGGCCGGTGGCCGCAGCAAGGCCGCGGCGCCCGGTCTCGGTCGCACGCAATATGCGCCGGACGGCTTTCAATGTTGCGCTGGCGATCTCGGAATCCATGCCTGCTCGTAGCGCCAGGCCGGAACTTGTCCAACGGTCTTCGTGCGCGGATCCCGGAAAATCATTCATAAAATGAACTATTATTCGGGTGCAGGGTTGAACAATCGGGAATAATAGCGATATATAGCGCGGCCTTGAGCCTGAGTCCCGTGGCTTGCACAATCGAATATATTTCAGGAGACGAATAATCTTAGATCGCCAGCAGCGCGTTCCGCCGATGGCCGAGAGCCCCGACGCATCGTCGCGATGCGACGATGACACCGAAATCGCCTTCCGTTCGCCGACGGCGTCCGACGGGCCCGCCGTTACCGCTTTGATCGCGTCCTGCCCCCCGCTCGATCGCAATTCGCGCTACTGCAACCTCATCCAGTGCAGTCACTTTGCCGACCATTGCGTCGTCGCCGAGCGCGAGGGCCGCATCATCGGATGGATTTCCGGTCATCGGCCGCCCTCGGAGCCTTCCGCCTTTTTCGTATGGCAGGTTGCCGTTGCGAGCGATGCGCGCGGTCAGGGACTGGCAAGCCGGATGATCGACGAACTGCTCGCCCGCCCATCGCAGCGCGGCGTCACGCACCTCATCACGACGGTGACCGACGACAATCTGGCATCGTGGAACCTCTTCCGCCGCCTGGCGCGCGAGCGGGGAGCCGCGCTCGACCGAAGCGTGGCGTTCGAGCGCGAGCGGCATTTCGCGGGCGTCCATCCCACCGAATATCTGGCCCGCATCGGGCCGATCCACCACGACAAGATCCACGAAAAACGGGGATAAGATGATGATTATGACACCCGAGCCGTCCGGATCGCTTCCGGACCGAACCCTCTATGAGCGCCGCGAATCCCAGGTCCGCAGCTACGCCAGGTCGATGCCGCGGCAGTTCGGCCGCGCCGAAGGCGTGTGGATGCACGACGATCAGGGCGGTCGCTATCTCGACTTCCTGTCAGGCTGCTCGACGCTGAACTATGGGCACAATCACCCGATCCTGAAGCAGGCGTTGCTCGACTATATCGCCGCCGACGGCATCGCGCACGGGCTCGACCTGCACACCGATGCCAAGCGCGACTTTCTCGACACGTTCGAAACGCTGATCCTGAAGCCGCGCGGGCTCGACCACCGCGTGATGTTCACCGGCCCGACCGGCACCAACGCCGTCGAGGCCGCGATCAAGCTGGCGCGCAAGGTGACGGGCCGCGAAATGGTCATCGCCTTTACCAACGGCTTCCACGGGATGACGCTTGGCGCACTCGCTTGCACCGGCAATGCGACCAAACGCGGCGGCGCGGGCGTGCCGCTCAGCCACGTCGCGCACGAACCCTATGACGGTTATTACGGCCCCGAGGTCGACACCGCCGATCTGCTCGAACAGCGGCTCGCCGACCCTTCGAGCGGGCTCGATGCGCCTGCGGCGATCCTTGTCGAGACGGTGCAGGGCGAAGGCGGTCTCAATGCGGCGTCGCCCGCATGGCTGCGCCGGATAGCCAAGATCGCGAAAGCGCATGGCGCGCTGCTGATCGTCGACGACATTCAGGCCGGCTGCGGCCGCACCGGCGGCTTTTTCAGCTTCGAGGACATGGGGTTCGTTCCAGATATCGTGACGCTCGCGAAATCGCTGTCGGGCATGGGCCTGCCCTTTGCGCTGACCTTGCTGCGCCCCGAAGTCGACCAATGGTCGCCCGGCGAGCATAATGGCACCTTCCGCGGCAACAACCATGCCTTCGTGACCGCGACCGCCGCGCTTCGCCATTTCTGGAGCACGGACGAGTTCCGCCGCGACGTCGATCGCCGCGGCGCGCTTCTCGCATCCCGGCTGGCCTCCATCGCGGCGGACCACGGCTTCGAAACCCGCGGCCGCGGCATGATGCGCGGAATCAACGTCGGCTCGGGCGAGCTCGCCGCGACCGTGACCGCCGCCTGTTTCGACGCCGGGCTCATCATCGAGACCAGCGGCGCGCATGACGAGGTGATCAAGGTGCTCGCGCCGCTCGTCATCGACGACGCCGTACTGGGTGCCGGGCTCGACATCCTCGAAGCCGAAATCCGCCGGGCGATGGCCGCCGATTACGCCGTCGCCGCCGAATAATTGCAGGAGACACCCACATGATCGTTCGCAACCTCAACGACATCCGCAAGTCCGGCCGCAACGTCCGCTCGGACGGCTGGGCGAGTGCCCGCATGCTGCTCACGGACGATGGCATGGGCTTTTCCTTTCACGTCACCACCCTGTTCGCGGGCGCCGAGCTCAAGATGCATTACCAGAACCATCTGGAAGCCGTCTTCGTGCTGAAAGGCCATGGCACGATCGAGGATCTGGGCACGGGCGAAGTCCACAAGCTCGAACCCGGCGTGATGTACGCGCTCAACGATCATGATCGTCATATCGTGCGCCCCGAAACCGACATTTTGACCGCGTGCGCATTCAATCCGCCGGTGACGGGCAAGGAAGTGCACGACGAAACAGGCGCCTATCCGGCCGATGCCGATCTGGCGCGCCGGCCCGCGCCCGCCGACTGACATCAACAGAACAGGAAAGGGGGACGTCCCATGACCGACATCTACCCATCGCGCCACGCGGCCGAACCAGAGCTGCTGCCGCGGCAGGATCCCGTCGTCCACAGCGCGTGGAGCAACGACGCGCCCGTCAGCGCGGCCGAGGCCGCACAGTTCGATCGCGACGGCTATATAGTGCTCGAGGACATATTCTCGGGCGAAGAGGTGGCCTTTCTGCAACAGGCGGCGGGCAGCCTGCTCGCCGATCCCGCGGCGCTCGACCCGGAGACGATCGTCAGCGAACCGCAGAGCCGCGAGATTCGCTCGATCTTCGAGATTCACCGCCAGAACCGGGTGATGGCGCGCCTCGCCGCCGACGCGCGGCTCGCCGACGTCGCGCGCTTCCTGCTGGGTGACGAGGTTTATGTCCACCAGTCGCGGCTGAACTATAAACCCGGCTTCAAGGGCCGCGAATTCTATTGGCACAGCGATTTCGAAACCTGGCATGTCGAGGACGGTATGCCGCGGATGCGCGCGCTGTCGATGTCGGTGCTGCTCGCCGAAAACACCCCGCACAACGGCCCGCTGATGGTGATTCCGGGCTCGCATCGCACCTATCTCACCTGCGTCGGCGAGACGCCCGACGATCATTATCTGAGCTCGCTCAAGAAGCAGGAATATGGCGTTCCCGACGAGGAAAGCCTTGCCGAACTCGCGCACCAGCATGGCATCGTCGCGCCGACGGGCAGGCCCGGGACGGTGATCCTGTTCGACTGCAACCTGATGCACGGGTCGAACGGCAACATCACGCCCTTCCCGCGCGCCAACGCCTTCCTCGTCTATAATGCGGTGAGCAACCGGCTCGAAAAGCCGTTCGGCGCCCTCAAGCCGCGGCCGTGGTTCCTCGCCAACCGCGACCAGCCCGAGGCGCTGACGGTCGCGCGCGGGCCGCTGAACGAAAGGGTGCCGGCATGAGCGGCGGGCACAGCGTCGAAAAGATCGGCGGCACCTCGATGGCCGCGACCGCGACCCTCTTCGACAATGTGTTGATCGCGGGTCGGTCGGGCGCCGATCTCTACAACCGCATCTTCGTCGTCTCGGCCTATGCCGGGATGACCGACCTCCTGCTCGAGAACAAGAAGACGGGTGCGCCGGGCGTCTACGGCCATTTCGTCGACGACGACGATGCCGAGGCGTGGCGGCGCGCGATGGCGGCGGTGCGCGCGGCGATGCGCGCGCGCAATGCGGAGATATTCGTGCGCGGCGCAAGCCGGGACGAGGCCGACCGCTTCGTCGACATGCGCATCGACGCCGTCACCGCCTGCCTCGACGACCTCGCGCGGCTGCGCAGCCACGGGCGCTTCGGGCTGAAGGACCAGCTCGCCACGGTGCGCGAACTGCTCGCGGGAATCGGCGAAGCGCACAGCGCACACAGCACCGCGCTGCTGCTTCGCGACCGCGACGTCGATGCGCTGTTCATCGACCTGACGCTATGGGACCAGGACGATCTCAGGAGCCTCGACGAACGGATCAAGGAGGCCTTCGCCGCAATCGACTTGCGCACGACGCTGCCGATCGTCACCGGCTATGCCGGGTGCGAGGGCGGCATGGTGCGCCGCTACGCGCGCGGCTACACCGAGATGACCTTCTCGCGGCTCGCCGTCCTGACCGGCGCGCGCGAGGCGATCATCCACAAGGAATTCCACCTGTCGAGCGCCGATCCGAAGCTGGTCGGCGAGGACAAGGCGCGCAAGATCGGCCGCACCAATTACGACGTCGCCGACCAGCTTGCGAACCTGGGGATGGAGGCGGTGCATCCGGGCGCCGGGCGCGGGCTGCGCCAGTCGGGCATCCCGCTGCGCGTGCGCAACACTTTCGACCGCGAGGATGGCGGCACGCTCGTCACCGGCGACTATGTCTCCGACGTCCCGCGCGTCGAGATCGTCACCGGGTTGCGCCAGGTTCAGGCGCTGCAATTTTTCGAGCAGGATATGGTCGGGGTGAAGGGCTATGACGCCGCGATCCTCGACGCGCTGACGCGCCACAAGATCTGGATCGTCAGCAAATCGTCGAACGCCAACACGATCACCCATTATCTGTCGGCAAGCGCCGCCGCGGTGAACAAGGTGATCGCCGACCTGCAGGACCAATATCCCGACGCGGCGATCTCGGCGCAGCCGGTGGCGATGGTTGCGGCAATCGGCAGCGATATTTCGCGCCCCGGCCTCGTCCCCGATGCGTTGCGCGCCCTCCACGATGCCGGCATTGCCATGATCGCGGTGCAGCACCAGATCCGCAACGTCGACGTGCAGTTCATCGTCGAAAGCCGCGATTTCGACGCGGCGGTGCGGGTGCTGCACAAGGCGCTGGTCGAAGATGTCGCCGAAACCGCGGAGGACCGGCGCGCCGCATGACGCGCCGACCGCAGACGGCCGATGTTCGCAATGATCCTCCCCGTACGGAGCCTGCTGGTCGCGATCTTCGTGATGATGGCGGGCAGCGGCTTCCTGTCGACGCTGATCGGGTTGCGCCTCGAGCGCGCGGGCAGCGGGACGATGGTTATCGGCATCGTCGCAACCGCCTATTTCGGCGGGCTGGTTCTCGGCGCGCTGCGCGCCGGCGAGGTCGTGCGCCGGGTGGGTCACATCCGCGCCTTCGCGGCCTTCGTCGCACTGCTGTCGGCGAGCACGCTCACCTACGCGCTGTTCCAGCATCCTGCGCTATGGACGGCGCTTCGCTTCGTCGACGGGCTGTGCGTGGCGGGTGTCTTCATATGCATCGAAAGCTGGCTGAACGACCGCGCCGAACCTGCGACGCGCGGCGGGGTGCTCGCGGGATATATGGTCGCTCTCTATTCGGGGCAGGCGCTCGGCCAGCTCATATTGCGGTCGGGGAATAGCGCGCCGCAGATCCCGTTCGAACTCGCCTCGATCCTGATCTCGCTCGCGATCATTCCCGTTTGCCTGACGCGAGCCGCCGCGCCGCAACTCGAGGATGCCGCGTCCGTAGCTTTGCGGCGGCTTTTCGAGGCCTCGCCCCTCGGGGTTGCCGGCGCGGGCTTCACTGGCCTGCTTCTCGGCGCATTCTATGGCCTCGCGGCGATTTACGCCCGCCGGACCGGCCTCGATCTGGGCGACACCGCCGCTTTCATGGCGACGGTCATCCTCGGCGGCGTCGCACTGCAGTGGCCGCTGGGCCGGCTGTCCGACCGCTACGACCGGCGGCGCGTCATCCTCGCCTGTTTCGCCGCGACCTGGATGATCAGCGTCGCGCTCGCAGCGCAGCCAAAAGGCTTCCTCCTTTTTGGCCTGGGCGCCGCTTTCGGCGGGTTGAGCTTCGCGCTCTATCCGCTCTGCGTTGCTTATGCGAACGACCGCCTCCTGCCCGCCGAGCGGGTCGCAGCAAGCGGCCAACTGGTGCTCGTCTATTCATCGGGCGCGGCGCTCGGTCCGCTCGGCGCGGCCGCCGCGATGTCGATGATCGGGGCCGGCGGCCTCTTTCTTTTCATCGCGCTGGCTTCTGCTGTCATGTTCACCTTCGGGATCTGGCGCGCAGCGATGCGCGGCCCGGTTCCCGCCGACCGGCAACGGGATTTCCAGATTCTTCCGCGCACGACCCCCGTCGCCGCGCTGCTCGATCCGGCGGGCGCTGAATCCGCCGCCCCCTCGACAGAGCCGCCCCAACAGCAGGTGATCCATGGATAAACCCGTCATCCACGCCCCCGGGCATCCGCCGCCCTTTCGCAAGCTCTCGCCGCTGCATCGCGCGGTCGGCGCCTCGGCGCTCGGCAATGCCGTCGAATGGTTCGACTATGGAATCTACGCCTATGGCGTGACCTATATCTCGGCCGCGCTCTTTCCCGGCGATACCGAAGAGGCGGTGCTGTTCGCGCTCGCAACCTTCGCCATATCCTTCCTCGTCCGCCCGCTCGGCGGTCTCTTCTGGGGCCCGCTCGGCGACCGCATCGGCAGGAAGTCGGTGCTGGCGATGACGATCCTGCTGATGGCGGGCGCGACCTTCGCCGTCGGGCTGATCCCCTCCTACGACAGTATCGGCTTCTGGGCGCCGACGCTGCTGATCGTCCTGCGCATGCTGCAGGGCTTTTCGACCGGCGGCGAATATGGCGGCGCCGCGACCTTCATGGCCGAATATGCGCCCGACGACCGGCGCGGCTTCTATGGCAGCTTCCTGGAATTCGGGACGCTTGCGGGTTTCGCGTTCGGCGCCGCGCTGATGCTCGGCTATTCGCTGCATCTCGGCGACGCCGCGATGCACGAATGGGGCTGGCGCATCCCGTTCCTGGTCGCAGGACCGATCGGGCTGATCGGCATGTATGTGCGGTCGAAAATGGAGGATACGCCGATCTTCCGCGAGGAAATGGCCGCGGCCGAGGCACGCCGGCCGCCCGGGCTGGGGGCGCTCGCGCGGGATTACTGGCGCCCGCTGCTGGTCGTCGGCGGACTCGTGGTCGCGCTCAATGTCGTCAACTATTCGTTGCTGAGCTACATGCCGACCTATCTCCAGCGTCGCATCGGCCTGTCGAACGACGAAGCGCTGCTCGTACCGATCGTCGGCATGCTCTTCATGATGATCTTCCTCCCGTTCGCGGGAGCGCTGTCCGACCGGGTCGGCCGGCGGCCGATGTGGCGCTGGTCGCTGATCGGCCTGCTGCTGCTGGTGGCGCCGCTCTATATGCTGATCGGAACCGGATTTGCCGGCGCCATAGCCGGGTTCATGGCGCTCGGTCTGCTCTACGTGCCGCAGCTCGCGACGATCTCGGCGACCTTTCCGGCCATGTTTCCGACCGCGGTGCGTTTCGCAGGCTTCGCCATCGCCTATAATATTTCGACGTCGATCTTCGGCGGTACGGCGCCGATGGTCGGCAGCGGCCTGATCAGCCTGACCGGCGACCCGCTGATGCCGGCTTATTATATGATGCTGGCATGCGTCGTCGGGCTCGTCGCGCTGCGCTATATGCCTGAGACGGCCGGGCGTTCGCTGCGCGAGGATCCCTTCGCGCGGTGAGATCGCCGAAGCCCGGGACCGGAAGTGGTTACACGCATCGGCGGGCCACCCGACCCCGGCGGCGGCGCAATGGTGAAATCCGGGGCCGCAAAACGGCAAGAAGGCCGCGCCTTTCGGCGCGGTCTCAAATAAAACCGAATTAAGTCTAATACTTAACACTGGGTGGTGCGGTCGAGAAGACTCGAACTTCCACGGCCTTTCGGCCACAACGACCTCAACGTTGCGCGTCTACCAGTTCCGCCACGACCGCACATCATGATGGTCCGGATCGAGTCCGGCACCAGGTAGGAGCGGGCGCCTAGCAAAGCTTTCCGGGCGATGCAAGCGACCACGGCCGCATTTATTTTTGCAGCTGCGAAGAAGCCGGGCGGCGCTCAGCCGCGGCTGTCACCAAAGCGACTCCAAAGAGTCACTCAAATGTCATCGCTCTGGCGTCAGACCGTCACCGAATCACCCTAGTGGCGGCCCCATCGGGGGGCGGCGGAATGATTTCGCCGTTCCTGCCGGTGACTTTCAGCAGGGGCGCCGCCCGGCGTTTTGGGCGCGCACAGCGGATAACGGAGATTTTCATGGCGGCTTTCGCGCGCGTTCGTTTGGTCATGCTCAGCGGCGTGGCCTGTTCCATTCTGGCCGCCTGCGGCGCCGACGGCGTCGCCTCGCCCGGCGAAGGCGTGATCGTGATCCCGGCGCCGACGCCGACCCCCACGCCGACGCCGACCCCGACGCCGACCCCGACGGGCGTCACCCCCGCCGCTGCCTGCCCGACGATCGCCGGCCCCGCGCTCACCGACCTCGGCACCATCACCGGCCCGCAGGGCACCTGGCGCAACTGCGGCTTCCCCGCGCGCTTCACCACCACCACCGCGATCCCCAAGGTCCCGGGCGTGATCTATTCGCTCCCCGGCCGCGTCGACGTCGGCACCGACCAGGGCGCGACCAGCACCAACACCGACGTCACGCTGACGATCGATCCGGGCGTGACCATCTTCGGCGCGACGGGCGTGTCGTTCCTGGTCGTCAACCGCGGCAACCGCATCGACGCGGTCGGCACCCCGACCCAGCCGATCGTCTTCACCGGCCGCGGCAACGTCGTCGGCTCGGCCGATGACAACACCTCGCAGCTGTGGGGCGGCGTCGTCCTGCTCGGCCGCGCGCCGATCACCGACTGCCTCGCGCCGGGCGCCACGCCGGGCACCGCGGCCTGCGAACGCGACACCGAAGGCACCTCGAACGCGCTTTATGGCGGCGCGCAGCCGGCCGACAATTCGGGCCGCATGTCGTACGTCCAGATCCGCTATTCGGGCTTCATCCTGTCGGCGGCGAGCGAACTGCAGGGCCTGACCCCCTCGGGCGTCGGTTCGGGCACCACGATCGAGAATATCCAGATCCACAACAGCTCGGACGACGGCATCGAAGTGTTCGGCGGCCGCGTGAACATGCGCAACCTCGCCATCACCGGCGCGGAAGACGACGGCCTCGACACCGACGTCGGCTACAAGGGCAATGTCCAGTTCCTGCTCGCGGTGCAGCGGGCGGGCGGCTCGGTCGGCGACTCGATGCTCGAGATCGACTCGAACGGCAACGAAGACACGACCCCGCGCCAGAATGTCGCGCTGTCGAACTTCACCTTCATCCACCGCGCCAATGCCGCTGGCAATACCGCTTCGATCCTGATCCGCGGCGGTGCCGACTATCGCTTCATGAACGGCGTGATCGCGGCGCCGGGCATCTCGTGCCTGCGCATCAACTCGGCGACCACGGTGCAGACCGCAGGCCCCGACGAAGCCGGTCCGCCGAAGTTCGACTCGGTCAACATGCAGTGCGGCGGCGCCAGCCCTTTCCTGGGCACCGGCGGCGTCACCAACGACCAGGTCGCGGCGATCTTCAACGCGGGCACCAACAACAGCTCGAGCTTCGTCCCGACGCTCGCCAGCGTGTTCATCAACGGCTCGGCCGAAACCGCCCGTCCGGCGTTCAACCCGGTTCCGATCAACGCCTTCTTCGCGAACGCGGGTTATGTCGGCGCCGTGCGCGATGCCGCCGACACGCGCTTCACGGGCTGGACCTGCAACTCGGCGACCGCGAACTTCGGTTCGTCGAGCGCCGCCTGCACGCTCATCCCGGTCTGACGCGCCGACGTTTCGAATATTGGGGCGGGGCGCACCGACGGCGGAGCGCCTCGCCCCCTATCCCATCTGCAAACAGGGGTTTCCTATCATGACCACGCGGCCGCTCTTCGCCAGCCTGCTGCTTATCTCGTCGGCTCTGGTGTCCCCCGCGGCGCTGGCGCAGGACGCCGTCCAGTCGACCCCGCCGACCGAGGATGTCGCCGAGCCCTCGACCGACGCGGCGCCGGGCGACGTTCCCGCCGAAGAAGAGCCCGACGTCTCGATCCCCGGCGGCGCCGACCAGGAAATCGTCGTCACCGGCCGCTATACCCCCAATGTCGTCCGCGCGACCCCCGAAGTCGTGTCGGTGCTGTCGTCGGCCGACATCGCGCGCACCGGCGAAGGCGACATCTCGGGCTCGCTCCAGCGCGTGACCGGCCTCAGCGTCGTCGGCGGCGGCTTCGTCTATGTCCGCGGCCTCGGCGACCGTTATTCGCTCGCGCTCCTGAACGGTTCGCCGCTGCCCAGCCCCGAACCGCTGAAGCGCGTCGTCCCGCTCGACATCTTCCCCTCGAACGTCATCGATTCGACGCTCGTCCAGAAAAGCTATTCGGCGAACTTCCCCGGCGAATTCGGCGGCGGCGTGATCAACCTCACGACCAAGGCGACCCCGCGCGAGAGCTTCCTGACCTTCTCGGGCGGCGTTGGCTGGGACAGCGAGACGACCAACGAACTCGGCTATACCTATTATGGCAGCGATACCGACTGGACCGGCTTCGACGACGGCACGCGCGACATCCCGCCGCTGCTGAGCGCCGCGCTGGCGAGCGGCAAGCCGATCCTCGAGGGCGCCGACTTCACGCAGGACGATCTCGAAGCGATCCAGATGGAGTTGGTCAACGCGGAGACGACGCTCCTCCAGCAGAACAACCATATCCCGGTGAACTGGTCGGCGGGCGTCACCGGCGGCACGACGATCACGCTGCCCGACGGCGAACTCGGCATCATCGCGACCGCGGGGATCAGCAACAAGTGGCGCACCCGCGACACGCTGCAGCAGACGACGCTGAACCAGGACCTCTCGGGCGATCCGCAGACGAGTTTCAACCGCGTCATCACCGACAATCGCATCGTGGTGAACGGCCTGCTCGGTTTCGGGCTCGAGCTGGGCGATCACAAATTCCGCTGGACCAACCTCTATATCCGCGACACGCTGAAGCAGGCGCGGCTGGGCCTCGGCAGCGATGCGAACCAGGTGGGCCGCGACATCCTGAAGCAGGACACCGCCTGGTACGAGCGCCAGCTGATCAACACGCAGCTGGTGGCCGAATTCGACTTCGACCAGCTCCAGCTCGACCTGCGCGGCGGCTACGCCAATTCGCAGCGCGAGGCGCCCTATGAGCGCAGCTTCACCTATGTGCGCACCAACCTGCCGCTCGCGCAGGACCCCACGGGCGACAAGTTTATCAACGACCTCGGCGGCAACCGCGGCGACGCGACGATCGCCTTCTCGGACCTCAACGAGGATCTGTGGTCCGGCGGGATCGACCTGTCGTACGAGCTGGCGCCCCGGATCACCGCGACGGTCGGCTATGCCTATACCGACACCCACCGTGTTGCGGTGCGCCGCGCCTTCCAGTTCCGCGCCTCGGGCCTGCCGGTGCCGGTGACGCAGCTGCGTCCCGACTATCTGCTCTCGGATGCGTCGATCCAGCTCTATGACATCACGCTGATCGAAACCTCGGCGCAGGACGGCACCGCGGCGTTCGAGGCCGATCTGGTGACCCACGCGGGATATGCGCAGCTGCAGGCCGAGCTGACTTCGGGCGTCAACATCAACGCCGGCGTGCGTTACGAGGACGGCAAGCAGACCGTCGTGCCGGTCGACCTGTTCAATACCGGCGGCGGCGCGATTGTCGCGACGAACCTCAAGAACGACTATTGGCTGCCGGCGGTCACGCTGACGTGGGAAGTCGCGCCCGATATGCAGCTGCGCGTCAGCGGGTCGAAGACGATCGCGCGACCCCAGTTCCGCGAACTGATCGCGCAGGTCTATCTCGATCCCGATTCGAACCGTCAGTTCCGTGGCAACCCGTCGCTGACCGACAGCGAACTGTGGAATGCCGAGGCGCGTTACGAATGGTATTTCGCGCGCGACCAGCGCGTGACCGTCGCGGGCTTCTACAAGTCGATCGACCGCCCGATCGAGGCCTATACCTCGATCAGCACCGACTCGCTCGCCAACACCAGTTTCGCCAACGCGCCGAAGGCGACGCTCTACGGCGCCGAGTTCGAGGTGCAGAAATATATTCCGCTCGACACGCTCTCGGACTCGGCCTTCTGGCAGAGCCGCCGCCTCGTCCTGATCGGCAACTATACCTGGACCCAGTCGGAAATTAAGGTTGGCGCGGGCGACACCACCGTGATCAACGGCGTCGAACTCGATGCGAACGACTTCTTCTTCGACGGCTCGCCGCTCACCGGCCAGTCGGACCATCTGGTCAACGTCCAGATCGGTCTCGAGGACCAGGACAAATTGTCGCAGCAGACCCTGCTGCTCACCTACGCCAGCCCGCGCATCACCAGCCGCGGTCCGTCGGGCCAGCCCGACATTCGCGAAAAGCCGGGAATCCAGCTCGACTTCGTCGCGCGCCAGGGCTTCACCGTTTTCGGCAAGGAAATCGAGCTCAAGTTCGAAGCGCGCAACCTGACCGGCCGCACCTTCAAGGAAGTGCAGGAATCGGGCGACAACCAGATTTTCCTCAACCGCTACAAGCTCGGCCGCAGCTTCTCGCTGGGAGCCTCGCTGAAGTTCTGAGGCCGAACATCCTCCCCCTGGCCGCAGGCCATGGGGAGGGGGCCGCCGCGAAGCGGTGGTGGAGGGGCGGCGACCTCGCGTCATGGCCCCTCCGTCAGCCCTCCGGGCTGACACCTCCCCATGGCTGCACCACAGGGAGGATCGCAAACAGGCGACCGCAGGGCAGACTCGCCCGATTGTCAAAAAACTGTAATCTTCCCGTCAGCTGATTGTCACCGATCGCCCCTAGGCGATTCGCGAGACGCAATTTCAGGCGGGGGTAAGACGGGCTTTTCATGGCGACGCTGATGTCCGGATCGGCTCTTCGGCTGCCACGCGGCCTGCCCGCATGGCTGCGCGTTCGCCGTTCGCCGCGCGCGATGTGGCCGCTGCTGCTCGTCGGCCTGCTGGCGCTGCTGCTCGCGGTGCAGGCGGTGCGGCTGGTCTGGACGCTGATCACCCCGCTGTCGCCGCTCGGCGCGTGGCAGCCGCAGACCGCGGTGATCGCTTCGCCCGCCGAACGCCGCGCGCTGTTCGCCGGCTTCGATCCCTTCTTCCGCACCGGCGGGCAGGGTCCTGCCAGCGCCACCGTCACCGCGCTCGGGCTCACGCTCTTCGGCGTCAACATCAACGAGGCGACCGGCGGCGGCTCGGCGATCATCGCGGGCGAGGACGGGGTCCAGTCGAGCTACGCCGTCGGCGAGGAGATTGCGCCGGGGGTCAAGCTCGTCGGGGTTGCCTTCGACCATGTGCTGCTCGACCGCGGCGGCGCGCGCGAGAGCCTGTTCCTCGACCAGAGCGGCGACGCCGCGGTCGCGGCGCCCGCGACCCCGCTGCCCGCCCCGACGCCGGTCGGTGCGCCCGCCGCCGATCCCAATGCCGTTGCCGGCGAACTCTCGCCCGCCGCGCTCAAGGCCGGGGTCGGCTTCGCCCCGCGCACCGAAAATGGCAAGGTCACGGGCGTCGTGGTCCAGCCGCAGGGCGACGGCGCGATCTTCCGCGCCGCGGGCCTGCGCCCCGGCGACGTCGTGCGCGGCGTCAACGGCCGCCCCATCGGGTCGGCGGGCGACGCCGCCGCGCTCGCCAGCCAGTTCGCACCGGGTGCGCGCATCTCGCTCGAAATCGAGCGCGGGGCGCAGGTCATCCCGATCGCCATTTTTGTTTCGAAGTAAGGCTCTATGCGTCTCAAACTGTCCCTGATGCTTGCCGCCGCGCTGGTTTCGGCCGCACCGCTCCCGGCGCTCGCGCAATATTCGCTGAACGTGCGCGATGCCGATATCCGCGCCTTCATCCAGGACGCGGCGCGGATCACCGGGCGCACCTTCGTCATCGACGGGCGCGTCACCGGCAAGGTCTCGGTGGTCACCGACCGCCCGCTGTCGCGCAGCGAATATTTCGAGATTTTCCTCGCCACTCTCCGCTCGAACGGCCTCGTCGCGGTGCCGGGGCCGAACGGCGCCTATCGCATCCAGCCGATCGACGGCGCCGCGGCGCAGCCCGGGCGCATCGGCGGCCGCGGCGCGGCGCAGAACCAGTTCGTGACCGAGATCATCCGCCTGCGCCACATCGACGCGGTCGCTGCGGTCGAGACCTTGCGCCCGCTGGTCAGCCCGCAGGGCTCGCTCACCGCGAACCGCAACGCCAACAGCCTGGTGGTTGCCGACTTCGCCGACAATATCCGCCGCATCCGCGCGCTGGCGAGCAGCATCGACCGCGACACTACCACCAGCCAGATCGTGACGCTCAAGAACGCCGGCGCGCGCGAGATCGCCGCCGCACTGCAGGCGCTCGTGCCCGCGGCGGGGGAGGGGGCGCAGTCGCCCGTCGCGATCGTGCCGATCGACAGCAGCAATGCGATTGCGCTCAGGGGCGACCAGGCGCTCGTCGCGCGCTTCGTCGCGATGGCGAACGACCTCGACGCCAAGGCGGCGGGCGGCACCGAGCTGCGCGTCTACTGGCTCCAGCACGCCAATGCCGAGACGCTGCTGCCGACGATCCAGCAGCTCGTCGGCGGCGGCAGCGATCCGGCGCAGAAGGCGGGCCTGCCGCCCGCGACCTCGTCTTCCTCGTCGTCCAGCGGCGGCACCTCGGCCCCGACCGCCGCGCCCGTCCCCGCGACGCCGACCTCGGTCAGCGGCTCGGGCGGCAGCATCGCGACACGCGGCCCCGCGATCGTCACCCGCTACGAGGGCGCGAACGCGATCATCGTCGCCGCGAACAGCGAGGTGCAGCGCATGCTCGGCGAGCTGATCCGCCAGCTCGACAGCCGCCGCGAACAGGTGCTGGTCGAGGCGATCGTCGTTGAGATCGGTGACAGTGCGGCGAAACAGCTCGGCGTGCAGTTCCTGATCGGCGGCAAGAATATCCCCTTCGCCGCGACTAGCTACAGCAATGCCTCGCCCAACATATTGACGCTGGGCGGCGCCTATGCCGCGAACGAGCTGTCGCAGGACACGACGACCGTGAACGGCAACACCACCGTCACCACGACCGGAAGCTCGTTCGGAAACACCCTGCAGGAAGCCGCTGCGGCGCAGCTGCTCCAGGCGACCGGCGGCTTCGCGGGTTTCGCCGGCGACATCGGCAAGAACACCGTGTTCGGGGCGATCATCAACGCGGTGAAATCCGACACGACGTCGAACCTGCTCGCGACCCCGCATATCGTGACGCTGGACAACCAGGCGGCGAAATTCCTCGTCGGGCAGGAAGTGCCGATCACGACGGGGGAAGCGCTCAGCGACAATTTCGACAACGCCTTCCGCACCGTCCAGCGCGAAGAGGTCGGCATCAAGCTCGAGGTCACCCCGCAGGTCAACGGCGCGGGCGAGGTCAAACTGTTCCTCCGCCAGGAAGTGTCGAGCGTCGCGGGTCCCGTGTCGTCGCGCAACAGCGACCTCATCCTCAACAAGCGCTCGTTCGAGACGGTGCTGACCGTCGACGACGGCGAGATCCTGGCGATCGGCGGCTTGCTCAACGACGACGAGCGCAAGACGATCGAGCGCATCCCGCTGCTGAGCGACATCCCGCTGCTCGGCGAGCTTTTCAAGTCGCGCAGCCGCAGCCGCGCCAAGACCAACCTGATGGTCTTCATCCGCCCGACGATCCTGCGCAGCCGCGAGGACAATGCCGCGCTCACCGCACGCCGCTACGGCTATGTCCGCGACGTCCAGCTGCGCCGCAACCCGAACGAGGAACCCGCGATCGACACGCTGGTGCGCGACTATATGGGGACCACCCCGCCGGCGCCGCCGAGCCCGACCGACGTCACCGTCGGCCCCGTCGACCTGCCCGCGCTGCGCGGTCCCGAAGGCACGGTGATCTCGACCGACGTGCCGCCCTCGATCTCGAACGCGCCCGCGCCGCCCCCCGGAGACTATCCGTGACCGATCCCGATCCGATCGCCGCCCCCCCGGCGCCGGTCGACATCCCCTACGCCTTTGCGCGCACCCACGGGGTCGTCATCGCGCCCGGCGAGGGCGGCGTGTGGCTCGCGACGCTGCGCGAGGGCAGCGACCCCGCGGTGTTGATCGAGGTGAAGCGCTATCTGGCCGCGCCGCTCAAGGTCGCGACCGCGGGCGTCGCCGATTTCGACCGGCTCCTGTCCGACCATTATGCCGTCGACAGCTCGGCGGCGGCGATGGCGGGCTCGCTCGACGGCAGCGACCTCGAACTCGGCATCCCGAGCGCCGAGGACCTGCTCGACAGCGCCGACGACGCCCCCGCGATCCGCCTGATCAACGCGATCATCGCCGAGGCGGTGCGTCAGGGGGTCAGCGACATCCATATCGAACCCTATGAAAGCGGCCTCGTCGTGCGCATGCGCGCCGACGGCGTGCTGCGCGAGCATCTGCGCATGCCGCCGCATGTCGCGCCCGTCGTCGTCAGCCGCATCAAGGTGATGGCGCGCCTCGACATCGCCGAACGTCGCGT
This sequence comes from Sphingomonadaceae bacterium 3R27E2-A, assembly GCA_005503165.1. Taxonomy (GTDB): domain Bacteria; phylum Pseudomonadota; class Alphaproteobacteria; order Sphingomonadales; family Sphingomonadaceae; genus Sphingopyxis. The sequence goes on from SCNT01000017.1 coordinate 36,024, forward strand.
GCCGCAGGACGGGCGCATCGCGCTGACGCTGGCGGGCAAGGCGGTCGACGTCCGCGTCTCGACGCTGCCCAGCCGCGCGGGCGAGCGCGTGGTGATGCGTATCCTCGACAAGGACACCGCGGGTATCGACTTCGACGTGCTCGGCCTCGCGGGCACCGCCGACCAGATCCTGCGCGAGGCGCTCGCCGAGCCCAATGGCATCATCCTCGTCACCGGTCCGACCGGTTCGGGCAAGACGACGACGCTCTACGCCGCATTGAAGCAGCTCAACGACGGCCAGCGCAACATCCTGACCGTCGAGGACCCCGTCGAATATGCCGTCGACGGCGTCGGCCAGACGCAGGTCAACGCCAAGGTCGGGCTGGACTTCGCCGCGGGGCTGCGCGCGATCCTGCGCCAGGATCCCGACGTGGTGATGGTCGGCGAAATCCGCGACCGCGAGACCGCCGACATTGCGGTCCAGGCGTCGCTTACCGGCCACCTCGTGCTGTCGACCGTGCATACCAACGACGCGGTGGGTGCGATCACGCGCCTGAAGGACCTCAAGGTCGAACCCTTCCTGCTCGCCTCGACCCTGCGCGCGGTGATCGCGCAGCGGCTCGTTCGCAAGCTCTGCGACCATTGCCGCGAGCCGGTGCAGGCCGACAACAGCATCGCCGCGATGCTGGGGCTCGACATCGGCACCGTCGTCTGGAAACCCAAGGGCTGCGAGGCCTGCGGCGGCACCGGCTACAAGGGCCGCGTCGGGGTGTTCGAGGCGATCAAGGTCGACGAGACCGTGCGCCGCTATATCTACGCCGGCGGCGACGAGGCGATGATCGCGAAACACGCTTTCCTGAAGGCGCCGACGCTCGCCAGCGCAGCGCGCGCGATGGTCGCCAAGGGGCTCACCACGCCCGAGGAAGCGATCCGCATCGCGCGGCGCGAGGATGTCGATGCCTGATTATCGCTATGTGGCGATCGATCCCCAGGGCCGCGAGCGCAAGGGGCGGCTGACCGCCGCGAACGACGACGCGGCGCGCGCCGATTTGATCCGCCGCAGCTTCCACATCGTCGCGGTCGAGCCGGCGGGCGCGAAACCCGCGGGGCGCTCGCTGCTCGCCTTTCGCCGCACGCGCCTCAGCAGCAAGGAACTCGCGCTCTTCACGCGCCAGCTCGCGACGCTCGCCGAGGTCGCGCCGCTCGAGGAAGCGCTGCGCACGCTGACGCGCCAGAGCGAAGCCGACAGCGCGCGCGCGGTGATCGGCGATGTCCACGCCGGGCTGCTCGAAGGCCGCCGCCTTGCCGACGCGATGGCGCGCCAATCGCCAAGCTTCCCGCCGCTCTACCGCGCGATGGTCGCGGCGGGCGAGACCACGGGCAGCCTGACCGTCATCCTCGCGCGGCTCGCCGACCTGCTCGAACGCCAGGCCGAGGTGCGCGGCAAGCTGATCGCCGCGCTCGCCTATCCGATCGTGCTCGCGGTGGTCGCGATCGGCGTCGTCGCGGCGCTGATGATCTTCGTCGTCCCGCGCGTCGTCGAGCAGTTCACCGACACCGGCCAGCAATTGCCCTTCCTGACCCGCGCGGTAATCGCGATCTCGAATTTCGCCGCCAACTGGTGGTGGCTGATCGCGCTGCTGCTCGCCGCAGCCGCCTTCGGCTGGGTCGCGGCGATGCGCCGCCCGGCGTTCAAGGCGCGCGTCGATGCGCGGCTGCTGCGCCTGCCGCTGCTCGGGCGGCTGCTCCGCGATCTCTATGCCGCGCGCTTCGCGCGCACGCTCTCGACGATGGTGTCGAGCCGCCTGCCTTTGGTCGAGGGGCTCAAACTCACCGTGCCGACGATCCGCAACGCCGCGCTTGCGGGCGCGACCGCGACGATCGTCGACCAGGTGCGCGCGGGCGGGGGGCTTTCGGCCGCGCTCCGCGACGCCGGGGTCTTCCCGCCCCTGCTCGTCTATATGACCGCCAGCGGCGAGAGCGCAGGGCGGCTGGAGGTGATGCTCGAGCGCGCCGCCGACTATCTCGAGCGCGAGTTCGACCGCTTTACCGCCGCGTCGATGGCGCTTCTCGAACCTGTCATAATTGTCGTTATGGGGTCGTGCGTCGCCCTCATCATCCTCGCCATCCTGCTCCCGATCCTCCAGTTGCAGAACCTAGCCGGACTTTGAAAATGTCGCTGATGAAGCTATTCTTTCGCCTGATGCTCGATCCGTCCTTCACCAACCAGGCGCGCCCCGCGCGGCGTCGCAAGCGCGACGAGCGCGGTTTCACCCTCACCGAACTGATGGTCGTGATCTTCATCATCGGCCTGCTCGCGACGGTGGTGATGATCAACGTCCTGCCCAGCCAGGACAAGGCGATGGTGACCAAGGCCAAGGCCGATATCGCGACGCTGGAAACCGCGCTCGAACAATATCGGCTCGACAATCTGACCTATCCGACCTCGGGTGATGGCCTCAACGCCTTGAAGGTCGCGCCGCCCGCGCTCGCGCAGCCCGAACGCTATCGCCGCGGTGGCTATATCAAGACGCTGCCGAAGGATCCCTGGGGCCGCCCCTATAATTACCAGGCGCCGGGCGCGAACGGAAAGGCGTTCGATATCTGGTCGATGGGCGCCGACGGCGCGCCGGGCGGGACCGACGACAATGCGGACATCCGCAGCGACAGCTGACGCCTTGCAGTCGGGCCCACAGTGCTCCCCGGCGAAAGCCGGGGTCCCGCGCATGCAAAAGCTACGTTCCGCATGGTCTCACGAGGCCCCGGCTTTCGCCGGGGCGCGCTGCCCTCGCGGTCAGCGCGGCTTCACCCTCGTCGAACTGATGGTCGTGCTCGCGATCATGGCGCTCGCCGCGACCGCGGTGGTGCTGACGATCCCGGGGGAAGAGCGCAGCGTGCGCAGCGAGGCCGACCGTCTCGCCGCGCGGCTCGCCGCCGCGCGCGACGTCGCGGTGATCGAGGGGCGCAGCGTGTCGGTCAATTTCGCGCCATCGGGTTACGGCTTCGAACGCCGCGTTGCAGGCGAATGGCAGCCGCTGCCCGGGCGCAGCTTCGAGCAGCGCAACTGGCCGTCGGACGTGCGTTTCGTCGCGGGCAACGGGCAGGGCGCGGCGCGCCTGCTGTTCGACCGCGTCGGGACCAGCCCGACCCCGCAGGCACTGGTCCTCGCCGGCGGCGACGCGCGCGAGCTCGTGCGCGTGTCGGCCACGGGGGAGATCAGCCGTGGCGAATAGGATCAGCCGTACCCCGGCGAAAGCCGGGGTCCACGAAATCAAAAACCGTGCGCGGCCGCTCTGGGCCCCGGCTTCCGCGGGGGCGCGATCAAGTGCCGATGATCGCGGCTTCACGCTGCTCGAAATGCTGGTCGCGCTCAGCATCATCAGCATCGCGGCGCTGACCTTGGTGCGGCTCGACGCCTTTGCGGTGCGCACCGCGGGCGATCTCGACGAAAGCACGATGGCGGGCATCGTCGCGCAGAACCGCGCGGTCGAACTATGGACCGACCCCGCGCCGCCGACGATCGGCAACAGCGCGGTGGGCGTGGCGAACGCCGGGCGCAACTGGCGCGTCGAGCAGCGCGTGAGCAAGACCGCCGACGACAGCCTGCTGCGCATCGACCTGCTTGTCCGTCCCGAAAGCGGGCGCGGGCAGGCGGCGCTGACGATCATCCGGCCCAGCCGATGAGGGCGTGGATTCCCCTAACTTGTTCCCCGGCGAAAGCCGGGGTCCAGCAAGGGCCCGCACGGCCTCCCGGGACCCCGGCTTTCGCCGGGGCGCGTTCGCCATCCGGCGAACGCGGCTTCACCCTCGTCGAGATGCTCGTCGCGCTGTCGCTGTTCGCGGCGATCGCGGCGATGGGCGTGGGGCTGCTGCGCAGCAGCGTCGACACGCAGGACGCGGTGCAGGACCGGCTCAAGGCGATGAGCGGGGTCAACCGCGTCCGCGCCTTGATGGCGAACGACCTCGCACAGGCGTTGCCGCGCCCGACGCGCGGAGCCTCGGGCGAAGCGATCCCCGCCTTTGCCGGGTCCGAAACGGGCTTCGCGCTCGTCCATGGCGGCGCGGGATCGCTCGAAGCGGGATCGCGGCCCAATGTCGAGCGCGTGGCCTATGCCTTTGCCGGCGGCGAGTGGCGCCGCGCGGTGCAGCCGATGCTCGACGGCACGCCCCTCGGCGACGGCGACCGGCTGGTTGGCGAGGTCACCGGCGCCGCGATCCGCTACCGCGACGACCGGGGGCAATGGGCGGGCAGCTGGAACAGCGAGCCCGGCGATCGCCTGCCGCGCGCGGTCGAGGTGCGGCTGACGCGCCGCGGCGGCGCGCCGCTGGTGATGCTGTTCCTGACCGCGCCCGCGCCGCCGCCGCCGCTCCCCGCCGGGACCCCCGCGCCATGATCCGCCGGCCTCGCGATGAACGCGGCGCGGCGCTGCTCAGCGTGCTGCTGCTCGTGTCGGTGATGGCGGTGATCGCCGCGACCGCGCTCGACCGGCTGACGCTCGCGACGCGCATCGCGGGGAGCGCCGCGACGGTCGACCAGGGGCGCGCCTACGCCTTCGCCGCCGAAGAGATCGCGATGCGCCGCGTCGCCGACCTCGTCGGGCGCGACAAGGCGAAGCTCACGCTCGCGGGCGACTGGCTCGGGCGCGATTTCACCTTGCCGCTGCCGAACGGGCAGGGCAGCGCGCGGCTGACCGACGCCAATAATTGCTTCAACCTCAACAGCCTGGTCGCCGAAACGACGCCGGGCCGGTTCAGCCAGCGGCCGGGCACCACCGGGCAGTTCGCCGCGCTGATGACGCTGGTCGGCGTCGGCGCCGACGAGGCGCGGATGATCGCGGGGGCGACCGCCGACTGGCTCGACAGCGACAGCGTCGACGGCCCGCTCGGCGCCGAGGACGGCGTCTATCGCTCGCTGCCCGGCAGCTACCTGCCCGCCAACCGCAAGATGGTCGACGCCAGCGAATTTCGTGCGGTGCGCGGCGTGACCCCCGCCATCTATGCGGGGCTCAAACCCTGGATCTGCGTGCTGCCGGCGACCGAGCCGGTGAAGCTCAACATCAACACGCTGGCGCCGGCGCAGGCGCCGCTCGTCGCGATGCTGCTGCCCGGGCAATTGAGCGTCGCCGATGCGCGCGCGGTGCTGGCGGCGCGTCCCGCGGGCGGCTATGGCAGCAGCGTGCGATTCTGGGAGTCCGGCCCGCTCGCCCGCCTCGACCCGCCGACCGACGTCGCCGAGCAGGCGGGGGTGACGAGCCGCTGGCTGGCGCTGCGCACGCAGGTGGTGATGGGGGATGGTTTCTTGACGGCAGAATCGCTCATCGACGCCTGGGGCGGGGCGCAGGCGGCGGGCGCCGCGCCGCCGGTGATCGTCCGGCGCGACTGGGGCGAATCCGACTGACATGGCGCGAACATTGCTTCTCTGGCTGCCGACGCAGGCGGCGCTGAACCGCGGCGACGCGTCCGATCCGTCGTGGCTGCGCGTCGACGACGGGGTGATCGTCGATTCGGGGCAGGACGACGGCTGGGTCGACGCGTGGGAGCGGCCGCAGGACGATGGGGGGCACGACCGCGGCGACGACCGGCTGGTCGCGCTCGCGCCCGCCGCCGACGTGCCGCTGCGCTGGCACCATTATCCCGACGCCGCGCCCGCGCAGGCCGCGGCGATCGCGCGCCTCGACACGCTGCGGGAGAGCCTGGGCGATGTCGCGGCGCTGCATGTCGTCGCGGGCCAGCCCGCCGATGCCGGGCAGGCGGTGCCGGTCGCGGTGACGACGCATGCGGCGATGACCGCGTGGACCGACTGGCTGAAGGCGCAGGGGCTGGCCCCCGCGGCAATCATTCCCGCCGCCGCGACGGTGCCGCCGCCCGACGCCGACAGCCTCTGGAGCGCCGAGCTCGGGCGCGAGCAGGTGCTGCGCACCGGCGACCGCGCCTTCGCCTCGGACCCCGAGCTCGACCCGCTGATCGCCGCCGAGCGGCCGATCGTGCCGCTGGGTGCCGACCGGATGCGCGAGGCCTTGCTGCTCTCGCTCGCCGCGCCGCCGCTCGACCTCCTGAGCGGCGCGTGGCAGCCGAAGCGCAGCTGGGCGATCGATCCGGCGATGGTGACATGGATCAAGCGGCTGGCGATCGCGCTGGTGGCGGTGAGCCTGCTGATCCCGCTCGTCCATGCGATCCGCGTCAACTCGGACATCTCGCGCGCCGACGAGGCGGTGGTGGCAAGCGCGAAGAAGGCGGGGGTGACCGCGACCGACGCCGCGGCCGCCGAGGCCGAGATCGACCGGCGGCTCGCGGCGGCGGGCGGCGGCCCGCTCGCCTTCTCGGTGCCGGCCTCGGCGCTCTACGATGCGATGCGCGATACGCCCGGCGTCGCGCTCAGGACGCTGTCGCACCGCACCGACGGCACGCTGACGACGACGCTCGCGGCACCGCGGACCGAGGACCTCAACGCGGTGCTGCTTGCGCTGCAGGCGCGCGGCTACAAGGTCACCGCGCAGCCGATGGCGGGCACCGACGGCCAGCAGATGGCGAATATCACCGTGAGGGCGGTGCCATGAGCGAGCGCATCACGACCTGGTGGACCGGCCTGTCGCGCCGCGAGCGCTGGCTCGTCGGCGTCGCGGGCGTCCTCGCGCTCGGCGTCATCCTGTGGGGCCTCGGGCGCCCGGCCTATGCCGCCTTCGCCGACCTCGAGGCGCAGCACCGCGCCGCGATCGAGCGCGAGGGGCGCGTCGCGGCCAAGCTGCAATTGCTCGCGCAGGGGCCCGCGGCCGCCGCGCCGACCGCGGCCGATACGACCCCGGTGGACCAGTTCCTGACCCAGTCGGCGGGCGAGATCGGGCTGACGCTCGACCGCAACGAAGCGCGCGGGGCGGGGCAGGCGACCATCGCCATAGCCACCGCCAAGGCGCCCGTGCTCGCCGACTGGCTCGCCAGCCTCGAGGCGCAGGGCTTCGTCGTCGACCAGCTGACGATCACCCCGGGCAATGACGGCACGGTCGGCATGACCGCCGAACTCCGCCGCGGAGGCCGATGATGCGCCGCCGCGTCGTCTTCGCCGCATTGCTGATCGCGCTGATCGTGATCGCCGCGACCTTCCCGATGCGGCTCGCGCTGTCGCTCGCGGGCGCCGAGCGCTCGGGGCTGACCGCGCGCGAGGTCAATGGGTCGGTGTGGGCGGGCGAGCTGATCGAGGCGCGGCTCGGCGCGCTGCCGCTCGGTAACGTCCAGGCCAGCCTGTCGCCGCTCGCGCTGCTCGGCGGCGATGTCGAGCTCGCCTTCGCGCGGCCCGATGCGCGGCTCGGCGCGCTGGCGGGGCGGCTCCACGGCAGCAATCCGCGCGGCGTCTCTGACTTGAACGGCACGACTTCGCTGTCGGGCGGGCTGGGGCTCGTGCCCGTGGATAGTCTGCGCTTCGAGGGCGCGACGATCCGCTTCGACGACCGCGGGCGCTGCACCGCGGCGAGCGGGCGGCTCCAGCTCAGCGTCGGCACCTCGATCGCCGGGCTCGACCTGTCGCGCGGCCTGGCGGGGCCGCTGCGCTGCGCCGACGGACGCGCGCAGGCGATGCTGACCAGCCAGTCGGGGATGGAGCGGCTGACGCTCGGTTTCGACGGCAGCGGCGCCTATCGCGCCGAATTCGCGATCACCGCCGACGATCCGACGATGGCGTCCGTGCTCTCGGCGCTCGGCTTTCGCGCCGGCGACGGCGGTTTCGTGCTGGTCAGCACGGGCCGTTTCTAGACCATGATCGCGGCGCTCGACGCCTTGCCCATAGGCGCGGGCGTCGGGCTGGCGGCGCTGCTCGGGCTGGTGTTCGGCAGTTTCATTGCGACACTGGTGCTGCGCTGGCCCGACGGCCGCTCGGTGCTCGGCCGGTCGCAGTGCGATGCGTGCAAACGCCCGCTCGGTCCCCTCGATCTCGTCCCGCTCGCTTCGGCGCTGGTGCTGCGCGGTCGCTGCCGAAGTTGCGGCGCACGCATCGACCCCTTCCATATGCAGGTCGAGCTGGCGTCGGGACTGATCGGCGCGCTGGCGCTGACGATCCTGCCCGGCACCGCGGGCTGGCTGTGGGCGCTGTTCGGCTGGCTGCTGCTGCCGCTCGCTTTGCTCGACGCGCGCCATATGTGGTTGCCCGACCGGCTCAATGCGCTGCTCGCGGTGACCGGCCTGCTGATCGCGGGCCCGATGCTGGGCACGGCGATGCTTGATCGCTGGATCGGCGCGCTCGCGGGCGGCCTGGCGCTGGCGCTGGTCGCCTTTCTGTTCAAGCGCCTGCGCGGCCGCGACGGCATGGGGGGCGGCGATCCCAAGCTGATGGCGGCGCTCGGCGCCTGGCTCGGCTGGCAGGCGTTGCCGCTGACTTTGCTGCTCGCCAGCTTCGGCGGGCTGGTCTGGGCGCTCTTCACCCAAGGAAAAGGGGACCGGCCGCTGTCGTTGCGATCGGTCCCCTTCGGAACGTTCCTGGCGATCGCGGCGTGGGCCGCGGTGCCGTTATGGCCGTTGCTGGCTGGATAGCCGGCACCGCCGACGTCAGTCGGAGAAAATAGGCTCAGCGCTGGATGACGACGGTCACCGCGCGGCGGTTCTTGGCATAGGCTTCCTCGTTCGACCCGAGCTCGGCCGGGCGTTCCTTGCCATAGCTGATCACCTCGATGCGTGACGGATCGACGCCGAGCGAAGCGAGATAGTTTTTCGCGGCGTTGGCGCGGCGCTCGCCGAGCGCGAGGTTGTAGTCGCGCGTACCGCGTTCGTCGGCATGGCCCTCGAGCAGGACGCGCACCGCGGGGTTGCGCTGCAGCCACTGCGCCTGGCTCGCCAGCGTCGCCTGGTCCTCGGCATCGACATTATACTGGTCGAAGCCGAAGAAGATGCGGTCCGACGAGACATTGTTGAGAAAGTCCTGCTGCGAGCCGGGCACCACCCCCGTGCCGGCGCCCGAACCGCCGCTGCCGTCGTCGATGCCGTCGGGATTGGGGGGCAGCACCTCGGGCGCCTTTTTCGAGCAGGCTCCGACCGCGAGCATCGCGATGGCCGCGAGCGTCGCGGTGGTTTTCTTGATCGTCATGGCATTGGTCCTCTTCTTGTTCGACCTTCAGTCCGGTTGGCGAAATTAACCCATGTTGAATACCGCATGGGAGCGAAATGGTTCCAGCTTACGGCCGGATCGGGCCCCAGCTGGGATCCGACCCGTCGCCGGGCGTGGGCAGGCGGCGCATGTTCACGCCGGTCAGGTCGACCTGCCACAGGCTCGACTTGCCTTCGCGCCCGCGCGAGGTGCGGAAGAATTGCAGCACGCGGCCGTTGGGCGACCAGGTCGGCGCCTCGTCCTGCCAGTCGTTGGTGAGCAGCCGCTCGCCGCCGCCCGACGGGGTCATCACCCCGACGCGGAACTCGCCGCCGCCCATCTTGGTAAAGGCGATCAGGTCGCCGCGCGGCGACCATTCGGGGGTGGCATAGCGCCCGCCGCCGAAGCTGATCCGCTGCTGGTTCGATCCGTCGATGTTCATCGTGTAGATCTGCTGGCCGCCCGAGCGGTCGCTTTCGAACACGATCTTCCTGCCGTCGGGCGAGAAGCTGCCCCCGACATCAATGCCGGGGTTGTTGGTGAGGCGCACCGGGGTGCCGCCCGCCGCCGAGACGCGGTAGATGTCGGTGTTGCCCGCGACCGCCATCGAGAAGAGGATCTGCGTCCCGTCGGGCGACCAGCGCGGCGCGAAGGTCGCGTTGCGGCTTTCGGTCACCAGCTTCTGCGTGCCCGCATCGACGTCGTAGATGAACACGCGGACGCGGTCCTGCAAATAGCTGACGTAGACGATCTTCTTGTAGTCGGGCGAGAAGCGCGGGCTGAGCGCGAGCGCCTGGCCGTTGGTGATGAAGCGGTGGTTGCCGCCGTCACTGTCCATGATCGCGAGGCGCTTGATGCGATTCCCCTTGGGTCCGCTCTCGGCGATATAGGCGACGCGGCTGTCGAAGAAGGGCGATTCGCCCGACAGCCGCGAATAGATGGCGTCGGCGCATTTATGCGCGGCGCGGCGCCAGTCACCGGGCTGGATCTCGAACCCCTGGCGCACCAGCTCGCTGCCGAGCTGGGTGTCGTAGAGGTAGCAGCCGACGATCAGCCCGCCGGTGCCGCTCGCCCGCACGAAACCGTGGACGACATTTTCGGCGTCGCGCGCCTGCCAGTCGGCGAAGCGCGGCGCGGTGACCTCGTTCATGGTGATCGCGCGGACGCTGCCGGGGCCGAGCGGGGCGTAGAGACCGCTGCGCTCGAGGTCGGCGGCGATGACCTCGGCGATCTGGCGGCCGAGGCTGTCGGTGCGCAGTCCCGCGACGGTGGTGACCGCCGGGGTCGCGAGCGCGGGGACGGCGATGACGGTGCGGTCCTGCGACAGCTCACCTTCCACGGTCTCGCTGAGGCGTGGCGTGGGCGCCGGTGTTGACGCTTCGGATGGGGTTTGGGCTGCGAGCGGCGCAGCGAAAGAGATCGAAAGCGCCGTGGCGAGGAGGACTGTCTTTTTGGTCATGATTACCTCTTGAAGAAAGTCAGCTCGGCTTCTTTCCAGAAGCTGTAGCTATCATCGGGAAGCTCGGTGAACGGAGCTGCGAGTTCGACGGCGCGCTTGGCACATTCTTGGTGACGTGCGACCTGAAACTGATTGCTGTCATTCTGCCCGGTCGTGACCACACTCGTAAATCCGGCGAGAGCGCCCGATGGTGTGAGTTTGAACTCAACCTTGGTCCGTAACAGATTCACATCGAGACCGGAGACCTTGCAACCGTTCCACTTCGGCCGGACCTTGGCATTGATGCTGGCATCGATGGACTGGCGGACCTCGGCCGCGGTCTTGGCCGCGGGCGCGCCCTTGCTCGGCGACTTGGTCGGTTCGCGGCCCAGCCCGTCGACGATGCCGTCGAGCCGTCCGGTCGGGCGGACGCCCGCCTTCTTGGTCGGTGTCTTGGGAGCGGCCTTGGGGGCGGCTTTCTGGACCGCGGGCGGGAGTTTTTTTGCCGGCGGCGGGGTTTTCGGGCGCGCGACCTGTTTCGGCGTCGGTGCGGGGGTGGGGCGCACCACCGGTTCGGGCAGCGGCGGGGTCGGCTGCGGCTCGGGCGCGGCGATGTCGACCGCATCCTCCTCGCCCAGCCGCGCCGCGGGCGGCGTGTCGCTGATCACCGGCGCGCTCGACTCGGCCGCGGTCTCGGCGACCAGGTCGACTTCCATCGGCGGGTTGTCGAAGCGGCGCTCGCCCGCGGTCCATTGCACCGACAACAGGGCGATGATCAGGACATGCGCGACCACCGCGATGGCGATGCCGCGTGCTTCGTTGCCGGTGACTGCCCGTGTTGCCGCCATGATGCCAGCCTATGGCGCCGTGCCTGAACCGTCGGTGACCGCGGGGGTTCGGGCTTCGGGTCCGCGCTCGGCTCCGCCATCCGCCCCGGTGGTGACCAGCGCGATGCGCGTCAGCCCGGCGCGGTTGAGTTCGCCCATCACGCGCATCACGCGGCCATAATCGAGCCCCTTGTCGGCGCGGAGCATGATCTGCTGCGGGCGCTCGCCCTCCTTCTGCGCCGCCGCGATCGCATCGAGCCGCGCGGGCAGTTCGGCCTCGGGCACGACCTCCTCGCCGATATAGATGGTGTCGTCGCCATTGATCGACAGCTGCACCGGCTCCTGCTCCTCGGTCTCGACCGGCTTGGCGCGGCTTTCGGGCAGGTCGACGGGCACCGCCGATGCGAGCAGCGGCGCGGTGATCATGAAGATGATCAGCAGCACCAGCATCACGTCGACGAGCGGGGTGACGTTGATCTCCGACATCGGCGCGCGGCGCCCGCCGCGCCCGCGCCGCCGGCCGCCGACGCCGCCCGAGGGGCCCGACATCGCCATCAGGCTTCGAGCTCCAGCTCGCGGCTGAAGGTCGCGTGCAGCCCGTCGGCGAAGCGGCCGAGACGCGATTCGAGGCGGTTCAGCCGCTGCGAAAAGCTGTTGTAGGCGATCACCGCAGGGATCGCGGCGAACAGCCCGATCGCGGTCGCGAACAGCGCCTCGGCGATGCCCGGCGCGACGACCGCAAGGCTGCTGTTATTTTCCGCCGCGATCGCGGTGAAGCTGCGCATGATGCCCCAGACGGTGCCGAACAGCCCGACGAAGGGCGCGACCGAACCGATGGTGGCGAGCGTGCCGATCTTCTCGGCCAGCCGGTCGACCTCGCCCGCCAGCGCGGCGTTCATCGCGATGCCCAGCCGCTCGCGCGTGCCGTCGCGGTCGATCGCCTTGCCCTTGGTCGAGCGGCGCCATTCGCTGATCCCCGCGGCGAGCACCTTGGCGCTCGGCAGTTCCTCGGCGCTGTTCTTGTCATAGAATTTGTCGATATTGTCGGCGCGCCAGAAATCGCGCTCGAAGCGCTCGGAATCGCGCATCATCTTGCCGACGCCGCGGCCGTGGGTGAAGATCACCATCCAGACATAGATGGACGCGAGCAGCAGCCCGATCATCACGCCTTTGACGACCCAGTCGGCCTGAAGGAACAGCGCGATCGGCGACAGCGTCGCCGCGTCGGCGGCCAGCGAGATATTGTCTAGCAAGGGATAGTCTCTCCATTCATGACGGCGGTGAAGCGCTGGACCCAGCCCGGGGGCTGGCGGCGGGGACGGCCTTCGGGGGACAGGAAGGCCGCGGTGACGCGGCCCTCGGTAAGCGTGTCGGAGCTGAACGCATCCTGACCACGAAGGATGCGCTGCGCGATGATCACGCTCGCGCCGCGCACTGCCTCGACAATGCTGACGACCAGCAGGTCGTCGTCGAGCTTCGCGGGGCTCCTGTATTTGATGGCGAGGTCGGTGACAGCCCAGGCGCCTTCGCCCGCCTCCATCGCGCTGCGCTGGTCGATGCCCGCGAGGCGCAGCATGTCCGAGCGTGCGCGCTCCATATAGCGCAGGTAATTGGCGTGATAGACGATGCCCGACAGGTCGGTGTCCTCGAAATAGACGCGCGCCCGGTAATGATGCGCGGCCCCGACAAAGGCGCCGGGGACGAAGGGGGGCGGGGCGTCGCTCATCGCGTCAACCGATAGCCTTGCTTCGACTCGTCGCAAACCCCTGATCAACGCTTCGTCGCACGATAGCGCCGCTTGGTGGAATGAAAGCGGCACGAATCCGCGCCATTTTTCCTGCTATTTGCCCAGGTCGAAAAGTCCGTCCTGCGATCCGGCGGGGGGATTGAGCCCCAGATGCTTCCACGCGCTGGGGTTGAGCGTGCGCCCGCGCGCGGTGCGCGCGATCAGCCCGATCTGGAGCAGATAGGGTTCGATGACGTCCTCGATCGTGTCGCGCGGCTCGCTGAGCCCCGCCGCCAGCGTCTCGACACCGACGGGGCCGCCGCGATAGATGTCGGCGATCATCGTCAGGTAACGCCGGTCCATCGCGTCGAGCCCGAGCGCATCGACCTCGAGCCGGTTGAGCGCGGCGTCGGCGGCTTTGGCATCGACGATGGCGTGCCCCGCGACCGTCGCGAAATCGCGCACGCGGCGGAGCAGCCGCCCGGCGATGCGCGGGGTGCCGCGCGCGCGCCGCGCGATCTCGAGCGCGCCGTCGGGGGCGATCGCGAGCCCGAGCAGCCGCGCGGCGCGCGTGATCACCTGCTCGAGCTCGCCATGGGTGTAGAAATTGAGCCGCACCGGGATGCCGAAACGATCGCGCAGCGGCGTCGTGAGCAACCCCTGCCGCGTCGTCGCGCCGACGAGGGTGAATTTGGGCAGGTCGATGCGCACGCTGCGCGCCGACGGCCCCTCGCCGATCATGATATCGAGCGCGCGGTCCTCCATTGCGGGGTAGAGGATTTCCTCGACCGCGGGCGACAGGCGGTGGATCTCGTCGATGAAGAGGACATCGCCGTCCTCGAGATTGGTCAGCAGCGCGGCGAGGTCGCCCGCCTTGGCGATCACCGGACCGCTGGTCGAGCGGAAGCCGACGCCAAGCTCGCGCGCGACGATCTGCGCCAGCGTCGTCTTGCCCAGCCCCGGCGGCCCGAAGAAGAGCACATGGTCGAGCGCGTCGCCGCGCGCCTTCGCCGCCTCGACGAAGATCCGCAAATTCTCGCGCGCCGCCGCCTGCCCGACGAATTCGGCGAGCGACTTCGGCCGCAGCGCGGCGTCGGCATCCTCGGGAGTGCGATGCGGGGTGGTGAGGGCCGGCTCAGTCATAATGCTCTATTGCCTCGCCGGCGATCGAAACCCAAGGTTCCTTGCGTTCCTCATAGACCGAGTAGTCGGGGACGAAGCCGTGACCCGGCTCGAAATTGCCGAGCGGGATCGCGTAGGCGTCGTGATAGGGCCGCGCGCGGTACCAGACGCCCGCGCCGCAGGTGGGGCAGAAGAAGCAGTCGGCGGTGTTGCCGCTGTCGCCGGTATATTGCCACATCTTCGCGGTCGCTTCGCCCTCGATGCGGACCTGCTCCTCCGGGAAGCGCACCTGCGCGGCAAAGGCGCTGCCGCTCCGCGCCTTGCACTCGCGGCAATGGCACACCGACACGCGGATCGGCTCGCCGGTGCAGGCGATGCGGATCTGGCCGCAGCGGCAGGAGGCGTGTCGGATGCGGCTTGTCACCTGGCGGCCTTCTTGAGCGCCACGCGAACCAGCGCGTCAAGGCTCGCCCCGGCGCCCAGCTCCTCGCTCGCCGCCGCGACCGCGGCGCTTGCTTCGCCGGGTTTGAAGCCGAGGCCGGTGAGTGCGGCGATCGCGTCGCCGAGGGGGCCGGATGTGGCGGACAGGGCTGGATTCGAACCAGAAATCCCGCCGAGCGCCCCCGCCTTGTCCTTGAGCTCATGCGTGATCCGCTGCGCGAGTTTCGGCCCGACGCCGTTCGCGCGCGCGATCATCGCGCTGTCGCCGCTCGCGAGCGCGCGCTGCAGGTCGCCGATCTCGAGCGCCGAGAGGATTGCGAGCGCCACCTTGGCGCCGACGCCCTGGACGCTGGTGAGCAGGCGGAACCAGTCGCGCTCCTCGGCGCGCGCGAAGCCGAGCAGGCGCAGGAAATCCTCGCCGACGAGCATTTCGGTGTGGATGGTGACCTCGCCGCCGACCGCGCCGAGCGCGTCGAGGGTGCGCGCCGACGCCTCGACCAGATAGCCGACGCCGCCGACGTCGATCACCGCATGGCCTGCGCCGCTGCTGTCGAGCCGTCCGGTGAGTTTCGCGATCATTTTGCCTGCCTAGCGCGGTGAGAATGAAAAGGGAACAAGGAAGGAAGACTGGTTCGCACGAAGGCACAAAGAGATTTGCGCCGGACGAGCCGACGTGCTCCCCGGCGAAAGCCGCGGCCCAGTTGCGGCATATATGATGGTCCCCGGCTTTCGCCGGGGAACACCCCTTTGTGCCCTCATGCCTTTATGCGAGAAATCTCTTGCCCGAAGCCTAGCGCAAAGGCCGATGGTTCGCATGGCAGATCGCGACCGCCAGCGCATCCGCCGCGTCGGCGCCCGCGACCTTCGCGCCCGGCAACAGCACGCGCAGCATCGACTGCACCTGCTCCTTCGCCGCGCCGCCGGTGCCGACGATCGCCTTCTTGACGAGGCGCGGGGCATATTCGGCGACGGGCAGCCCGCCGCGCGCGCAGGCGAGCAGCGCGACGCCGCGGGCGTGCGCGAGCTTGAGCGTCGATTGCGGATTGTCGTTGACGAAGACTTCCTCGACGGCGGCATGGGTCGGGGCGTGGTCGGCGAGCACCGCGGCGAGCGCGGTGTCGAGATAGGCAAGCCGCTCGGGCAGGGGGGTCCTGGCGTCGGTCTTGATCTGGCCGTTGGCGATATGGCCGATGCGGCTGCCCTCGACGCGGATCACGCCCCAGCCGGTGCAGCTGAGCGAGGGGTCGAGGCCGAGGATGATCATGGCTGAAAGCCCCTCCCCTTCAGGGGAGGGGTTGGGGTGGGGGCTGTCGAGGTAGCGGGAGGCCGCTGGCCCCCACCCCCGACCCCTCCCCTGAAGGGGAGGGGAGAAATATTCACCCAAGCTTTTCCATCACCGCATCCGGGATCTCGTAATTGCCCCACACGGTCTGGACGTCGTCGTCGTCGTCGAGCGTGTCGATCAGCTTGAACAAAGTCTGCGCGACGCTTTCGTCGGCGACTTCGCTCTTCAGCGTCGGGCGCCACGCGAGCTTGACGCCCTCGGCCTCGCCCAGCTTGGCTTCGAGCGCCTTGGCGACCTCGTGCAGGCTGTCGACGCTGGTCCAGATGTCGTGGCCCTCGTCGGTCGATTCGACGTCGTCGGCGCCCGCGTCGAGCGCGGCTTCGAACACCGTGTCGGCGTCGCCGGCACCGGCGCCATAGTTGATCAGGCCGAGGCGGTCGAAGCCGTGGCTGACGCTGCCCGAGGTGCCGAGGTTGCCGCCATTCTTGCTGAACGCGGTGCGGACGTTGGTCGCGGTGCGGTTGCGGTTGTCGGTCAGCGCCTCGACGATCAGCGACACGCCGCCGGGGCCATAGCCTTCGTAGCGGATTTCCTCGTAATTCTCGCCGTCATTGCCCGCCGCCTTGTCGATCGCGCGCTGGATATTGTCCTTGGGCATCGACTGCGCCTTGGCGGCGTTGACCGCGGCGCGCAGGCGCGCGTTGGCGTCGGGGTCGGGCAGGCCCATCTTCGCGGCGACGGTGATTTCGCGGCTGAGCTTCGAAAAGAGGCTGCTGCGCTTTTTGTCCTGCGCACCCTTGCGGTGCATGATGTTCTTGAACTTGCTATGGCCGGCCACGGCCTACCTCCATCACATGGGAAAATGTGGCGCCGCCCTAGCGCGCGGGCGGCGTCCACACAACTGCGCTGTCAGGCGCGCGCCAGCGGGCGTGCGGTCAGACGACCACCGCGGTCCCGCTCGCCGACACCATCAGCATCGAGCCGTTCTGGCCGAGCACCTCGTAATCGAGGTCGACGCCGATCACCGCATTACCGCCGAGGCGCGCGGCTTCGGCTTCCATCTCGCCGATCGCTTCCTTGCGCGCGCGGGCGAGGACGTCCTCATATTTGCCCGAGCGGCCGCCGACGATGTCGGTGATGCTGGCGAACAGGTCGCGGAACAGGTTGGCGCCGACGATCACCTCGCCGGTGACGATGCCCAGATATTCGCGGACCGGATGGCCCTCGAGCGTGTTGGTGGTGGTGCTGAACATGTATCTGGCTCCCTCTGTTCCGTTCGGGCTGAGCTTGTCGAAGCCCCGTCCTTGTCTGCGACGTCTACAAAGAAGAACAGTCCTTCGACAAGCTCAGGACGAACGGAGAACGGAGTAGATTTATCAGTCGATACCGAGCGCCGATTTATAGACGTCGAGGATCGCTTCCATTTCCTTGCGGTCGTGGACCGGCATTTTGCGCAGGCGGACGATCTGGCGCATGATCTTGGGATCGTAGCCGTTGCTCTTCGCCTCGTTATAGGTGTCGCGGATATCGTCGGCGATGCCCTTTTTCTCTTCCTCCAGCCGCTCGACGCGCTCGATGAACAGGCGCAGTTGCTGGTCGGTGGTGGTGGCTTCGCTCATTTTTGGCTCCGATGGTGGGAAAGACGGCACGCGAGAATCGCGGCTGGCGCGTCCCTAATGGCCCCGCGGATTTTTCGCCATGCTTTCTTCCATCCGCGCGAGCTGTTCGGGGGTCGCGGCGGTGTGGTGGAGCGCTTTCCACTCGGCGGTCGGCATGCCGTGGACGATCGCGCGGCCGGCCTCCTTGTCCATGTTTCCGGCTTCGGCGATCCAGTCGCCGAGGCAGTTGCGGCAGAAACCCGCGAGCCCCATCAGGTCGATGTTCGCGGCGTCGCTGCGGTGCTGGAGCAGGCGGACGAGGCGGCGAAAGGCGGCCGCCGCGACGGCATCGTCGAGCGTGTCGAGGCTGTCGGTTCCGGGCGTGACGTCTTCGCTGCAGGACATGGCGGTTTTCCTTCGGGTGGCGGCATGAATAGCTATACGCGGCTTGCCTTGGCGACCGCAACGCGCCTAGGCAAGCGGCCGAGTTTTCAACCCCCATTTTTCAGCGGAGCGCCTTCGTGGTCCAGAGCTTCACCCCCCGCCAGCGCAAGGTGCGCATCCTCGCGACGCTGGGTCCCGCGAGCGCGAACCCCGAGATGATCGCGGCGCTGCACCGCGCGGGCGCCGACGCCTTTCGCGTCAATATGAGCCACGGCGACCATGCGGGGCACGCGAGGGTGATCGCGGCGATCCGCGCGCTCGAGAAGGAGACCGGGCGGCCGACGACGATCCTCGTCGACCTGCAGGGGCCGAAGCTGCGCGTCGGGACCTTCGCGAACGGGCCGGTCGAGCTGGTCAAGGGCAAGGCCTTCGCGCTCGATTCGGACAAGGCGGCCGGGGACGTGACGCGCGTGCACCTGCCGCATCCCGAATTGTTCGCGGCGCTCGAACCCGGTACGCGCCTCCTGATCGACGACGGCAAGCTGGTGCTCCGCGTGAAGAGCGTCGCCCCGGAGCGGATCGAGACGGTGGTCGAGGTCGGCGGCAAGATTTCGGACCGCAAGGGGGTCAATGTCCCCGACGTCGTCGTGCCGCTCGCGGCGCTGACCGAGAAGGACCGCAAGGACCTGACCTTCGCGCTCGAACAGGGCGTCGACTGGATCGCGCTGTCCTTCGTCCAGCGCCCCGAGGACGTCGCCGAGGCGCGGCGGCTGATCGGCGGTAAGGCGGCGCTGCTCGTGAAGTTCGAGAAGCCTTCGGGCGTCCAGCGGATCGAGGAGATCCTCGAACTCGCCGACGCGGCAATGGTCGCGCGCGGCGACCTGGGGGTCGAGCTGCCCCCCGAAGCGGTGCCGCCGCTCCAGAAGCGCATCGTCGCAACGGCGCGGCGCATGGGCAAGCCGGTGGTCGTCGCGACGCAGATGCTCGAATCGATGATCGTCTCGCCCTCGCCGACGCGCGCCGAAGTGAGCGACGTCGCGACCGCGGTTTACGACGGCGCCGACGCGATCATGCTCTCGGCCGAGACCGCCGCGGGCGCCTGGCCGGTCGAGGCGGTGACGATGATGGATTCGATCGCGCGCTCGGTCGAGGGCGACCCCGATTATTTCCGCCGTCTGCATTTCACCGAGACGCACCCCGACGCGACGACCGCCGACGCGCTGGCGGAGGCGGCGGGCGACATCACGCGGACGATCGCCGCCGATGCGATCATCTGCTTCACCTTCTCGGGCTCGACCGCACGCCGCGTCGCGCGCGAGCGCGCGGGCGCGCCGCTGCTGGTGCTGACGCCCAAGAAGGAGGCGGCGCGGCGCATGGGGCTGCTCTGGGGCGCGCATGCGGTGCCGACCAAGGACATCGGCAGCTTCGAGGAGATGATCGCCAAGGGCAAGCGCATGGCGCTGCGCCACGGCATCGGCAAGGCCGGGTCGAAGCTCGTCATGATGGCCGGCGTCCCCTTCGGCACCCCGGGGTCGACCAATGTGCTCCACGTCGCGACGCTGACCGGCGACGAATTGCGCGGCTATGGTGGATGATTGATTCACTCCGGCACAGGTCGGGCGGGGTGCATTAATTTTTTTGCCTCGGATAGCCGCCCTCGCGGCTTATATTGGTAAATCCTCTTTGCACCATCGGCGCGGCGCGGCATAACCGGGGCAGTCAACGCGTCGGGGGGCCTTTGCGTCGGGGTCCGCTGCGCCGCTTCGGAGATTTGCCCCGCGTGTCCGCACCCTTCCGATTCCCGCGTTTCTTCGTCACCAGCCCGGCGCCCTGCCCCTATCTGGCGGGGAAGACCGAACGCAAGGTCTTCACCGAACTCAGCGGCCACAACGCCGGCGAGCTCAACGACGCGCTGGGGCGCATCGGTTTCCGCCGCAGCCAGTCGGTCGCCTATCGCCCGAGCTGCGCCGATTGCACCGCCTGCGTCTCGGTGCGCGTGTGCACCGGCGCGTTCGCACCGAACAATTCGCAGAAGCGCAACCTGCGCCGCAATGGCGACATCGTCGCGACCGCCTGCAAGCCCTGGGCGACCGAGGAGCAATATGCCTTGCTCCGCGCCTATCTCGCCTCGCGCCATCCCCATGGCGGCATGGCGGACATGGACGAGCAGGATTTCGCCGACATGGTCGAACAGACCCCGGTCGACAGCTATCTGATCGAATATCGCGAGCCGCCCGTCGACGGCGTGCGCGGGCGGCTGATCGGCTGCTGCCTGACCGACCGCCAGAGCGACGGGCTGTCGATGATCTACAGCTTCTTCGACGCCGCGCATCCGATGCGCGAGGGGCTGGGCACCTATATCATTCTCGACCATGTCCAGCGCGCCGCAAAGGCGGGTCTGCCTTACGTCTATCTCGGCTACTGGATCGAGGGTTCCGCGCGCATGGCCTACAAGGCGCGGTTCCGCCCGCTCGAAAAGCTCGGCCCCGACGGCTGGTCGCGTTTCGAGCCGGTGATGCCGGCGACGATCGCGCGCCAGTTCGAACTCGCCTGAGGCCGCTCCTTTCCCGGCCTTTTCCGTGATATTTGAGAACCGCTCGCAAAAGCGGTTTTCCGCCGGTCACCGGTTGACCTCTCCCCGCTTTCAAGGGCATAGCCTGTCGTCCAGGACATAAGTCCGGGTCGCATCCGTTTTGTACTCGCCGGGGGGCTGGCGATAGGGGGACAGGGATGCCCGTGCGCAGGTTCGTCAGCATCACGGCAGCGAAGACCGGCCGCGCGTTGCAGCGGAGTCGCTTCGCATGAGCGACAAGGTGCCGTCGCAGCCGCTTCCCGCGGAAACGGTCAAGGTTGCGATCATCGGATCGGGGCCTGCGGGACTGAGCGCCGCGTCGCGGGCGGGGCAACTGGGCATGAGCCATGTCCTGCTCGAAAAGACCGACCACCTTTCCGATACGATCTACAAATATCAGAAGGGCAAGCGGGTGCTCGCGACGCCCGACCGACTCGACCTCCGCTCCGACTGCCGCTTCGCCGAGGGCGCGCGCGAATATATCCTCGACAATTGGGACGATGACGCCAACGCCAACAAGGTCTATGTCGTCAAGGAAGCCGAAGTCACCGAAGTGACGGGGCAGCAGGGCGCGTTCGAGATCAAGACCGCCAAGGGCGTGATCAAGGCCGAAAATATCGTGCTGGCGATCGGGACGCAGGGCAACCCCAACCGCATGCGCTGCCCCGGCAACGACCTGCCGCACATCATCTATACCGTCGACGATCCCGAGGATTTCAAGGACAAGCACATTACCGTCGTCGGCTCGGGCGACGCGGGGATCGAAAACGCGCTCGGCGTCGCCGAGGAAGCGCTCGAGAATACCGTCACCATCCTCAACCGTTCGAAGGATTTCGCGCGCGCCAAGGCCAAGAATGTCTCGGACATGATGGAGGCGGGCGAGAATGGTTTCCTGTCGATCCGGACGGAGACGCAGCCCAAGCTGGTCGAGCCCGGCTGGCTGACGCTCGAGACCCCCACCGGCGACGAGAAGATCCAGTGCGACGTCATCGTCGCGCGCCTGGGCTCGGTCGCGCCGCGCGCCTTCGTCGAATCGATGGGGATCGAGTTCACCGGCCCCGACCGCGAAGCCTTCCCGAAGCTGTCGCCGACCTTCGAATCGACGGTGCCGGGCATCTTCGTGATCGGCGCGCTCGCGGGCTACCCGCTGATCAAGCATTGCATGAACCAGGGCTATGACGTCGTCGAGTTCATCAACGGCAACAAGGACCTGACCCCCGCCGACGAAAAGGACCTGGCGGCGATTTTCGCCAATCTGCCGCAGAAGAAGTCGGTCAGCGAGTGGCTGGAGTATCTGCGCACGCGCATCCGCATCTTTGCCGACGTCTCGCCGCTGCAGATGCGCGAGTTCATGCTCGATTCGAAGGTCGCCTTCTATCGCAAGGGCGAGGTCGTTTTTGAAAAGGACGAACCGGGATCGTCGCTGTTCGCGATCGCCGACGGCCATGCGGTGGTCGAGATCGGCGGCGGCATGACGGTGCCGATCGAACAGGGATCGATCTTCGGCGAAGTCGGGCTGATCTCGGGCCGCAAGCGCGGCGCGACGATCCGTGCGGGCGAGGACAGCATCTTCGTCGAGGTGTCGCGCACCGCGGCGCTCAAGCTGATGGCGGCGGTGCCGGGCGCCAAGCGCGTGATCAACCGTATCTCGCTCGAACGCCAGCTGCTGCAGATCTTCCGCGGCGGGCTGACCGTCGAGGATCTCCAGCCGATCGTCGAGGATCCGGCGATCGAACGTTTCCCGGCGGGCAAGGTCGTTGTCGCCGAAGGCGACGAGGGCGACGACGTCTATGTCGTGCGCTCGGGGTCGATGGTGGTCGAGAAGGATATCGGCGGCAAATCGATCTTCCTCCGCTACCTGCCCGCGGGCAGTTATTTCGGCGAAATGGCGGTGCTGTCCGGCGCGCCGCGCAACGCCACGGTCAAGGCCGCGGTTGCGAGCGAGGTCATCCGCCTCAAGGGCCAGCAGTTCAAGGAAATGCTCGCCAGGCGCCCGCAGGTGCGCGAGGCGACCGAGGCCGCGGTGGCCGAACGCGCGGCGATGAACAGCTTCATCGAAGCGCGCAAGGCAAGCTATTCGAGCGCGGTCGACATGTATTCGGACACCGCCAGCTTCATCATGAAGGAAGGGCTGGGCGAGGCGACCGACGCGCTGCTGATCGACGAGAATCTGTGCGTCGGCTGCGACAATTGCGAAAAGGCCTGCGCCGACAGCCACGAGGGCCTTTCGCGGCTCGACCGTGAGGCAGGCAAGACCTTTGCGCATCTGCACGTGCCGACGAGCTGCCGCCACTGCGAGCATCCGCATTGCATGGCCGACTGCCCGCCGAACGTCATCCACCGCGGCCCCGACGGCGAGGTGTTCATGGAGCCCGGCTGCATCGGCTGCGGCAACTGCATGCGCAACTGCCCCTATGGCGTGATCCGCATGGAGGCGGCGCCGCCGCCGAAGCCGGGCCTGCTGCGCTGGCTGCTTACCGGCTTCGGTCCCGGCCCGGGCGAACCCTCGCCCAAATGGACCAAGAAGAAACTGGGCGAGGAGAAGCCCAAGAAGATCGCGGTCAAATGCGACATGTGCAAGGGTATCGCCGGCGGTCCCGCCTGCGTGCGCGCCTGCCCGACCGGCGCCGCGATCCGCGTGTCGCCCGAGGAATTTCTGTCGATCGCGCGGCTCGAAGAGGACGCCGGCTGATGGCGAGCGTCTTTTCGAACCTGTTCGGCGCACGCCGCCGCAGCAAGGCGACGCAGACCGAGCGCGTGCGCGAACGGCGGCACGAGGGTTTCCTGCGCTACGCCAATTTCCGCTGGGCCAAGATTTCGGGCGGGCTCTGCCTGCTGATCATCGTCAGTTACGCGCTGGTCGACGTCTCGCCGCGGCACAATGGCGGCAGCTGGTACGGCTATACGCTCGGCACGCTCGGCGCGGGGCTGATCCTGTGGCTCACCGCCCTCGGCTATCGCAAGCGCAAGATGACGAGCGACTATTGGTCGCTGAAGGCCTGGACCTCGGCGCATGTCTATCTCGGGCTCAGCCTGATGGTCATCGGGACCTGGCATACGGGCTTCCAGCTCGGCTGGAACGTCCACACGCTCGCCTGGGCGCTGATGATGCTGGTCATATTGTCGGGGCTCTACGGCATCATCGTCTATGCGACGCTGCCGCAGGCGCTGTCGAACAACCGCGACGAGATGACGCAGATGCAGATGCTCGAGGCGATCCGCGCCTTCGACCGCCAATTGCACGCGGCCGCGCAGCCGCTGACGCCGCAGGACACCGCGCCGGTGCTGAAGGCGCTGGGCGAGGATCCGTTCGCGGGGGGCATCGGCGCGCGCCTGTCGGGACGCTACCGCAATTGCGCGACCGCCGCGGCGTTGCACGCGCTTGCGGGACCGGGAACCAGCGATGCCGAGGCGCGCGAGAAGGTGGTGGGGCTGCTCAAGCAGAAGCAGGCGGCGCTCGGGCGGCTGCGCCAGCATCTGCGCATCCGGGCGTTGCTCGAAATCTGGCTCTACGTGCATGTGCCGCTGACCTTTGCGCTGATCGCGGCGCTGTCGGCGCACATCATCAGCGTTTTCTTCTACTGGTAAGGCGAGGGGAGGGGGATCCATGAGCTTCATCCTGCGCCGTATCTCGACGACGAAGACGGGCAAGCAGATCATCCGCGACGCGCCGCTGCCGGGCGACGCGATCACCCTCGGCCGCGAGGGCAGCAATGTCATCCACATCGCCGACCTGGCGGTGAACCCGCATCATGCGACGATCACCAGCGCCGACGGGCGCCATGTGCGCGTCCAGGCGAGCGAGGGGCTGGGCTTCGACATCAACGGCCGCACCGTCGACGCCGCCGACATCGACAGCGCCGCGGGCGCCGAATTGCGCTTCGGAGGGCACCGGCTGACGATCGCGCGCGAGGACGAGAATATCATCCTGCTCGTCGAGCGCATCGACGAGCTTTCGCAATCGTCGAAGGACGTCGACGAGGCCAAGGCCTTCTCGTTGCAAGGCGTGATGCCGGGCAAGCGCGTCGGCGCCTGGACCTTTGCGATATTGATGCTGCTCGCCTTCCTCGTCGGGCCGATCTGGGCGTGGCAGAGCTACAAGAATGTCGACGAGCGGCCGAAGGGCTATCATGCCGACACCGCCTGGCTGTCGGGGCCGCTGTCGAGCGCGCACGCAAGCCTGAAGAACGACTGCCAGTCGTGCCATGTCGAGCCGTTCGTAGCGGTGACCGACAAAGCGTGCGTCGGCTGTCACACCGGCGAGCACAAGGCGATGAGCACCGCGCACGCCAATGCCTCGACCGCGATGCTGATCGCCGCGCGCCAGCCGCCGGGCATGGGCGACAAGATCCTCGCGGGCTTCGCGAGCGCCTTCAACCGGCCGCAGGGCCGCTGCGTCGAATGCCATACCGAGCACGAGGGCGCGGGGCCGATGCCCGCGACGCCGCAGAAATTCTGCGCCGACTGCCACGACGGCATGCAGGGGCGGCTGAAGGCGGCGGGGCACCCCACCCAGCTCGCCGACGCCTCCGACTTCGGCACCGGCCACCCCGAATTCCGCCCGCTCGTCCGCGCGGCGCCGGGCGCCAAGCCCACCCGCACGCTGATGACCAAGGGGCTGGTCGACTATAACGGCCTCAAATTCCCGCACGACATGCACCTGCAGGCGACCGGCGGCGTCGCGCGCATGGCGGCGAGCTTCCGCGGCCGCTACGACTTCGGCAAGCAGCTCGAATGCGAGAATTGCCACCGCCCCGACGCCGACGGCGTCCGGATCAAGCCGGTCGAAATGGAACGCGACTGCGCGATGTGCCACAGCCTCGCCTTCGAGACCATCGGCGGCGTGACGCGCACGTTGCGCCATGGCGAGCCCGGGCAGGTTGTCGCCGACCTGATGGCCTATTACCGCTCGACCCCGCCGACGCGGCCGCTTCAGCTCGGCGGCATGGCGCGGCGGCGCCCCGGCGCCTATGCCGAGGGGCAGGTCTACAACATCTATTTCAACGAGGTCGCGACGCGCCCGAGCCGCGCCGAGGACGCGGTGCGCGCGGTCTTCTCGAAAGGCGGCGCCTGCTACGACTGTCACACGATCTTTGCGCCCGCTGCGGGCAACAGCTGGCGCGTCGCGGCGGTGAACCAGACGCCGCGTTTCCTGGAGAAGGGCTGGTTCGACCATGACGCGCACCGCGAGACCGACTGCGCCGATTGCCACGTCGCTGCCACCGGATCGAAGGCGTCGAGCGACTTCCTCGTCCCCGGCCTGCGCCAATGCCGCGACTGCCATGTCGGCGAGAGCGGGGCCCGGCTGGTGAAGGTCGAGACCGCGACCGAATCGCCGTGCGCGATGTGCCACGAATATCATAACGATGGCGGCAAGCCGTGGATGCCGCCGGCCCAGCGCAAGAAAAAGACAGCGTTCATCACAAAACAACCGTCCCGCGGTACTTATGCTGTGAGCCTGATCACAGGTCAGGATCGTCGCAGCCTTTATGATGTGACTTGGCGCACGCCTGCGCTAAGACCCACTGGACAGGGTGGATAAGAGAGGGCGGTCGGACCAGCCGACCGGAGCAGGGGACGGACATGCTGATCGCCCAGATCACCGATATCCATATCGGGTTCGATCCGGACAATCCGGCGGAATATAACCGCAAGCGGCTCGACGAGGTCATCGACGTGCTCATCGACGGCCCGAACCGGCCCGACCTGCTGCTCGCGACCGGCGACATCACCGACCGCGGCGATCCCGACAGTTATCGCCGGCTGGCCAATGCCTTTTCGCGCTGCCCCTTTCCGGTGTGGCCCAGCGTCGGCAATCACGACCTGCGCGACAATTTCACCGCGCAATTCCCGGGCTTCGACGACGGCAACGGCTTCATCCAGTACACGATCGAACTGCCCGAACTGCGGCTGGTGACGGTCGACACGCTCGAGGAAGGGCGCCACGGCGGCGCCTTCTGCAACACGCGCGCCGCTTGGCTCGAAGCCGAACTCGCGAAGGACCCGGCCAAGCCGACCTATGTCGTGATGCACCACCCGCCGGTCGAAAGCGGGATCGAGTGGATGAACACCCACCCCGACGAGCCCTGGGTCGCGACCTTCGGCGATGTCGTGCGGCGGCACAGCCAGGTCCGCGGTCTCATCTGCGGGCATCTGCATCGCAGCGTCACCGTCGCGTGGGAGGGACGCACCATCGCGATCTGCTCGTCCACCGCGCCGCAGGTGTCGCTCGACCTCCGCCCGATCGACGAGGATCAGCCCGACGACCGCCCGATGATCGTCGCCGAGGATCCTGCCTATGCGCTCCACCGCTGGAACGGGCGTGAGCTGGTGAGCTTCTACGACCATGCCGGTGCGCACACGATGCTCGCCAAATATGACGAAAGGCTGCAGCCACTCGTCCGCGAACTGAAGGCCGAGCGGCCGTCCTAATCGAGCACGAGGCGCCGCTGCGCGAAGGACAATGCAGCGACGAGGCTGCCCGCGAACAGCGCGCCTTCGAGCGTCGCGGTCGCGACCTGGCTGACCGGGCCGATGCTGCTTTCGCCGAACAGTCCGCCGATCGGGTCGAGGTGCGGGCGCGCGGTGGGAAAAGCCTCGGCGAGCAGCGCGAGGCTGCCGCCGAGCAGCCGTCCGCCGCCGAGCGCGATGGCCAGACCGCCGAGCGCGCCGGCGAGCGCGGGCAGGCCGATGCCGCGGCGGAGCGAGAGCGCGGGGGCGCGCCCGGCGAGCCAGGCGCCGACGCCGACCGCCGCGCCGAGCAGGGCACCCTCGGGTGCTCCCGTGATGTCGCCCGGCGAGCGGCCGAAGAGCATCGCGAAGGCGTCGAGCCCGACGAGCTTGACGAGCGCACCGATGACGAGGCCGCCGAAGGCGCCGCCCGCGACGGTCCAGGCGGCGCGATGCGTCGGGGCGAAGCCGGCGGCGGCGATGCCGAAGGCGACCCCCGCGCCGCCGAGCAGCGCGAGCGCAACGGTCATCGCGATGAGCACGAGCAGGATCGACAGCCCGCCCCCCGCCGCCTGCGACGCGCCCGCGAAACCGTAGAGCATCCCGCCGAACAGCCCCGCTACGCCCCCGCCGAGAGTGCCTGCGCCGCCGAGCAGCAGCCATTGGCGAAGGCCGAACCGGGGCGCGGCTTCGGGAGCAGGGCGCGGGCCATCATTCTCGATCGCTGCAACGAAGCGATAGCCATGCTTGGGGACGGTCTCGATGAAGCGCGGGCGGGCGGCGTCATCGCCGAGCTGCTTGCGGAGCGTACGGATGCATTGGGTGAGCGCCTCGTCGGTGACGGGCACGCCGGCCCACACCTCTTCGAGGAAGCGGTCCTTCGACACCAGCCTTCCCGCCTCGCGCACGAGCAGCGCGAGCGCGTCGAAATAGCGGGCGTTGAGCTCGACCGGCACCCCGGCCTGCAGCAGCCGCCGGTTGGCGGGGTCGAGCGTGAAGCGGTCGAAGCGGAGCATCGCCGGGCGATCAATAGCCGAGCGTCAGGTCCACCTGCGGCGTAACCGCTTCGCCCTTTCGCCAGCGATCGAGATTCTCGAGAAACCGCTCGGCGGCGCGGACGAACATCTTGTCCTGCGCGCGCCCCGACAGGTGCATCGTGATATGCGCATTGTCGAGCGTCCACAGCACATCGTCCGCGGGCAGGGGCTCGGGGCTGGTCACGTCGAGGAAGGCCGCGGCGATCCGCTTGCCGTCGAGCGCGGCGACAAGCGCCGCCTGGTCGACGACGCTGCCGCGCGCGATGTTGATGAGCGTCGCGCTCGGCTTCATCGCCGCGAGCTCGGCGGCGCCGATCATGCCGTCGGTCTCGGGGGTCGCGGGCACCGCGAGGATCACCCAGTCATAGTCGCCGAGCCGCGCGCGCCACTGGTCGGGCCCGAGCATATCGGGTCCCGGCGTCCGGCGGACGACGGTGACATCGACGGCAAAGGCCTTCAGCCGCTCCTCGACCAGCTGGCCGATCGCGCCATAGCCGAGCAGCAGCGCCTTCGACCCGTAAAGTTCGACCTTGCCCGGCGAATCCATCAGCCATTCGCGGCGCTCCTGCGCGCGCACGACCTCGCGATACCCCTTGGCGACGGTGAGCATGCCCATGACGACATATTCGGCGATGGTGATCGCGTTGATGCCGACCCCGTTGGTGAGCACCGCTCCGCGCGTCCGGAGCAGGTCGAGCGGAATGCCGTCGACCCCGGCGTAGATCGAGTTCAGCCATTTGATGTTCGTCGCGGCGGTGATCGCCGCGGCCATGTCGCGCTTGTCGTACATGTCGAACCAGCCGATCTCGGCCGCGGGCGCCAGCTCCATCGCCTCTTCCTTCGACTGGAAGAAGCGCGGCTCGGTCCACTCGGGCAGGCGGTTTTCGACGAGCGGGCGGATGAGGCCCGAAAGGACGGTGACGGTCTTGGACATGGACAGGCGGTACCCCGTGTTTCAGGCGGGAGAAAAGGCCCGCCACGCCACTATCGCCAAAAAGGGCAGCCCGGCAAGGTCGGCGAGCGCGATGGTGCGCAGCGCGGGCGGCGATCCCGCCTGCCAGTAGAGCGCGAGGAAGCTGAGCATGCTGATCGCCGCGGCGACGCTGGCGAGACGTCGCACGCCGGGGTCGAACGCCGCCCAGACGCAGATGCCGAGCACGACGAGGAACAGCGCGGCGCGGTGGTGGAGCAGCAGGAAGGCCGGGCTCTGCGCATCGACGGCATAGAGCCGCGTCAGCATCGCCGGGCGGAAGAAAGCGAGCGCGGGCATCAGGTGGATGAGCGCGAGGATGAGCCAGGCGATGCGATCGAGCATGGCGGGAGGGTAACACTTACAGGGGTGTAAGCAAGCGTTTCGATCAAGCGCGACCCGATCAATCCTCCCCATCGACTTGCGATGGGGAGGTGGCATCGCGGAGCGATGACGGAGGGGCCTTGCCGAACGCGGCAAGGCGGGATTCGACGATCTCGATGATGGACTGCGCGGTCGATACGGGGTTGTCAGGACGCATCGCCGTTGCTCCTCCACCGCTCGCTTCGCGAGCGGTCCCCCTCCCCATCGCAAGTCGATGGGGAGGATTATTTACTCCAACCGCCAGTCCCAGCCGAGCGGGTCGCCGTCCATTACCTCTACACCGGCGGCGATCAGTTCGTCGCGGAGTTTATCGGAGGTGACGAAATCCTTGGCCGCGCGAGCCTCCTTGCGGCGCGCGAGGATGGCTTCGATTTCGGCCTCGGTGATCGTCGCGGTTTTGGGACGGACGCGCGGGAGCGTGGCGATATCGTAGAAGAACTTGAGCCCCAGGACCTCGCCAAAATCCGCCACGGCGTCGGCCCGTTCCCACCTTTCCAGATGTTTTGCTGCAAAGGTGCGTTCCACGATGGTCAGCGCTTGCGGCGTGTTGAGATCGTTCGACATCGCTTCGTCGAACTCGCTACGAAGCGCCAAGATTTCGGCACTGATCGGGCGTTCCTGTCGGCTATAACACTCGAGTTCGCATTCAAGCGCCGCCGCCGCATAGCGAAGCCGCTTGAGCCGCGTCAGCGCCGCGCCCAATCCCTCCCACGAAAACTCCAGCTCGCTGCGATAGTGCGCCTGAAGGCACATCAGCCGGTAAGCGAGCGGGTGGTAGCCCTTGTCGATGAGCAGTTGCAGGCGCAGGAATTCGCCCGCGCTCTTCGACATCTTGCCCGAGCGTTCGACGAGGAAATTATTGTGCATCCAGAAACGCGCGCCGCTCGCGTCGGAGCAGCTGTGCGCCTGGTTCTGCGCGATCTCGTTCGGGTGGTGGATTTCGCGGTGGTCGATGCCGCCGGTGTGGATGTCGAAGGGGAAGCCGAGCAGCGCTTCCGACATCACCGAGCATTCGAGGTGCCAGCCCGGCGCGCCGCGGCCCCAGGGTGAATCCCATTCCATCTGGCGCGTCTCGCCCGGCGGGGTCTTGCGCCAGATCGCGAAGTCGGCGGCATGGCGCTTGCCGTCGACGGGGTCGATGCGGCTTTCGCCCTCGTCGGTCCCGTGGCGCGCGAGGCGGCCGTAGTCGGCGACCGTCGTCGTGTCGAAATAGAGCCCGCTCGCCAGCTCGTAGCAATGCTTGTCGGCGATCGCCTTCGCGAATTCGATCATCTGCGGCACATAGTCGGTCGCGATCGACCAGTGCGCCGGCTGGCGGATATTGAGCGCCTTCACGTCGGCCCAATAGGCCTCGGTATAATGGCGCGCGATGTCCCAGATCGATTGCGCCTTTTCGGCCGCCGCCTTCTCGAGCTTGTCCTCGCCCGCATCGGCGTCGTCGGTCAGGTGGCCGACGTCGGTGATGTTGATGACGTGGGTGAGCTTGTAGCCCTTGAACGACAGCGTGCGCCCCAGCGTGTCGGCGAACACATAGGCGCGCATATTGCCGATGTGGGGGTAGTTGTAGACCGTCGGGCCGCAGCTGTAGACGCGCGCCTCGCCCGGGTGGACGGGAACGAACTCCTCGAGGGAGCGCGTCAGGCTGTTGAACAGCTTCAGCGGCGGGGCAGGGGTCTCGGTCATCACCGCGCCCATGCCCCGCGCCGGGGTTTGCCGTCAACTGCGTTGAGGCGAAGCGGCACCGGCCCGCTCCCCCACCCGGCCTCCCCAACGATAGTAGCCTGTGGGAGGCCGGGTGGGGGAGCGGGCCGGTGCCGCTCCTCCGAAAGGGGACGCCTTATTCGGCGGGCGGTGTCCACAGATCGTCGTTGCCCGCGCCGGTCACCGGATCGTCGAGAAGCGGTTCACCGGTGAGCGGGTCGAGGTCGCGCATCGTGATCAGAGGGGTCGGCAGGCTCATGCCTTCGGCGTCGTCGCCCTCCTGCTCCTCGTCCTCGTCCTCGTCGTTGATCACGTCCTGGACCGGGAAGGAGGATTCGAATTCGAGGAAGGAGCAGGTCGTCGAGCTGACGATCAGGCAGCCGTTCATCGTCGAGCCCGAGTCGAAGGCGAGGCCGCTGCCGCTCAAGGGTCCGCTGCCGATCACGAAGCCGTCGATCGACAGCAGCGGGATCGCGTCGAGCCCGGTGACCCGGCCCGACGGGCCGAGGTGCACGCCGTTGATGACGATGCGGCTGTCGGCGCCCTCGACGTTCACATTCAGTCCGAGCGCGCCGAAGGTCAGGCCGCGGCGCTCCGCGAACCGCGTCCCGGTGCCGCTGTTCTGGACATAGAAGCCGCCCACGACGCTGACGTCCATGCCGCCCGCGAAGAGCGCGCCGTCATCGAGGACGATGCCGTCGTTCTGGCCGAGCCGCTCGTCGATCGCATCGATGTCCGCCGCCGCCGCGACGTCAGCGATCGCGTCGGCGGTGGCGACGATGACATCCTCCGATTCGAGGAAGAGCATGCCGCCCGGGGTCGAGGCGCCGCTGGTGCTGCTCCCCCCGGTCAGGCGGATCGTGCCTTCGCCCAAAATCACCTCGATCGAATCGTCCGCGCTGATCCGGAAGGCGTTCGCGTCGGACATGCCGGTCAGCGACACGTCGCCGATCACACGCGCCTTGCCGGGCGTCGCGATCGTCAGCGAGCCGCTGGCGCCGAGGTTCGAACTCGACGAACCCGCGGTCATCGTGAAATCGTCGATCACCACGGCTGGCGGCGTGCTGCTGCCGACGCTGGCGATAGGGACGGGCAGCGCGCCCGGTGCCGCGGCGACAAACGCACTGTCATTGCCGTCGAGGACGGGCGCGAAAATCGTGACTTCGTTGCCGAACAGCCGCGCCATTTCGCCGGCGTCGATGTGATAGCCGTCGCGCGAGCCGGTGCCGCCGACGAAGGTCGTCGCATCCTCGTCGGTGTTGCGGACGTCGAGGACGGTGGTGATGCCCTGCGTCCCCAGCCGCCCGTTGGCCGCGATGACGATGTCGGCCGAGCCGAGCGACATCTGCTGCCCGACCACCGCGCCGTTCACCGCCAGCACGCCGCCGGCCTCGCCGAGCAGAGTTTCGGCGGCGGTGACCGCGCCCAGCGTCATGTCGTCGTCCGATTCGAGCCGGACGCTGTTCGCGGTCAGCTGCGTGACGCTGAGGTCGCCGCTGCGCGCGCGCAGGTCGGCCGCGCCGGCGACCGATCCCGCGGTCACCGACAGATTGCCGCCAGCCGAGACGAAGGCGTCGCCGACGTCGGTGTCGAGCTGGCTGAAGACCAGGTCGCCGTTGCCGGTCACCCGGATGCTGTCGCCGCTGGCGGCGACGGGACCCGCCGACGACAGGGTCGCGATCTCGATCGCGCCGTCGCTGCTGATCAGACTGGTTGCGCCGCCGCTGGCAATACGGTCGCCGGTGACCCCGTCGGCGCCGTCGAGCGCCAGGGTGCCGCCCGCGCCATTGACGGCCTGCAGGACATTGACGGTGGTGCCGCCGGTGATCGCAAGGTCGCGGCCGGCGCGCAGTGCGCCGGTATCGACCGCGCCCGCCGCGGTGATATCGAGATCGCGGCCGGCGACGATGGTGTCGATCAGGACGGTGTTGCCGGCGTTGACCTGGCTCAGCGTTGCGACGGTCACATTGTCCGCGGCAATCGAGGTGTCGCGGCCGCTGCGCACCGGGCCGGTGATCCCGACCGCGCCGTCCGACTGAACCACGACGTCGGTGAAGGCATCGAGGCCCGCCAGCGTTGCATCGCCGCCGCTCTGCGTCCGGATGCTGCTGGCGCCGCCCGTCTGGCCGAGCCCGCGCGTCGTCGCGCCGCTGACCGACAAGCCCGATGCCGCGGTCAGGAAGATGTCGTCGCCCGCCGACAGCCCGCCGGCCTGGACGGCGCCGCCGGTCGAACGGATGTCGATGTCGGCGCCATCGGTCGACGAAACGCCTTCGCCCTGTCCGATGGTGAAGCCGCCGGTGCTGCTGAAGGCGAGCTGGAAGCCGTCCGGGCCCTCGGCGGTGGCCGAAACGCCGAAGGCGCTGACATCGCCGCCCGCGACGACATCGAGGTCGTCGCCGACGGTGATCGACGACAGGCCGGCGGTGGTGCCCGCCAGCACCAGCATATCCTCGCCCGCCGTCACGCCGGTCAGTGCCGCCGAACCGCCCGCGCGGACGCCGACCATGCCCGCGCCGCTGCCGGTCAGCGC
Source organism: Sphingomonadaceae bacterium 3R27E2-A (assembly GCA_005503165.1). Lineage (GTDB taxonomy): Bacteria > Pseudomonadota > Alphaproteobacteria > Sphingomonadales > Sphingomonadaceae > Sphingopyxis. Next base: position 69,538 of record SCNT01000017.1, read on the forward strand.
GACGTCGCCGGCGGCGTCGATGAACAGATTGCCCGCGGTGTTCACGTCGCCGTTGCTGGGATCGGGGGCCCCGCCCGCCGCATTGGCGGCGACGGCGATATCGCCGCCGGCGCTCATTTCGATGTCGCCGCCCGCGGCATAGCTGCCGGTGACGTTGCCGGCGGCGACCACGCCGATATTGCTCGCGGCCGTGGCATTGTCGATGGCGACGTCGCCCCCGCTCCCGAAGGCCGAGAGCAGGCCCCCGGCCTCGATCGTGCCGACCGCGATGCTGCTCCCGATCAGGAAGACGTCTGTGCCGGCGAGGATCGACCCGCCCGCGATGCCTGCGGCGCCGGGGGTGGCGCCCGTGGCGTTGAGGTTGACGAAATCGCCCGCGTCGAGCGCGTTGAACGCAATCGACTGCGCCGCCACCTGGATCGAGCCGCCCGCGGTCGAATTGCCGAGGTTCGACGCGCCGCTGGTCGTCACCTCGATATTGCCGTCGGCGATGATCGAGTTGAGCCCGGTCGCGAAGCTGTTCGCGTTGACGATGAAGTCGCCTGCGGCCTCGCCATGGCCCACGGTGACATTGCCGGCGAGGTTGAAATCGACGTTGCTGCCGATCTCCTCGCCCTCGGGATTGTCGCCCGTCGCGTCCATGAAGCTGACATCGACGTCGCCGCTGCCGGTGACGCCGATGTCGTCGCCCGCGATCAGGCGGTTGAAACTGCCGCCGGCGGTGGTCGAGATGAAGATGTTGGCGCCCGCGTCGATGGTGCCCGCCGAATTGACCGCGCCATTGGTGGCGGTCAGCGAGATGCTGTTGCCCCCGGTGACATTGCCCACGGTGACCGACGCCCCCTGGATATTGGCAAAGGCGGCGGCGGCGATGTCGCCGGTCATGTCGACCGCGCCGACGGCGAATACCGTCAGCGGGCCGTTGGCGTTGATCGTTCCCGTCGCATGCACGCCGCCGGTGCTGGCGGTGAGTCCGACTTCGCCGGCATCGATCGCGATGCCGCCCAGTTCGATCGCGCCGCCGTCGGCGCGCAGCGAAAGCCCTGCATCGACGTCTCCGGTGAGTTCGATCAAGTCGTCGGCGGCCAACAGGATGTTGCGGTCCGAGGTCAGCGCATTGGCCGCGATCGCGCCGCCCGCGCCGAAGCGCATGTCGCCGCCCGCGCCGGCGTTGCCGACGTCGATATCGCCGCCCGCGGTCAGCGTCAGGTCGTTGCCCGCGCTCAGCAGGCTGTCGTTGTCGTGATCGATGTCGCCGTTGGCGTCGAAGCCGACGTTGAAGCCGCTGACGTCGCCGCGCGTGACGATGTTGCCGACCGTCGCGATCAGGTCGACGTCGGTTCCGGCGATCACCGACTGCAGGTCGAGGTTGCGCCCGGTGACCGTTGTCGCCGCGCCCGACTGCAGCGTGCCCGTCGCAAGGACATCGCGCGCCGAGCTCAGCGTGATGTTGCTGCCGACATCGGCGCTGACCAGCGTCAGCGGGCCCCCGGTTGTCGTGGCGGTGAGCGAACCGCCCGCCTCGACATCCTGCAGCGACAGGCTGGTTGCGTTGAAGATCGCGTCGTCGTTGGCAAAGATGCTGCCGGTGACGGTCAGCGTGCCGGTGACGTTGCCGACGACATTGCTGCCGATTTCCTCGCCCTGCGGGTTGGTGCCGTCGGCGGAGATCGAGGCAATGGTGACGTCGCCGCCGGCGGTGATCGAGACGTCGTCGGCCGCGACGAGCGCGTTGAGGGTGCCGCCCGCGGCGGCGTCGAGGATGACGTCGCTGCCCGCGGTGATCGTGCCCGTCGCGTTGATCTGGCCGCCGGTCGCGGTCAGGAAGACGAAGGCGCTGGAGTCCACGTCGGCGACGTCGATCGACGCGCCCTGCATCTGGACAAAGTTGCCGCCGCTGGCGGTGCCGGTGATGGCGATCGCGCCCGCCGCATCGACCTCGAGCGACGAGAGGGTGGTGACGTCGCCGTCGGCGGTGATGTCGCCGTCGGTCGCGCGCATCACGATCTGGCCGACATTGCCGATCGCGCTTTGCATGTCGATGCTGGCGCCCTCGATGAAGATGCCGCCGCTGATGACGTCGCCGGTAATGTTGACCGCACCGACCGCGTCGATGACGGTGAAGTCGGCGGTAATCGCGCCGGTGTCGACGGTGCCGCCGGCGGTCAGGCGCGTCTGGCCGGCGGTGTTCGTGGTGCCGGTGATCGCGATATTGCCCGCGGTGTCGATATAGGCGCCCGACCCGTCGATGTCGTTGTCGAACCCGCCCGCGGTGGTCAGCACGCTCGCCGCCGACACGTCGCCGCTGGCGGTGATGCGGATGTCGTCGCCCGCCGCGAGGTCGGCGAACTGCCCGGTGGTCGCGGAGTCGATGGTCAGGTCGTGGCCCGCCGACAGCGCGCCGATCGCGCTGATCCCGCCCGCGGTCGAGGTGAGGATGATGTCGGTGCCCGCGGTGACCGATTCGAGGTCGAGGCTGCTGCCGGTGATCGTCGTGACCAGGCCCGAACGGATCGTGTTGGTAGTTGTCACGACGTCGCTGGCGGTCGCGGTCAGATTGTCGAAGGCGACGGCGTTCGATGCGTCGATCGTGCCCGCCGAGGCGGTGAGCACGATGTTCGACAGGTCGGCGGGGCCGCTCTGGATCTGCCACATGTCGGGGCCGCCGGCACTGAACGGCCCGAAGATGAGGCTGCGGCCGTCGGGACCGGCGCCGGTGGTCGCCACATTGTCGACAATGACGCAGCAGGTGCCGGTGACGACCAGGTCGTCGCCCGCGGTCGAATTGGTCACCGTCGCGGTGTTGCCGGCGAGGACATAGAGGTCCTCGCCCGCGGTGGCGCCGTCGACATTGGCGTTGGCGCCCGCCGCAACGCCGATCATCGTCGCGGCGCTGGTCCCCGCGAGCACATTGGCGTCGCCCGCGGCGTTGATGAAGAGATAGCCTTCCGACGGGCCGTTGGGGCCCACGTAAGTGCCCGCCGCGGTCGCCTGCGCCGTGATGTCGGTCGCCGCGGTCAGGCTGACATTGCCGCCCGCCGCATAAGTGCCGGCGATGTCGCCGGTGCTGTCGATGACGATGTCGCCGTCGGTGGTCGCCGACAGCCGCGCATTGCCGCCGCTCGACGAGGCGAAGAGCGAACCCGAGGTGGTAACGCCGTCGTTGATCCGGATCGTGTTGCCGAACAGGGTCACGTCGCCGCCCGCCGTGATGCTGTTGCCCAATATGCCCTCGGCCCCCGGCGCGGTGCCCGTCGCCGTGAGCCCGACCGTCGTCCCGGCCTCGATCGCGTCGAAGGTGATCGACTGGCCGTTCACCGCGATGAAGCCGCCCGCCTGCGAATTGCCGAGATCGACCGCGCCTACCGACGTGATGTCGATGTCGCCGCCGGTGATGATCGTGTCGAGCCCGGTTGCGAAGCTGCCGACATCGGCGGTGAAGTCGTTGTCGGCCTCGGCATGGTCGATGCTCGCAGCGCCCGCGGTGCCGATGAAGATGTTGCTGCCGTCGAGCTCGGAATCGAGCCCGGTGCCATTGGTGATCAGATTGCCCGCGACGACCGTGTCGCCGATGAGGCTGATGTCGTCGCCCGCCGTGGCGTCGTTTATCGCCACTTCGTCGCGCGCGTTGGCGGTCAGGTCGTCACCGCTGGTCGTCGTGCCGTAAACGTTGATGCGGCCATCGGCCGCGAGCAGCAGCGTCAGGCTTGCCGCGTCGAGCGAATCGACATCGATCGCGCTGTTGAAGCCGGTCGCGTTCATGAACAGGCTGGTGCCCGCGCTGACGAGGCTGCCGGGAGCGCTGCGGATCGAGGTGACCGCGGTGAAATTGGCGCTGCCGCCGGTCTGGATCGTCGGCGCGGTGCCGTCGCGGAAATCGTGACGGATATCGATCTGGTCGCCGGCATTGACGGTCAGGTCGCCGCCGACGTTGAGCTGACCGGTACCCTGCGCATAGACCCCCACCGAGGCGCCCGGATTGCCGTTGAGGTCGGTGGTGTCGAGCGACACCGCGCCGTCGGTCTGGATCAGGCCGCCGTCGCCGATGCTCATGAAGATGCCGGTGCTGGCCAGGTCGGTGTCGTTGTTGGTCGGGTTCGAAAAGCCCTGCGCCGTGGCGGTCAGGCTGGTCATGTTGATCGCGCCTTCGGCGATCAGCTCGATCCGGCCGGCGATAAAGCCATTGGCGTCGATCGTGGTGTCGCCCAAGCTGATCGAGCCGGGGTTCGACGCCGAGTTCAGCGATTCGATGATGACCGTACCGCCCTGGTCGACGAAACCCGAACAGCAGCCGCCGGTGCCGCCGGTGCCGTCGCCGCCGTCGCCGCCATTGCCCGACTGGCCATTCGCCGAGAGCTGTACCGGCGCGCCGTTCGAGCTGATCGTGCCGCCGATCGCAGTCAGCTGGACCGTGCCGCCGATGCCCGCGCCTGCGATGCCGCCGGTGCCGCCGAAGAAGCCGACGACGACATCGTCCATGGTGCCCGGTATCCCGTCGGGCCCGGGCTGGGTGACCGATCCGAAATTGTCGGCGCCGCGCCCGCCATCGCCGCCGACGCCATTGCTGGCGAGGCCGGCGGGGCCGGAGCCGCCGACGCCCAGCGTCGCCGCGCCGTCGGTGACCAGGACCTGCACCGTGCCGCCCTGGCCGTCGCCGCCATTGCCGCCCGGAGGACCGACGATCTCGTCGTTGCCTGGACGCAGGAAGGCGTTCCCACCCGTCCCGCCGGTGCCGGTCGCGTCGAAATTGGCGTTGGTGACCGTCGCGCGGCCATCGATCCCGCGTACGTCGACCACCGAGCGGCCGCCCTGGCCGAAACCGCCCTGGCCGCCCGCGCCGTCGAGGCCGGTGCCACCGTCGCCGCCCACGGCGCTCGAATCGAGCAGGACGCCCAGCGTCCCTGCGTCGATATTGTCGATCACCGCCTGCGCGGTGCCGCCGAAGCCCGCGCCGCCGATGCCCCCGACGCTGTTGTTGCCGCCCGCGCCCCCCTGGCCGTTCGAATAGCTGGCGACGGTGCCCGTTGTTGCAGCAAGCGTCAGGAATTCGAGCGAGGCGTTGCCGCCCTGACCCGTGCCGCCATTGCCGCCGAGGCCGCTGCCGGTCAGCGGCAGGCCCGCCGTCGAGCTGGAGAAATTGCCGCCGTTGCCGCCGAGGCCGAGCGCGTCGGCGGTAATGTCGCCGGCGGTCAGGTCGCCGGCGGTCAGCCGCACGGTCGCGTCGCCGCCGAAGCCGTTGCCGCCGTTGCCGGTGTCGCCGACGACGCCGTTCGCGGCAAAATAGCCTCCCCCATTGCCGCCGATGCCCGAGGAGAAAGCCGCCACCGTGGTGGCATTGACCGTCGCGCTGCCGTCGAGGTCGATCAGCGCGCTGCCGCCCTGGCCGTCGCCTCCGGTCCCGCCGTCGACAGGATTGGCCACGTCATTGTCATGGCCCTGCGCGCCGAAACCGCCGATGCCCGCCGCTCCGGCGGTGATGTTCGTCGCGGTCAGCGTTCCGCCGAAGAGATTGACCGCCGCACGGCCGCCGACTGCATTGCCGCCCACCTGGCCCGACCCGCCGATGCCGATCGCCGAAGCGCCGATGTCGGTAGCGGTCAGCGTGCCGGCATTCTGGACGACGGTGGCATTGCCGGCGTTGGCCGCCCCGCCGTTCCCCGCCGCCCCGGCCGCGCCATTGCCGCCGTTGCCGCCAAAGGCGCCCGCATCGGCAACAACGGCGGTCAGCGTGGTGTCGATCACGTCGATCTGGACCGTGGCGTCGCCGCCGATCGCCGCGCCGCCATTGCCGCCGACGTCATTGTTGCCGCCGATGCCGCCGACCCCGGACGCGAAGGCCCCTATCGTGCCGGTCACGCCGGCGGTGTCGGTGAAGGTCGAAACGAGTGCGACGCCGCCCTGGCCATTGCCCCCGCCGCCGCCCGCCGCGGCGACGGTCAACCCGCTGCCCGCGAGCACCAGACTGCCCCCCGCGCCGCCGACGCCCGACGCATCGGCGGTGACGTCCCCGAGCGACATCGTACCGCTGGCAAGGGTGATATTGGCGTTGCCGCCGACGGCGTTGCCTCCGGCGCCGCCGTCGGCATTCAGTCCCACAACCGATAAGAAATCGCCGCCCGGACCGCCCTGGCCGGTCGCCAGCGCCGTGAGGCTCTGCACATCGACCGTCGCATCGCCGAGAATGGTGATGGCTGCATTGCCGCCCTGCGCATCGCCGCCCGAACCGGGTAGGACCGGGTTGGCAGGGTCGAGATCGTCGCCGCCCGCACCGAGGCCGCCCGATCCGACCGCGCTGGCGAGGATCGACTGGGCGTCGATGGCGCCGCTGTTGAGGTTGATCGTAGCGGTGCCGCCGACCCCCAGGCCCGATGGGCCGCCATTGTCCCCGCTGCCGCCGAATCCGTCGGCGGCGATCGTCAGCGAATTCACCGTGGTCGTTCCGCCGCTCTGCGTGAAGGTGGCGGTGCCGCCGCGGCCTTCGCCGCCATCGTCGAGCAAGGATCCGCCGAAGCCCGACGCCGAGGCTGTGATGTCGTTTCCGGTCAGCGTGCCCGCCTGGACGTCAAATGTGACGGTGCCGCCGGTCCCGCTGGCCGCGCCGTCGAGCGGCCCGCCGCCCTCCGACACCGAACCCGCGCTGCCGTCCGACGCCAGGAACGCGTCGGCGAAGCTGATCGCGCTGACATCGCCGCTGCTCGGTAACAGCTGGATCAGGATCGAGCCGCCGCGCCCGGTCGCGACAGTCGGTGCCGCGGTGGCGTTGTCGCCGCCGGCGATCCCGCCCGCCGAGAAAAAGCTCGAGCCCTGGAAATTGATGGTGCCGCCGTCGGCGATCAGTTGAATCGTCCCGCCGGTGGCGTCGGTGCCGCCCGCCGAAAGCCCCGCGGCGGCATCGGCGCTGAATTCGTTCGCCGCCGAATCGGTCAGCGCCGTGAACGACCCGTTGTTCGACGCGCGTATGTCGATCGTGCCGCCCTGCGCGGCGCCGCTGGCGCCACTAACATTGTTGGTGTTCGCATTGGCCTCGACGATATATGCACCCGCCGCGATGGTGCCGTTGTCGGCCGTGAAGTCGATGTTCCCGCCCGTGCTGCTCCCCGCAGTGAGGAAGCCCGAACTGACGAACTGGCCTGCCGTTGCATTGACCTGGAAATCGGTGCCGACGCTGACCGTCGCGCCGCCGGTGGCGCCGATCGCGATGTCGCCTCCGGTCGAGCTGCCGACATTGTCGGCGACGGCTGCGACGCCGCTGGCATCGGCGGTTGCCACGCCATTGACGCCCAGCGTCGCGCCATTGCTGGCGCTCATGTCTATCGTGCCGCCGACGGCGTTGCCCGAGGACGCATTGTTGCCGACCGAATCGCTGGCGCCGCCGCTCAGCGCGCTGGCATTCAGGATCAGCGTATCGACGGTGACGTTGCCCGCCGTCGACGCGATGATCACGTCGCCGCCGGTCGCATTGCCGCCGGCGGCGTTTGCGCCATTGGCGCCGCCGCCGATGCCCGCGGCGTTGAGCGTCAGCCCGCCGAGCGACGAGGGTGACGAAAAGTCGGTCGCATATTCGACCTCGGCGGTGCCCCCGGTGCCGTCGCCGGCGTCGTTCGACAGAAAGGTGCCGAAGATCGGCAGCGAAACGGTGCCGCCGCCGGTGCCGCTGGCGTTCACATTGGTGACGGGCGAGGTGACACTGGTGCCGCCGGTCAGGATGCGCAGCGTCGCCGTGCCGCCGGTGCCATTGCCCGACTGCGCCGTACCCGTCGCGCCGGTGCCGGTGGCATTGACGTTGATCGACGCATTGGCGGTGATGCTGCCGCCATTCTGTGCCACCAGCGTCGCTGTGCCGCCCTGGCCGTTGCCGCTGACGTCGGCGACCTGGGTGCCCAGGGTGATGCTGGAGGTAAAGCCGCCGCCGCGGCCGTTCGCCTGGACGGTGATGTTGTTGGCGGTCAGCGAGCCGCCGGTCTCGACCGTCAGGCTGGCGGTGCCGCCGGTGCCGTCGCCGCCATTGCCCGCGGCGTCGAAGCCGCCGGTGCCCGCGGCGGACACGACGAGATTGCCCGCCACGACCGTGCCGCCGGTGATGTCGAACGAAGCCGTGCCGCCGGTCGCGTCGCCGGTCACCGCATCGGCGATGCCGTTCGCGGTAATGTTCAGCGTACCGAGCACCGCCAGTCCGCCGCCCGTTACGTTGACGTCGGCGCGGCCCGCGGCGCTCCCGACGCCGTTCGACTGGACGACCATGTTGCCCGTCGCCCCGACGAGCTGGTTCGGGCCGACGTTCAGCGTCGCGCTCGCGTCGCCGATGAAGTTGGCATTGCCCTGGACGACCAGCCGCCCCAGATGCGGCGGCGGCGCCACGACCACGGGCCCGCCCGACGGAATTGTCGCAAGCGGCCCGGCGAGCAGGTCGCCGCTGGCGCGCGCGGTCACGCTGCTCTGGAAGATGGTGTCGGCGATGGTGATGTTCGCCGCGGTCGCGTTGGCCGGCGCGGCCGCGAGCGCGCCATTTTCGATATTATAGCCGGCCGACAGCACCACGGCGCCGTCGGGGTCGGTCTGCGCGACGACCGCATCCTGGTAACCGAGCTGGCCCGATATCAGCATGGTGACCGCATCGTTCTTCGGGATCGCGACGAGGTAGATGCGGCTCTGGTCGGTGTCGCCCTGCTGGTGTGCCGGGCCGCCGGTCACGCCGGTGTGCGTGATCGCGTTGCCGCCCTCGGCGCCGACGGTGACGTTGATGTCGAACAGCCCGTTGTTGATCGTGATGTCGGCCTGTTCGGCGGCCACGAGCGCCGCCGATCCGTCGACGTCGATCAGCCCGCCCTGGTTGATGCGCGGCGCGACGAGCGCGATGTAGCTGCTGCCCGGATTACCGGGATTGGCGGCGCTGATGAAGCTTTGCGGGCTGATGTCGATCGACGAGGTGCTGCCCGATGCGCCGCGGAAGCGGATCTCGCCACCCGGCCCGAACAGCCCGCCGGTGGTGTCGATGTCGTTCGCCGTCAGCACCAGGCTGCCGACGTTGATGACCGCGCGCTGGCCGATCAGGATGCCGCCGGCGTTATAGAACCAGATATTGCCGCCCTGAACATTGCCCGATGTCGCGGTCGGCGAGCCGACATAGGAATTGACCGTGCCGTTGAGCGCGATCTGCCTGCTGATCGGGACCGGCAGGCCCGTGAGGGGGTTGATCGCGATGAAGCGATTGAGGACGGTATATTGGCCGCTGCCGTAATAGTTGAGCGTGTTGCCGAAAGGCAGGAAATCGATCGGCGCCCCGGTGGGCGCCGTGTCGGTCGGCGTCCAGTTGATGATTGTCTGGTTGGTCGTCGTGACGACGTTCGTGGTGTTCGGCGGCGTCGCGCCGGGCGCGGGCGGCGAAATCGTCGCATTTCCCATGACCACCTGGCCGCTGCCCTGGACGCCTTGGGCGCGCGTCGGCCCGGCGAATGCGAGCGCCGCCAGTCCGGCCGCGATCGCGCAACTGGCCAGCAGGCGCTGCTTGCCCGTGCGGGCAGGGGCGGTCGAAGCGGTGATACGCATGGCGGACATCCTCGAGGAAAAGCTCATGTCAGCGCGCCTTCACGCCGAACTGGGTGGTGAAGGAGAGCAGGAAGCGCGGGTCGGGTTTCTGGGCCAGGAATCCGGCGCGGTTGAGCGGCACTGCGACGGTCATGTCGAGCCGTCCGACGTCGCCATAGGCGAGGCGGATGCCGCCGCCCGCGGAGTAAAGCTTCTGCGGATTGAGCCCCGCAAAGGCCAGGTCCTTGTTCCACACCCACGCGGCGTCGAAAAAGACGAAGGGCTGGAGCGCGCCGCTCTGGGTGTTGGCGGGGACCAGACTGCCGTAGCGCGCCTCGACCGACACCGCGACGCCGCTGTCGCCGATCACCGTGCCGGGGTCGAAACCGCGCCCGACGGTGAAATTGCCGCCCGAAAACTCCTCATAGGCGAGCAGGGGGTCGCTCGCCCATTGCGCCCGCGGCGCAACCGAGAGGGTGAATTGCTTGACCGGGCGCCATTCGGCGAGCGCATTGGCGCGCAGCAGGAAGGCGTCGGGCTTGCCCTCGACGCGCGTCAGCGGGATCGCGCCGGGCAGGAAGCAGGCGGCGCCGGTCGGTCCGCAATCGTCGCTGGCGCCCAGGAAACTCACGCCCTGCCGCGCTTCGAGCGACCCGCCGAGATACCAGCGCGGCTCGGCGGGGCTGTAGCCGCCGCGCCCCGCGATCGACGCGGGGTCGATGAAGCTCGCGTCGGCGCGCAGGTTGAAGACGCGCAGCCGGTCGCGGTTGATCGGCACCCCGCCGACCGCAATGTCCTGGTCGATCAGGTCGAGCCCGCCGCCGACGGTCAGCCGCCGCGCCTGCGTCAGCACCAGCGGATAGGCGGCATAGACGCTGGCGATCTGCGTTTCGGACTTGATCGCGAGGCCCGCGACGCTGGGCCGCGTCCAGGCATAGGTATAGCTCGCGCCGAATTTCAGCCCCTCGTCGCCGACGCGGAACTCGTGCGCGACCTGCGCGACATTCTGTTCGTCGAAATCGGGGGTCGAATAGAAGCTGACCGTGGTCATGTCGCCCATGCCGGTGATGCCGAACACGCGCGCGCGCGCGATGCCCCCCCACCGGCCGACGTCCTTCGAGCCGAAATTCTGCGCGTTGAAGTCGATGATCGCCGCGGTGCGGTCGACCGTCACCTCGCCGACGACCTCGCCCGGCGCGCCGCCGGGGCGCAGGGTCAGCCGGGCCGACAGGCCGGGGATGTCGCGCGCGAGCAGCAGGTAACGCTCGGCATCGACGATGTTGAACACCGGCTGGTCGTCGAGGTGCGACAGATAGCGCTGGAGCAATTTCTCGTTGGCGCCGGCGTCGCCGCGCACCTCGATGCGGCTCATCCGCGCCGCGAGGATATCGAGCCGGACGATACCGTCGTCGCCGATCGTCTGCGGCGGCACGCGCACCGCGGCGAGATAGCCCTGCGCGCGCAGCATCGTCGCGGCGCGGTCGCGGATATCGCAGACCACCGCGACGGGCAGTTCCTGCCCGACGCGGTCGGACCAGGCGCCGCGCAGCATCGCGGGATCGATGCCCTCGACGGTCGAGAATTGCACGTCGCGCAGCGTGATGCGCACATTGGCGAACTCGGGATTGGCAAGCGGGCAGGGCGCGCGTTCGATCGCGTCGTCGGCGGCGAGGATCTGCTCGTTCGGCGCCGGCGTCGGCGGCGGCGCGGGGCGCTGGATTTCCTCGCGCGTGGGGATCTGCGGGGTCGCCACCTGCGCCTGCGCCGGGACCGACACCATCGCGAGGATCAGTCCCGATCCGGCGAGCAGCGATGCTTTCGCGCGCCCGCGACCCGCCGCATCCGCCAGCTGCCATTGCCCCTTGCCGTACATCGCCACCCCTTGCGTTCGAACCCGCCCGGCGTTGCCGCCGTGCGCTCAATTCATACTGCCCAGCCCGGTGACGGACTGTGCGAATTTTCGACCCAAGGAAAGGACATGCCGCTCGGACGGCAGCTTTTCATCCCATTGTTATCAGATGGATCGGGCGGGGACAATGGCTCCCGCCCGCTCCGTTCAACCGTCTGCCGATTCCGTCTCGGTCATCGCATCGACCAGCCGGTCGAGCTGCGGCGTGCAGCCCTTGGCCATCAGCATCTCGCTCGCCGCATCGGGCGTCTCGGGCATCGCCGCGATCGCCGCGAAGCGCACCGTCACGGGCGCCGCGAGTCCGCTGCCCGAAATCCGGTAATCGACTCCATATTCCACCGGCAGCACGTCGGTCGGCCATTTGCGATATTGGGCGCCGGCGACGATCGCCACCGTCTCGCTCTTGCTTCCCGACGAGATGGTCAGCGCGGTGTCGCTGGTCATGTCGGGGCGCCACAGCATCAGCATGGCCGGATCGAGGACACAGAAATTGCCCCCTTCGCGATAGTCGAGCACCCACAGATTTGTGGCACGGACGACCACCGGCTCTTCCTCGCCAGGGCCGCGCGACGCCCCCGCGCGCGATTGCGACGGCGATTTGGCCAGCATGCGCGTCACGTTCGAACTGACCGACTGGCTGGCCTGGACCGTGGCGCCGGCGACGAAGTTGCCCTTGCCGGTCAGCGTGCGCGTCTTGCCGCCCTGCATGAGGACGACCTTGTCGCCGTCGACCAGGACGACGCGGTCGCTGGCCTTCAGCTTGGTGCCCGCGGGATATTTGGACGCCGACGGACCCGTCGAGCGTACGACGATCGACTGGGCTGCGGCGACGCCGGTTACCGCGACCGCGGCCAGCGCGGCCGCGGCGGTCAATCCCAGCCGGCGCAGGCGGATGTCAGGACAGGACATAGCTTTCTCCACTTTCGGTCTCGTTCAGGCGTTCTATCAAGAACAGGATGGATGTATCGTGACTGAATTCGGCGCCCAATGCTGTGGCGCAGGTCACATAGCGGCTTTTATCGCCCGACGCATGTGCATCGACCATTTCGGCGATGCGCGCGCGCTGCTCCGGCGTCAGGTCCGGGCGCGGGGTGAAGGTGTCGACCGGCTTCGCGCGTCCGCGCAGCGTGACGCGGCCCATGGGCACCAGGTCGTCGCGCCCGGCGCGCGCCGCGGCCTCGGCCGAGATGAGCACCCCCGTCTTGAGACTCTTGTTCGCCGCTTCGAGCCGCGAGGCGGTGTTCATGCTGTCGCCGAGCGCGGTATACTGGATGCGGCCCTCGCCGCCGAAATTGCCGACGATCGCATCGCCGACATGCAGCCCGACGCGCGTCATGCCGAGCGGCGGGACATCCTCGGCAGCAAGATCGACGCGGAATTTCTCGCCCGCTTCGTACATCGCCAGCGCCGCCGCGGCGGCCTGCGGCCCGTCGTCGGGACGGCTGAGCGGTGCGCCCCAGAAGGCGACGACCGCATCGCCCACGAATTTGTCGATCGTCCCGCCGTGGCCGAGGACGACGTCGGAAAGCCGGTCGAGATATTCGTTGAGCAGCCGCGCGACCGTTTCCGGCGTCGTCGCATGGCTCAGCTTGGTGAAGCCTTCGAGGTCGGTGAAGACGCAGAAGATGTTGCGCCGCTCGCCGTGCAGCGCCAGTTGGTCGGGGTCGCGCATGATCTGCTCCGCGACATCGGCGGGCAGATATTTGCCGAGTGCCGATTGCGCGAAGGCGCGCTGGCGCGACCCGATGGTGCGCGCCGCGCCGCCGACCGCCGCATAGCCGACGATCCAGCCGAGCGCCTGGCCGAAGGCGGGCAAGCCAACGGTATCGACCCCGACGCGCTGCAGCCAGAAGGGATAGGCGAGAAAGAAGACCATCTGGCCGAGGAAGATGATGACCACCCAGCGCGCGCGCAGGTCGATCAGGCTCGTGAGCCCCCCCGCGACGACGACCAGCAGGGCAAGCGCCCACAGCGCCCAGCCGGGAACCGGCTTTTCCCAGGCGCGGTCGAGTTGCTGCGCGAGCATATGCGCGTGGACTTCCAGCCCGATCATCGTCTCGCGTTCGCCCGACTGCAGGTCGGGCAGGCGGCTGAGGGGGGTGCTGAACTGGTCGTTGTCGACGATGTCGCCGCCGATCAGCACATAGCGGCCCTTCACGCTCTCGGCGAAGGCGGCGCGCGTTTCCTCGTCCATCGGGATCGCGAAAGCGTCGATGGCGATGTTGCTGAAGACTCCCTCTTCTTCGTTGGCGGTCGCGCGCACGGGCAGGCGAAAGCGGATATTGCCCTGGTAATCGGCGTGCGCCTTGTCGACCGGCGCCAGCGCATTGGCCATCAAAGGCGGCAAACCTTGTGGCCGATCGGGCCAGTTGCGCACCACCCCGTCGTCTTCGGCGACCAGCCGCACGCTCGTCGCGCGCGTCTTGTCGGTCCGGACGTCGGCAAGAAAAGCCTCGAGGAACTGCTGCTGTTCGTAGAGGATGGTATTCGGATTGCTGCCCTGGGTCACATAGGCGAGCCAGGTCGGGGTTTTCATCGCCTTCAGCTGCGCCTTCAGCAGCTCGTCGTCGGGGCGCGGCGAGTCGAAAAGAATATCGATGCCGATCGCCTTCGCCCCCATCTGGTCGATATTGGCGAGCGCATTGGCGAGCAATGTCCGGTCGAGCGGCGAGCGGATACCCGTGTTGAACAGGGTCTGATCATTATAGGTGATCATGACGATGCGCGGATCCTGTTCGACATGCTCCGCCATCAGCGACGCGCGGCTGTCGTAGAGCGCGCGCTCGGCGTCGCCGGCGAGCGGCAGGGTCCAGCTCGACCGCGCGACGAACACCGCGGCGGCGAGGAACAGCAAGGTCGCGACCATCCGCCACGGACCGAGCTGCGTCGCAAGCCGGCGCAATTTCTTGCGCAGCGGCACGGCGGCGCGTTTTTCGCTCGCGGCCTCGGGGGCCGGCGCTGTTTCGGTCGTCGGGGCTTCGGTCATCGGATCAGCGCGCGGCGCGGCCGGCGGCCTCCCCCTTCTGCGACGCTTCGGCGGTTGCGGCGGCGCCGTGCAGCAGCGGCTGGCCGCCGTCGCCGATGATCGCAAACCCTGCCCAATAATAGGGGTGCGAGGTCTGCTTTTCGTCCATCAGCCGCATCTGGGTGCTCCACAGCGCGTCGGCGACGCTCTCGCCCTGCCGCGCGCCGAACAGCCCGCCGATCAGCCGCTTCGTGGCGTCGAAATCGTCCGGCGCGGGCCAGTGGCTGGCGATCACCGACCGCCCGCCGGCGCCGATGAAGGCGCGGACGAGCCCGTCGAGCGCGTTGCCGCCGCCGCTCGCGATGCCCGCTTCGCGGGTCGCGCGGACCGACGCCGCGCCCGCCGTGTCGCACGCCGACAGGATGACCAGGTCGGCGTTGATCTTGAGATCGTAGATCTCCTGGAAGGTCAGGAGGCCATCGGACTCGCTGCCGCCGAAGGAGGTCACCAGCGCCGGGCGCGCGGGGCACGACGGGCGCGGCGCAGTGACCAGCCCGTGGGTGGCGAAATGGATGATGCGATAGTCGTCGAGGTCGCCGCGCGTCTTGACCGCCGTGTCGGTGAAGCCGCTGCCGGTGAGCAAGGTGCCGGCGGCTGCGCCCATCGCGCTGCGCGCGGTGACCAGCTCGTCGGCCGAGATCGGGCGGTTCCACTGGCCGAGGTCCCACTGGCAGCTGTCGTCGACGCCGCCCGCGGCGCCGCGCGTGCCGAGCCCGGCGAGCGTGGTGCCGACCGGCTGGTTCTGGCCGAGCCCGAAATATTGA
Source organism: Sphingomonadaceae bacterium 3R27E2-A (assembly GCA_005503165.1). Lineage (GTDB taxonomy): Bacteria > Pseudomonadota > Alphaproteobacteria > Sphingomonadales > Sphingomonadaceae > Sphingopyxis. Next base: position 84,761 of record SCNT01000017.1, read on the forward strand.
TTGGCGGCGTTCGACGGCGGCGCCTGCCGCGCATTGCGGAAAGCCAGCGCCGATACCGCGGTGCTGGGGCGGGTGGTGCGCCCGAGCCACGCGATGCCCCGCATGTCGAAGGCGTCGGCATTGGGGTCGAGCAATTTCTGCTCATATTCGGCCAGCCCGGTGTCGGCGGTGATGAGCAGGTTGATCGGCAGCCGCAGCATCGCGCCGTCGGGCTCGAAGATCAGGTTGGCGATCGTCGGCAGCCGGTCGGAGACGGGGCCGAGCAGCCGCGTATAGAGGCTGCGCGCGGTCGCGGCGTCATAGGGATAGGTGACGCGCCGGCCGGCCTCGACGGTCGAGATGGTCGAGCGGATGCTGTCGACGGCGCCGTCGAGCGCGGCGGCGCCGATGTCGGCGCGCCACAGCTGCCCGCCCTTGGCGTCGATCAGCATGGCATAGACCGCGTCGCCGACGACGAGCATCTTGAGATAGGCTTCGTCCGGGCGCAGCACCTGTTGCAGTTCGGCGAGGTCGAGCTTGCCCGGCGCGACGACGCGATATTGCGGAAAGGCCGACAGCGAAGCAACGGTCTCGGCCTGCTGGAATCCCAGATTGTCGAGCCGGGTCTTCAGATCGGCGCGCAGCGCGCTGATCTCGGGCGAGACGGGCAGCTGCGCGAGCCGCGCATCCTCGATCCGCGCGCGCTCGATGTCGCGGTTCAGCGTCGTCGCCTGGCGGAACAGCCGGGCGCCCTCGTCGCTGCCGCTCGACAGTTCGCGCGCGAGCACCGCCTGCGTATCGGCGACGCCGGGGCGGACCTGCAGCTGGCTGGCGACGAAGAAGTCGGCGACGGCCGAAGGATCGCTCGCGGCACGATCGGCGAGAAGCCGGTAATAGGGCGCCATCATGTTCGCCATGCCGCTGGTCGATCGCTGCGAGTTCGCGAGCGCGGCGACGACATTCCTGTAGATGTCCATCGCCTCGGCATCGCGGCCCTGGCGCGTCAGGAAGGCGGCATAGCGCGCGCGCGCCGAGGCGAGGGCGTTGGTCTCGGGATATTCGACCGCGAGCGCGCCCACCGATTCGAGGAAGCGCGCATCGGCCGCCGCGGCGTCGCCCGCCGCTTCCTCGGCCAGCGCGAGCTCGCCGAGCATCTGCGAGCGCAGCCGCACGATCGAGGTGACGCGTCCTTCGCGCACCGCCATCGCATCGGCGAGGCCTTTCAATTGGGCGGCCTTCGCCGCCGCGGGCTCGCCGCGCAGCCGCTCGACCGTGCCGAGCAGGTGGACCGCCTGCGCGTCGATGATCTGCGCGCGCTCGAGCGGGGTCAGCCGCTCATTGTCCGAGCTTTGGCGGATCGCGCGCGAGGTGCTGCCGCTGTTCACGCCCGCGACGATCTCGGGGGTCAGCGTCACGGCGTTGCCCTCGACGGTCACCGCGCTGGTCAGCGGCGGGATCGGCGTATTGAGCAGGTCGGCGGCGCCGGCATAGTCGCGCTGGTTGAGCGCGTGGATCGCGCGGAAATTGCGGCGCAGGCGGAGCTGCACCGGGTCGGTGGTCGGCACCGCTTCGACCTCGCCGAAGAGCCTTTCGGCCTCGGCGAATTCGCCGAGGTTCGATTTCTGCAGCGCGCGGTTGAGCGTGAATTCGGTCGGGTCGATGTCGGCCGCGGCCTGCTCCTCGAGCGCGCGGCGCGACAGCGCCTCGAAAAATTCGGCCGCCTCGGCATAATCGCCGCTGTGATTGCGGCGATACCCCTCGGCGAGCGCGCGATCGACGTCGATCGTCCCCGCCAGCGTGCGTGCGAAGCCGTCGTTGCCGCCGATCGAGGTCGTCGCGACGTTGATCTTGCCCGATACGACCTTGCGCTGGCGGATCGATTCGAGCGCGAGGTTCAGCGCGTCATTATAGGCCGCGAAACCCTCGACCGCGTAGCTGGTGTTGCCCGCGGCCTCGATCCGCGTGTTCCATTGCACATTGCTGTCCCTGACCGTGCAGCTGTTCGGCGCGGTGCAGACGATCGTGCCGCTGCGCGCGCGATCGACGCGCGCCTGCGCCTCGGCGGGGGTGGCGCGGAGCATGCGGACATAGCCGACGGGCTGGCTGGCGTCGCGGCACAGGATCATCCACGCGCGGTCGAACATGCCGTCGATCACCGAATCGCGCACCGTCGACTGGACCTCGCACAGCGACCCGCCCTTGTCGCCGATCGCGAAACTGTCGCGCAGCGTCGGGTCCTGCACCTCCTGCGCGGACGCGATTCCGGGCAGGGCCAGGGAGATGGCCCCCAGAATCGTGAGCGCGAACGGACGTCGAGCAGTCATCGTCGTAATCCCCCAAACCAAGCCTACAGGCGCCCTGACCGCGCATTGGCGGCAAGGCGCAGTCTTCGTTGCTGCGGTACGACCCGATAACCCTTGCCGCGGACCCTAACCCCTTCGCATGCAAAAGGGAAGTGATCTGCCGCACAGGCGGCTTGCGCCCCTTGCCCGCGCCACCTATCTGCAGAGTGCAGCTTCCAGCCGAAGAGGATGAAATGAGCGTATTCGACGACCGCGAAAAGGCCTATGAGGCGAAATTCGCCCGCGACCAGGAGATCCAGTTCCGGATCACCGCGCGGCGCAACCGGCTGGTCGGCGAATGGGCGGCCGAGCGCATGGGGCTGACCCCCGAAGAGACCGACGCCTATGCCAAGGCGGTGGTCCAGGCCGATTTCGAGGAAGCCGGCGACGAGGATGTGATCCGCAAGCTCGCGGGCGACCTGACCGCAGCGGGGGTCGAGATCAGCGACGCCGAAATCCGCGCCGCGCTGAACGACCAGGCGGTCGAGGCGCGCCGCCAGTTCATGGACAAGATCTAAGGCCCCGATGATGGGAATGCGCGAAGACGATCTCAAGTCGATGATCGAGGCGGCGTTCCCCGACGCCGTGGTGACGATCCGCGACCTCGCGGGCGACAACGACCATTATGCCGCGCATGTCGTCAGCGCCGCCTTCGCGGGAATGAGCCGCGTCGCGCAGCACAAGGCGGTGTATGCCGCGCTCGGCGGGCGCATGGGCGGCGAACTTCATGCCTTGCAATTGACCACCGCCGTCCCTTCATAGGGACGAGACGCTTTTCGCGCGCAAGGCTGCGCCGCACCGGAGACTGTACATGACCGACACCGCACCCCAGACCACCGGCGACCGCATCGCCAAGCTGGTCGCCGACCACCCCGTCCTGCTCTTCATGAAGGGCACGCCGCTGTTCCCGCAGTGCGGCTTTTCCTCGCGCGCGATCGCGATGCTCGACCGCCTCGGCATCGAGTATGACACCGTCGACGTGCTGCAGGACATGGAAATCCGCCAGGGGATCAAGGAATTCTCCGACTGGCCGACGATCCCCCAGCTCTATGTGAAGGGCGAGTTCGTCGGCGGCTCCGACATCATGATGGAGATGTGGGAAGCGGGCGAGCTGCACCAGCTGGTGGCGGATGTGCCGGCGCGGGCGGAATAGGGCCTGACCTTCAGGAATGAGGCCCGCCGGTGCCGTGGCGCCGGCGGGCTTTTTGTCGGCCTTGGGGTGGGAAGCGGACATAATAATCCTCCCTGTCGCGAAGCGATGGGGAGGGGGACCATGCGAAGCATGGTGGAGGGGCGGCGGCCTGGAACCTAGGCTTGGGGCATCGGCCCCTCCACCACCCTTCGGGTGGTCCCCCTCCCCACGGCTACGCCGCAGGGAGGATTAAGAATGTCCCCTTCCGCCCGAAACCGGACATGATCGAGATCGGCGCAGAAACGCTTCCGGGGGGCGGGGCCGTTCGGCCGCTCCGCCCCCCGTCTGCTTCGGGGGCAAGTGGGGATGTCCCTAGTGGGGGCAGGGGGCATCAGGGACCAGACTGATACCCCCCACCGCTCCTTTGAGCGGAACACTCGGGAACATCCGATACCATACAATCCCCGTGCCAATTCGGGCGCCTGGCGGTTTTCGGCGGGGAACGCTGGTTAGCGATTCCTTACCGGCATGCGGGAGTGTCAAAAAAGCCGACACCTCGCCGTTCAGCTTCGTTCAGCAAGCGTTCAGCCGATTGACTACATCTGTAGTCGTATTGCAGATGAGGCTGAAGGGAGGGGTTCCGCGATGGCCGAGCGCGCTAGCGAATCCGAGATGCAGGTGCTGTCGGCGCTGTGGGACGAATCCCCGCAGACCGCGGCCGATCTCGCCGAGACCGTCGGCACCGCGAACGGCTGGACGCTCGCGACGGTGAAGACGCTGCTCGCGCGCCTCGTCCAGAAGGGCGCGGTGACCGCCGAGGCCGAGGGCCGGCGCTATCGCTATCGCCCCGCGGTCGATCGCGCCGACGCTGTCGGCGACGAATCGCAGCGCTTCGTCGACCGCCTCTTCGGCGGCCGCGTCAGCCCGCTGATCGCGCATCTCGCCGAGCGCGAGGCGCTTTCCGACACCGACATCGCCGAGATCGAAGCCCTGCTGCGGAGGCTGAAGTCATGAACGCCGACCTGTTCTTCCGGGCGTGGGGCGACACGCTCGTCACCACCGCCCTGCTCGTGCTGATGATCCTCGTCATCCGCAAGCCCTTCGCGCGCCATTTCGGGCCGGGGCTCACTTACGCCCTGTGGGCGGTGCCGGCGCTGCGGCTGATGCTGCCGCCCTTGCCGCTTGCCGACCCCGTGGTCGCGCCCGTCGCGGCAGCGATGCCCGCGAGCGCGGTGCCGGCGGGTGAGCTGATCGTGATCGACGCGATCGACGCCGTCGGCGCCGCGCCCGCCGCGCCCGCGCTGCCGCTCTGGTCCTTCGCCGACCTGCTGCCCCTGCTCTTCGCGATCTGGGCGGCGGGCATGGTGGGCGTGCTCGCCGCGGCGATGCTGTCGCACCGCCGCTTCCGGCGCGCGGTGCTGACCGGAGCGGTCGAGCTCGAGCCGATCGGCAGCATCCGGCTGGTGATGACCGACGCCGTCGACGGCCCCGTCGCCTTCGGCCTCTGGCGCCGCTTCGTCGCCGTGCCGCAGGATTTCTTCGCGCGCTACGTCGCCGAGGAACGCGCGCTGGCGATCGATCACGAGCTCGCGCATCACCGCCACGGCGACCTCTGGGCCAATGCCGCGGCGCTGCTGCTGCTATCGGCGCAATGGTTCAACCCGCTCGCCTGGCGGGCGATCCGCGCCTTCCGTTTCGACCAGGAGGCCGCGTGCGACGCGCGGGTGCTCACCATGACCGACAGCGCGCCGCGCGAGCTTCGCACCGCGCGCTATGCGACCGCGATCGCCAAGGCCGCGGTCGGATCGCGGCTGTCGCTCGCCGCGCCGATGGCGGTCCACGACAATCTGCAGGAGAGACTGACGATGCTGATGAGGCAAGACATTTCCAAGAAACGCGGGCTGGTCGGCCGGCTGCTCGTCGGCGGCGCGACGCTGGCGGTGCTCGCGACCACCGCGACGCTGGTCCCCGCCGGGATCGCGAGCGCGGCGGCACAGAACGATATGCCCGCGCCGCCGGCTCCCCCGGCACCGCCCGAAGCACCGCTGGCTCCCGACGGTCCGTTGCCGCCCGAAGCGCCGGAAGTGATCACCGACGCGCACCGCGTAATGATCTTCACCAGCGACGAGGATGGCGACGAGGGCGCCAAGGCCGACGACGGCAAGAAGAAGCGCGAAGTCCACCGCATCGTGATCCGCGAGGGCGAGGTCAAGGACGGCGAGGGCCATGTCATGACATGGCCCTCGCCGTCCTTGACCTCGCCCTCGCGGATCACGATGCGGTGGACT
>SCNT01000018.1 GCA_005503165.1 Sphingomonadaceae bacterium 3R27E2-A
GCCGTCGAAGCCGCACCCGAGCCCGAGGCACCGCCTGCACCGGTCGAACCGGCACCCCCGCCGCCCGCGGCCGCTGCGGAACCCGAGCCCGTCCAGGCTCCGGCTCCGGCTCCGGCTCCGGCTGCCGCCAAGGCGGACAATCTGCAACTGATCAAGGGTCTCGGCCCCAAGCTCGCCGGCCTGCTCAACGGCCTCGGCGTCACCAGCTTCCAGCAGATCGCCGACTGGACCGACGCCGATATCGCCGCGATCGACCCGCAGCTCGGCGCCTTCCAGGGCCGCATCGCCCGCGACAATTTCGTCGACCAGGCCGGCTATCTCGCGCGCGGCGACAAGGCCGGGTTCGAAGCGAAATATGGCGCGCTGGGGGGCGAGCTTTAGGGCTGGTACCGGGCGGAAGCGGCCACCCTAATCCTCCCTGTCGCGCAGCGATGGGGAGGGGGACCATGCGGAGCATGGTGGAGGGGCGGCGGCCTTGAACCGACGTTTCGGGCATCGGCCCCTCCACCGCCCTTCGGGCGGTCCCCCTCCCCACGGCTTCGCCGCAGGGAGGATCAGGATCGTCCGCCCCGCACCCCAAAGCCGCCATTTCACTCCCGACGCCGCCCGCGCGAATTTTCCGCTGTCCTAATAAATTCGGCCGCGGTAGCGTTCCCGTTATGATCTCCCCGATCGCCTGCTTCGCTTCTGATCGTCGGCCCGTCCCCGCCGTCGCGACGGGCCCAAAAGAAGGGGGACGTAGCGTGACCTTCGTGACCTTTGGAATAAAATTGCGCGATGCGAACCGCCTATTCCGCGTCCGAATCACCCCGCGGCTTGACGGCCTCGCTGACCAGCAATTTGTCGATCTTGCGCCCGTCCATGTCGACGATCTCGAAGCGCCAGCCGCGGTCGTTGAACACTTCGCCTTCCTTGGGCAGGTGCTTCAGGATCGCGAGCGCATGGCCCGCGGCGGTCGCATAGTCGCGGTCTTCGCCGAGTTCGATGCCCAGCCGTTCGGCCATCTGATCGGCGGGCATCGACCCCGCGATCAGCAGGCTGCCGTCCTCGCGCTCGACGACGAAGGGCTCGCTGCCGATGTCCTGGTCCGACGCGAATTCGCCCGCGATCGCCGACAAGAGGTCGGCGGGGGTCACCAGCCCTTCGAAATGGCCATATTCGTCGTGGACGAGGAGCACCGGCACCTCGGCGGCGCGCAGATTCTCCAGCGCGTCCATCGCGTCGATCTGGTCGTGGATCACCGCCGCGCGGCGCGTGAGCCGTTCGAGGTCGAGCGTCTCGCCGCGGAACAGCGCCCCCGCGATGTCGCGCGCCTGCACCACCCCGACGATGTCGTCGACCGAGCCGCGCGCCACGGGCAGGCGCGTGTGCGGGCTTTCGAGCAATTTGGCGCGCACCGCGTCGGCGTCCGCCGCGATGTCGATCCAGTCGACCTCGGTGCGCGGGGTCATCACCTCGCGCACCGGGCGGTCGGCGAGGCGCACCACGCCCGAGATGATCGCGCGCTCGCTTTCCTCGATCACCCCCGATTTCGACGCCTCGGCGACGATCAGGTGGAGCTCCTCGGCGGTCACCCGGTCCTCCGATTCGCGGCTCATGCCGAGCAGACGGAAGACCAGCCCCGAGCTGGCGTCGAGCAGCCATACGAGCGGCGCGGCGATGCGCGACAGCCACAGCATCGGCACCGCCATGACGACCGCGATGCGCTCGGGCGCGCGCAGCGCGAACTGCTTGGGCACCAGCTCGCCCGCGATCAGCGAGACATAGGTGGTCACCGCGATCACGATCGCAAAGCCGATATTTTCGGCGGCGTCGGGATCGAGCCCCAGATAGGCCTCGAGCCGCTGGGCGACGGGTCCGCCGAGGCTCGCGCCCGAATAGGCGCCGGTGAGCACCCCGATCAGCGTGATGCCGACCTGCACCGTCGAGAGGAAGCGGCCGGGATCGGAAGCGAGCCGGCGCGCGATCGCGGCGCCGCGGCTGCCGCGCTTTTCGGCCGCCTGCAGCCGCGGGTCGCGCGACGAGACGATGGCCAGTTCGGACATGGCGAAGACGCCGTTGAGAAGGACGAGGATCGCGATGATCACGACGTCGCCCCATGGGAAAGGGCTCATCGGGCGGTTGGACGGCGCGGTGGCGCCCGGCCCCTGTCGGTCTGGGTCATGGCCATTCCTATAGGCGAAAGATCGCGCGCCGCACAATGGGCAGGAAGGGGCCACGACCGCGCTTCGCTCAGGGCGCGTTCAGGCGCCGGATGGAACCAGAGCGGCGGCCGGATGTTATCGGCACATTGCATGCGCGGCCGGGACCAGCCGGCCGAAACGAAAAGGGAGCGCACCATGAAAACCGCATCGATCAGACTCGCCGCGCTGGCGGGCATCGCCGCCCTGGGCCTGTCGGCCTGCGTCACCGACCCGGTGACCGGCGAGAAGAAGATTTCGAAGGCCGCGATCGGCGGCGTCGGCGGCGCGCTCGGCGGCTATCTGCTCGGCGACCTGATCGGCGGCAAGAACAGCCGCACCGAGGAAATCGTCGGCGCCGGCATCGGCGCGGTCGCGGGCGCGGGCGTCGGTTACTATATGGACCAGCAGGAAAAGAAATTGCGCGAGCGCACCGCGGGCACCGGCATCGACGTCGAGCGCCAGGGCGACCAGCTGGTGCTCAACATGCCCGGCGACGTGACCTTCGACTACAACAGCGCGCTCGTGAAATCGCAGTTCCGCAGCGCGCTCGACAATGTCGCCGCGACCCTCGCCGAATATCCGTCGACCTATATCGACGTCTATGGCCACACCGATTCGACGGGCAGCGACAGCTATAACCAGGGCCTGTCCGAACGCCGCGCCGCGTCGGTCGCCGACTATCTCGCCGGCCGCGGCATCCAGCGCGCGCGCATGGCGACGATGGGCTTCGGCGAATCGCAGCTCAAATGCGCGCCCGAACGCAGCGAGGCCGATTATCAGTGCAACCGCCGCGTCGAGATCCGCATCGCCCCGGTGACGCAGAACGACGTGAACGCCGCGCGGTAAGGCTATTTTCCGGCTGACGCCGGAAGCGGCACCGGCCCGCTCCCCCGCCCGGCCTCCCGAACATGGTACCCTCTGGGAGGCCGGGTGGGGGAGCGGGCCGGTGCCGCCGCTTTCCGCAAAGCGGAAAGCCGATCAAGCCAGGTTGAAGCTGGCCTTGACCCCGTCGATCACGAACTGCGCCGCCAGCGCCGCGAGCAGCACGCCGAGCAGCCGCGTGATCACCGCCTCGCCCTTGTTGCCGATCAGCCGCATCAGCGGTCCCGCCGCCAGCAAGGCGGCGAGCGTCAGCAGCAGCACGAGCAGCAGCGCGCCGAAGATCACGAAGGCGCGGTCGAGCCCGCTGTTCTGCGACACGAGCAGCATCACCGAAGCGATCGAGCCCGGCCCCGCGAGCATCGGCATCGCCATCGGGAAGACCGACACATCCTCGACCTCGGGGGTCGCCTTGACCTTTTCGGCGCGCTGTTCGCGGCGTTCGGTGCGCTTCTCGAACACCATGTCGATCGCGATGATGAACAGCATCAGCCCGCCCGCGATGCGGAAGCTGTCGAGGTCGATGTGGAGGAAGCTGAGCAACGCCTCGCCGAACATCGCGAAAAAGACGAGGATGCCGCCCGCGATGATCGTCGCGCGGATCGCCATCGAACGCCGCTGCGCCGCGCTGGCGCCCGAGGTCAGGCTGGCATAGATCGGCGCGCAGCCCGGCGGATCGATGACCACGAAAAGCGTGACGAAGGCCGAGATGAAGAGGTCGATCACGGCTTCTTGGGCGCCGCGACCCGGTCGTCGATCACCGGCTGCATCGCGCTGCCGTCCCACAGGCGGATGGTGATGCGCCGCGCGCCGTCGGGGCGGACGACCGAGGTCCAGCTCAGCGTCTGGTCGGGCGACAGGCCGACGGCGCGATCCTCACCCTCAACGCCCGCATCGAGCGCGACGCCGGGACGCGTGCCGCACGCCGCCTGCTCCGAATCGATGAAGTCGGGCGCTTCGCGCGGCGTCGTCAGCTCGTCGCCATGGTCGAGCGTCCACAGCGTCTTGCCGGTCTTGGGATCGCGCAGCCACACGGTGGTGAAATAGCCGTGTCCCGGCCCCTTCTGCCACGCGCCGGTGGTGACGCCGACATTGCCGTCGCAGCTGACGTAGACCGCGTGCGGCTGCCATTTGACCGCCTCGGCGGGATCCTTTTGCGACCGCAGCCAGTCGCGCGCCTTCACCCGCTGCGGCACGAACATCACGGCGTCGGGCGCCGACGTCTCGCGGAACGCCGTCCATTGCCCCTTTTCCTGCGCGAGCCGCGCAAAAGCGATCTCGGCGGCGACGAAGCCGCTGGGATTGGGGCCGAGCGGACGACCCCGGATATTGTCGGGCTGGCCCGCGCAACCGGCGAGCGCGAGCGCGAGCGGGACGGCGAGCAGCAGGCGCATTAGAAACCCTCCGGATCGGCGAGCCCGGCGCGACGATGCGCGGCGACGAGCGTGTTGCGCAGCAGGCAGGCGATGGTCATCGGCCCGACGCCGCCGGGAACCGGCGTGATCGCCGAGGCGAGCGGCAGCACCGAGGCATAATCGACGTCGCCGACCAGCCGCCCCTTCGCTTCGCCCGCCGCGGGCGCGAGTCGGTTGATGCCGACGTCGACGACCACGGCGCCCGGCTTGATCCAGTCGCCCTTGACCATCTCGGCGCGGCCGACCGCGGCGACGACGATATCGGCGCGGCGGACGATTTCGGCGAGGTTTTTGGTGCGGCTGTGCGCCATGGTGACGGTTGCATTGGCGCCGAGCAGCAGCGCCGCCATCGGCTTGCCGACGAGGATCGAGCGACCGATCACCACCGCATCCTTGCCCGACAGATCGCCGAGGCGGTCCTCGAGCAGCAGCAGGCAGCCATAGGGGGTGCAGGGCACCATGCCAGGGATGCCGAGCGCGAGGCGCCCGGCGCTGACCGGGGTCAGCCCGTCGACATCCTTGTCGGGATCGATCGTCGCGACCGCCGCCTGCTCGTCGAGATGGCCGGGGAGCGGGAGTTGCAGCAGGATGCCGTCGACCGCTTCGTCGGCGTTGAGCGTGGCGAGCAGGCTTTCCACTTCGGCCTGCGTCGCGGTGACGGGCAGGCGGTGCTCGAAGCTCGCCATGCCGGCGGCCACGGTCGCCTTGCCCTTCGAGCCGACGTAGACCGCGCTCGCCGGATCGTCGCCGACGAGCACCACCGCAAGCCCCGGCACGCGCCCGGTCGCGGCTGCGAACGCCGGCACCGCGTCGGCGATGCGTTCGCGCAGCCCGGCAGCGAAGGCCTTGCCGTCGATGACATGCGCGTCGCTCATCGGATCAGATCAGCCCCGCATCGATGCCGACGGTATAGAGATAACGCAGCACCGGGCCCTGGAGGATCGCGATCAGGATCAACACGACGATCGGGGTCAGGTCGATGCCGCCGAAATCGGGCATGATGCGCCGGATCGGGCGATAGAGCGGTTCGGTGATGCGTTCGAGCACCAGCCACAGCTGGCGCACAAACTCATTGTGGGTGTTGATCACGTTGAACGCGAGCAGCCACGACATCACCGCCTGGACGATGATGATCCACCACAGGATGTTGAGGAGCATCGAGAGGATCTGCAGGATCATCAAATACATTGGGAACTCCGGCCGAAAGGTCGAGGGATAGCTTAGCGATGAATGAGCGTGCCCGCACCCCGTGCGGTGAAAATTTCGAGCAGCATCGCGTGGGGGACGCGCCCGTCAAGGATGACCGCGGCCTCGACCCCGGCATCGACCGCGGCGACGCAGGTCTCGACCTTGGGGATCATGCCGCCGGTGATCGTCTCGTCGGCCTTGAGCGCGTCGATCGCGGCGCGGTCGAGATCGGTCAGGAGATTCTTGTCCTTGTCGAGCACCCCCGCGACGTCGGTGAGCAGGAAGAAGCGCTTCGCCCCCAGCGCGCCCGCGATCGCCCCCGCCATCGTGTCGGCGTTGATATTATAGGTCGCGCCGTCGGCGCCGAGCGCGACCGGCGCCACCACCGGGATAAAATTGTCATTGGTCAGGTTCCTGAGGATCGTCGGGTCGACCGCGACGGGTTCGCCGACGAAGCCCAGGTCGACGTGGCGCTCGATCCCCGAATTGGGGTCGGGTTCGGTCCGGCCGACCTTTTCGGCGAGCACCAGATTGGCGTCCTTGCCCGAAATGCCGACCGCGCGGCCGCCGAGCGCCGCGATCCAGCTGACGATTTCCTTGTTGATCTTGCCCGCGAGGACCATCTCGGCGACCTCGGCGGTCGCGGCGTCGGTAACGCGCAGCCCGCCGACGAAGGTCGATTCGATCCCGAGCTGCTTCAGCATCGCGCCGATCTGCGGCCCGCCGCCGTGGACGACCACGGGGTTGATGCCCACCGCCTTCAGCAGCACGACATCCTCGGCAAAGTCGCGTTGCGCCTCGGGATCGCCCATCGCATGGCCGCCATATTTGATCACGAAGGTCTGGCCGGCGTAGCGCTGCAAATAGGGCAAGGCCTCGACGAGCGTTTCGGCCTTCGCGAGCATCGCGGGATCGGGGGCGTGACTCATGCCGCCACCTGCTTGGCATCGAGGCTCCGCCCGAGCGCGACCAGCCCGGTTATCACGAAGGGAATCACGAGGATCGACAGCACGACCTTCGCCAGCATCTGCCCGCCCATCAGGTTCGCGATCGGGAAGACGCCGTAGAAGGCGATGGTGACGAACAGCAAGGTGTCGACGATCTGGCTGAGCGCGCTGGCGATCGCTCCGCGGATCGCGAGCCAGGTCGACCCCGTCCCCGCACCCTCCCGTCCGCGCAGCTTCGAAAAGATCGTGACGTTCAGGAACTGCGAGGTGCCGTAAGCGACGATCCCCGCCGCCATCAGACGGGGGCTTTGGCCGAGGATCGTATGAAAGGAATCGAGGATTTTCGGGTCCATCTTGGGCGATGCGGGCAGAGCCAAGACCAACGATGTCAGCAATATGGAAATAATCAGCGGCACAAAGCCCCAAAGCACCAGCCTGTTCGCCGTGCCCTGCCCGTGCAGTTCGGCCACCGCGCTGGAAATCGCAACGAGCAGCAGAAACGCGAAAATCCCCGCCTCGACCGCGAGCCAGCCGCCGAGCGCGACCTGCTTGTTGCCGAGCACCCCGGCGAGCACGACCATGCCGCCATAGATGATCGTGAACAGGAAGAGCGAGGGCGAGAGCGTGCGCGGCAGCGCCGTCGATGAGGTATCGGTCATGCCGCCCGATAGTCGGTTTTACGGATGCTGGAAAGTCCGAGAAGCGCGGCTCGCCGCGCAGCCCTTGCCCCGCCGCCAAAGCCCGCTAGACAGACGCAAATAAATTGCGGGGGACGCACAGCTATTATGGAAAGCCTGATCGGTCTGCTCGGCATCGTCGCATTGCTTGCGATCGCCGTGCTGTTTTCGTCGAACCGCCGCTGGATCCGGCCGCGCGTCGTCGTGCCCGCCTTCCTGCTCCAGGCAGGGTTCGCAATCCTGGTGCTCGGCACGCCGTGGGGCCGCCGCATCATCGGGGCGATGTCAACCGGGGTGTCGAACCTTTTGAGCTATGCCGACGAGGGCACGAAATTCCTGTTCGGCGAAGTGCTGACCCAGCCGCCCTATGGCAAGGCGGTGTTTGCGATCGGCGCGCTGCCGGTGATCGTCTTCTTCGCCTCGCTGATCTCGGTCCTCTATTATCTGGGCGTGATGCAGCAGATCATCAAATGGGTCGGCGGCGGCATCCAGCAGATCACCGGGGTGACCAAGGTCGAGAGCCTGGGCGCCGCGGCGAACATTTTCGTCGGGCAGAGCGAGAGCCCGCTGGTCATCCGGCCCTATCTTGCGGGGCTGACCCCGTCGCAGCTGTTCACCATCATGACCGTCGGCATGGCGGGGGTCGCGGGCACCATTCTCGGCGCCTACGCGGGGATGATCGGCGAGCATCTGCTCCCCTATCTGCTCGCGGCGAGCTTCATGTCGGCACCCGGCGGCATCCTGATGGCCAAGATCATGATGCCCGACGATCCCAAGGACATCGGGATCGAGCCGATCGTGATGCCCGAGGCGAGCCACGACGAGGAAAAGCCCGCGAACATCATCATGGCGGCGGCGCAGGGCGCGCAGACCGGCGTCAAGCTGGCGGTCGCGGTCGGCGCGATGGTGCTGGCCTTCGTCGCGCTGGTCGCGCTCGCCAACGGCCTGCTCGCCGGGATCGGCGGCTGGTTCGATGTCGAGGGCCTCTCGTTCCAGTCGATCATCGGCCAGATCTTCCGCCCGGTGATGTGGCTGATGGGGGTGCCCTGGTCCGAATCGGACGCGGTCGGCGCCTTGTTCGGCAGCAAGATCGTGCTCAACGAATTCGTCGCCTTCATCGACCTCGGCAATATGCAGAAGGCGGGCGGGCTGTCGCCGGTGTCGATCGCCATCGGCACCTTTGCCTTGTGCGGTTTCGCCAATTTCAGCTCGATCGCGATCCAGATGGCGGTCACCGGCAGCCTCGCCCCGAACCAGCGGCCGATGATCGCCAAGCTGGGGCTGAAGGCGCTGCTCGCGGGCAGCCTGTCGAACCTGATGTCGGCGGCGCTCGCCGGGCTGATCCTGAGCGTGACGCCGCCATTGACGATGCCGGAGGACAAGGTGCCCGTCGCGGCGCCCGCGACGGCGCCCGCCGCCGCTCCTCCGGCTGACGAACCGGCGCCGGTTGCCCCTGCGCCCGCCGATGCGGCAACGACGGCGCCCAGGCAGCCCTGATCGGCGGGGGCCCTACGTCGATGATATTTGCGCGCTTTCCTTGCATGCTATAAACTCGGCTTCAGCAACGAGTCTCCGGGTCGCAGCAGCAGGGAGAACGTTTTGAAAGCGGTCCATCGTCTGTCCATCGCCGGCGCCCTCGCGGCGTCGCTGACCGGGGGGCTGCTCGCCGTCTCGGCGGCGCAAACCCCCGAAGAGCGCATGTATCGCCCGCCCGAGGCGACCATCTATCGCGACGCGGGCTATCGGGGGCCCGCGGTGTTCGTCGGCGAGGCCAAGACCAATTTGGGGCTCGCCTGGCCGGTCAACTCGGTGCGCGTCGCGAGCGGGCGCTGGGAGCTGTGCGAAAAGACGCGCTATCGCGGCCAGTGCCGCACGGTCGAGCGCGACACGCCGATGCTGGGCAGCGTGCTGCGCGGCATGACCGTCCAGTCGATGCGCCCGGTCGGCGGCGGCGGATGGAATCCGAACCCGCCCGCGAACGGCCAGAGCACGCGCGGCCAATTCGCCGAATTCCACACCCAGCCCGGCACCAACGGCACTCGCGTGCTCGCCTGCACCAGCGGCCCCGCGACCGCTGCCTGCGCCGCGCGCAGTGCCGACACCTGGTGCCGCTCGATCGGCTGGAACGGGTCGGCGCGCGAGCATATGGAGACGATCAACCGCCGCGAATATCTGGCCGACGTGCTCTGCGTCCGCTCGGGCTATTGAGCGGCAGTTAGAGCGTCATTCGGGCGAAAGCCGCGCGCACTTCGGAGACGAACAGCTCGGGCTGTTCCCACGCGGCGAAATGGCCGCCCTTGTCGAGTTGGTTCCAATAGACGATATTCCTGTAGCGCCCTTCGGCCCAGCGGCGCGACAGGCGCATGATCTCGTTCGGGAAAAGGCTGCAGCCCGTCGGCACATGGATTTCGCCGAAGCCGAATTGCGCAAAACTGTGCCAGTAGAGCCGCGCCGAGGAGGCGGCGCTGTTGGTGAGCCAATAGAGGCTGACGGTGTCGAGCATCGCGTCGCGGCTCAGCGCCTTTTCGGGGTGGCCGCCGATCGACTGGCCGCCGGGCTGGTGGCCGCAGTCGGTCCAGCCGTGGCATTTCTCGACGATCCAGCACATCTGCCCGACGGGCGAGTCGGCGAGCGCATAGCCGATGGTCTGCGGCCGCGTCGCCTGCTGCGTCGAATAGCCATTGTCCTTGGCACGGTACCAGCCGAAGCGCGCGAGATAGGCCTTTTCGTCGTCGGTGAGGTCGGCCATCGTCGCGGGATCGGGCTGGCCGACGATCATATTGACGTGGATGCCCGCACAGTGATCGCCATGATTGCCCCCGATCGCGCAGGTCACCGCGCTACCCCAGTCGCCGCCCTGCGCGAAATAGCGGGCGTAGCCGAGCGCCTCCATCAGCTGGTCCCATGCCGCCGCGATCTGTTCGACGCTCCATTTGGCCTCGGCCGGCTTGCCCGAAAAGCCGTAGCCGGGAAGCGAAGGGATCACGAGATGATAGTCGGCCGACAGCGGTTCGATGACGTCGAGGAACTCGATCACCGACCCCGGCCAGCCATGCGTCAGGACGAGCGGGCGCGCCGCGGGATTGCCCGACCGGATATGAAGGAAGTGGATGTCGAGCCCGTCGATCTCGATCAGGTAATTGGGCCAGGCGTTGAGCCGCGCCTCGATCCGGCGCCAATCGTAATCAGCCTGCCAATAGGCCGCAAGTTCCTGCGCATAGGCGAGCGGGACGCCTTGGTCCCAGTCGTCGACGGTCTCCTTTTCGGGCCAACGCGTGTTCGCGAGGCGGGCTTTGAGGTCGTCGAGCGCGATCTGCGGCACGTCGATGGCGAAAGGGCGCGGCTCGCCTACCATCCCAGAAATTGCTCGATCGACGCGCGCTGGACCGGGTCCATGTCCACCAACAGGACGCGCGTCGTGCGGTGGCCGACCATCACCCCGCGATCATCGCGATAGGCCCAGTCGCTGATGTCGGCGAACGGGACGCGCACGGGCTGCCCCTGGCTATATTCGGGCTGTGCCGGAACATTGGCCAGCCGGCCATTGACGACGCCCGTGTCGATCGAATCGACCTCGACCCAGATATGTTCCCAGCCGCCGAGCGGATATTTGACGACGAAGGTCGCGCGGTCGAACCGCCCCGAGCCATAGGCCGCAAGGAAGTCGGGGAATCTGGCGCGCGCTTCATCGATCGCGGCGTTCATCCGCGCATCGGTCGCCTCTACCATGGCCATATCGTCGCGGTCGGCCATCATCGCCTCGCGCTCGTGGTCGGGCGCCGCCATCGCCGGGGCGAGGCCCAGCCAAAGCGCCGCCGCGATCATCATCGCTTTTTTCATCCTGCCCTCCCCCTTTTCCCCGGCCGGTCAAGGCCGCGCCGGCGCCTTGCAGCCACGCTGAAGACCAACGCCTTTCAGGAACCCGCGGCGGACCGTACCGGCATAGACCGCCGCCGCATAGCGCCGCCGTTCGGCGTTGGCGCCGGTCACCTCGCCGATCAGTCCGCGAAACGGAATGATCGAACCTGCGAGGCTGCCGGCGACGCGACCAGCGGTCTGTTCGCGCTTCTTGGCGCGGGTTTCGTCGACCTGTTCGTTGACGTCGGGGCCGAGCACCGCGTCGAGTTCGACGATTTCCCGGACGATCGCAGAACATTTGCCGAGACCGGCGAGCGAATAGGGATCGCCCTGGATCGCCAGCAGCTTTTCGGGGACCTCCTTGCCGTCGAAAGGCTCGGTCACCGAATTGGCGGTGTCCTTGATCGTCGAATCCTCGGGGGCGCCCTTTTGCGCCTGCGCCGAGGGGGCAAGCACGAGGCCGGAAAGGGCGAGGAGGACGAGGGATTTCCGTTGCATGTCAGGCTCCTGCTACGACGACTATGGTCGTCCGCTAACGCCTCAGACGGCATTCGGCTCCCGGCCGGCTCTTGCGCGACGCGCAAAGCCGCGTCCGGCTGCCACAAGGACAGCCCCGAAGGTTCACCGCGTCGGCACGGGCGCCTCGCCCGTCCAGTCGTAGAAGCCGCGTCCGGCCTTCTTGCCGACCCAGCCCGCCTCGACATATTTGACGAGCAAGGGCGCGGGGCGGAATTTGGGATCGCCGGTGCCGCTGTGCAGAACGCGAATGATTTCGAGGCAGGTGTCGAGGCCGATGAAGTCGGCGAGCGTGATCGGGCCCATCGGGTGGTTGAGCCCGAGGCGGCAGCCGGCGTCGATGTCCTGCATCGTCGCGACACCTTCGCCCAAGGCAAAGATGGCTTCGTTGATCAGCGGCATCAGCACGCGGTTGACGATGAAGCCCGGCGCGTCGTTGGCGTGGACGATTTCCTTGCCGAGGCCGCGGCCATAAGCCTCGACCGTGGCGAGCGTGTCGTCGCTGGTCGCGAGGCCGCGGATCAGTTCGATCAGGCCCATCACCGGCACCGGATTGAAGAAATGGACGCCGATGAAGCGCGCCGGGTCGGGCGCGGCCTGCGCGAGCCGGGTGATCGGGATCGAGCTGGTGTTCGAAGCGAGGATCGCGGCCGCCGAGAGATGCTGGCCGACGCTGGCAAAGATCGCGCGCTTGATCTCCTCGCGCTCGGTCGCCGCCTCGATGACGAGGTCGGAGGGGGCGAAGGCGGCGTGGTCGGCGACGGGGGTGATGCGGCCGATCAGCGCGTCGGCATCGCCCTGGCTCATCTTGTCCTTGACGACGAGACGGCCGAGCGCCTTGGCGATGCCGGCCTTGCCGGCTTCGGCGCGGCCGAGGTCGATGTCGGAGAGCAGCACGTCATGGCCCGCGCCCGCCGAGACCTGCGCGATGCCCGCGCCCATTTGCCCTGCCCCGATGACGCCGACGATCATATGCTGCCCTTTCGCTACTTCCTGCCCGTGCCCCTACGGCTTCGGGCCAAAGCGTCAAGGGTCAGCGTCAGGGCGCCGAGCGAAACTCGGTCGCTTGGGCGAGGATCAGCGCGAATTCGGGAGCTGCGTCGTCCCACGTCGCGAGCGGGGTCCAGCCGCCGGCGCGGAGCAGCAGATTGGCGTCGCGCGGGCCATATTTATGACTGTTCTCGCTGTGGATCGTTTCGCCCTTCGCCATATGATAGCTGCGGCCGTCGACGGTGAAGTCCATGTCGCACGCGGCGACGAGATGCATTTCGATGCGCGCATGGACGTCGTCCCAGATCGCGCGATGCTCGAAATTATCGACGGGGATCGTGCCGCCGAGCTCGCGGTTGATGCGGGTGAGGAGGTTGAGGTTGAATGCCGCGGTGATCCCGGCGGGATCGTCATAGGCGAGCTCGAGGGTGCCGATGTCCTTGATCCGGTCGATGCCGATCAGCAGCAGCGACCCGTCGCCGAGCGCCTCACGCCAGTTGCGGAGGAGGTCGATCGCGGTGCGCGCGACCATGTTGCCGATCGTCGAGCCGGGGAAGAAGCCGAGCTTGGGCAAAGAACAGATTTCGCGCGGCAACGCCACGCGCTGGGTGAAGTCGGCCTCGACCGAGAAGATCGGCAGCCCGGGGAAGCGCGCCGCAAGCGCATCGGCGCTGTCGCGCAGGAAGTCGCCCGAGATGTCGACGGGGACATAGGCGGCGGGGGCGATCGCATCCAGCAGAAGCGGCGTCTTGGTCGAGCTGCCCGAGCCGAGCTCGACCACCGCGCGGCCGGGGCCGATCGCCGCGGCGATGTCGGCGGCGTGGCGTTTCAGGAGGTCGGTTTCGCTCCGCGTCGGATAATATTCGGGGAGCGCGGTGATATCCTCGAACAGCGCCGAACCGGTCGCGTCGTAGAACCAGCGCGCCGGGATCGCCTTTTGCCGCTGCGACAGGCCCGCATGGACGTCGGCGCGGAACGCGATGTCGATGCCGGCGTCGTCGGCCGAAACCTGGCGAAGGTTGCGCACAACACCCATGGTCAAAGATCCTTTGCGAGGCGGACGCCGGTGAACTGCCAGCGCTGGTGGGGGTAGAAGAAATTGCGGTAGCTTGCGCGCATATGGCCGCGCGGGGTGGCGACACTGCCGCCGCGGAGCACGAACTGGCCGCTCATGAACTTGCCATTATATTCGCCGACCGCGCCGGGCGCGGCGCGGAAGCCGGGATAGGGGCGATAGGCGCTGCCGGTCCATTCCCACACGCTGCCAAACATCTGTTGCGGTTCAATGTCGGCCGGGAGCGCGGCGGGGTGCACGGCGCCTGCGGCGTCGAGCTGGGCGCCGCCATGCGGGTCGAGCGACGCCGCGGCCGCTTCCCATTCGAACTCGGTCGGCAGGCGCGCGCCGGCCCAGCTCGCGAAGGCGTCGGCCTCGAAGAAACTGACGTGCGTCACCGGGGCCGCCGGATCGATGTCCTGCCAGCCCGCGAGGGTGAACTGCCGCCCCTCGTGCCAGTAGGCGGGCGCCTCGACATCCTGCTCCCGCACCCATGCCCAGCCATCGGCGAGCCAGAGCGCGGGGGTGTGATAACCGCCGTCGTCGATGAACTGGCGCCACTCGCCGTTGGTGACCGGGCGACTCGCCAGCGCATGCGGGGTGAGAAGCGCCGAAAACTGCGGAAGTTCACAGTCGAATGCGAAATCCTCGCCGGCGTGGCCGATCTGGACGACGCCCTCGGCGCCCTTGATCCAGCGCATCGGGCCGGCATCGGCCGAAGGCGCGGAAATCTGCGCAACTTCATTCGCGATCGCAGCTTTTTCCCACATCGCGGGGCCAAGCGGATTTTGCGCGAAAAGATGCTTCACATCGGTAAGCAGCAGTTCCTGATGCTGCTGTTCGTGATGGATGCCGAGTTCGACCAGCTTCAGCGCGGGGCGCGGCAGGTCGGGGATCGCGCTCTGCACCGCCGCGTCGACATGCGCGCGCCAGACGCGCACCTCGTCGAGCGAGGGGCGCGTGAGCAGCCCGCGCTGCGGGCGCGCGTGGCGCGGCCCCTCGGCCTCATAATAGCTGTTGAAGAGGAAGGGGTAGCGCGCGTCGAACAGCTGATAGCCCGGCACATGGTCGCGCAGCACGAAGGTTTCGAAGAACCAGGTCGTGTGCGCGAGATGCCATTTGGCGGGCGAGGCGTCGGGCATCGACTGCGCGCTAGCGTCGGCGTCGGAAAGCGTCGCGACGAGGTCGAGCGACAGGCGGCGTGTCGCGGCGAAGCGGCCGGCCAGCGCCAGCGCATCGTCGGTGCCGGCGGTCAGGGACGAAGCATCTGTCTGGCTGGGCATAAAAGGATAATCCCCGGGGGTCCGATTCGGTTTCGCGGTGGGGCGGAATATGGTTACGGCGCGGAGGCTTGTCCAGAACATTTAGGGAACGACAAGCGCCGATGCGATCCCCGCCGCAAGTCGGGGTCCAGCCGCAAGACGCTATCCTGGGCCCCGGCTTTCGCCGGGGAACGGTGTGTCACCGCGTCGCGCCGGGTTTCCAGAGAATATCGCCGCCCGCCGCCGCGTTGAGGTGGCGGGTCAGGACGAAGAGATGGTCCGAGAGGCGGTTGAGATAGGCGAGCGCGATCGGGTTGAGCTCGCGCTCCGCCGCGGCGGTCACCGCGGCGCGTTCGGCGCGGCGGGCGACCGCCCGCGCGACGTGGAGCCGCGCCGCGACTTCGGTGCCGCCGGGCAGGATGAAGCTTTTGAGCGGTTCGAGCCCTTCGTTCATCGCGTCGATCTCGTCCTCGAGCCGCGCGACCTGGCTCGGCACGATGCGCAGGGCCATGTCGTGCGGGCCGAAGCCGAACTGGATGTCGGGCGGGGTCGCGAGATCGGCGCCGAGGTCGAACAATTCGTTCTGGATGCGCGAGAGCATCGCCGCGGCATCGCTGCCCGCGGCGAGCGCCACGACCGCGACGCCGATCGCGCTGTTGGCTTCGTCGACGTCGCCGATCGCCGCCATCAGCGGGGCGGACTTGGCTATGCGCGAGCCGTCGACAAGCCCGGTGGTGCCGTCATCGCCGGTGCGCGTGTAGATCTTGTTCAGTTTTACCATATTGTCTGGGTTCCCGCACCGGCCCGCTCCCCCACCCGGCCTCCCCGACCATAGTAACCTATGCGAGGCCGGGCGGGGGAGCGGGCCGGTGCCGTATGCCTAGGCTACGCTTATTTGCCGGCGGCGACGAAACCGATCAGCACGAGCAGGATGATCGTGATGGCCTGCCATTTGACGCGCGCCATCATCATCCTGTTCTGCATCACCTGATTTTCCTGCACCGTGCCGTCGATCTGGGCGCGGTGCCCCTGCGAGAAATAGAAGAGCCCCCGCGCGAGCGAGAAGAGGACGAAGCCGGCGGCGACCACGACGCCAAGGACGAGCAGGATTTCCATGCCCCCTATTTAGGGCATCCGCAGCGAATATCCAGTGGGAAGCCGGTGGCCAAGCAGATCGGCGGCGAGCGCGGGCCCGTCGGTTCCCGCCGCGCGCAGCGAGGCGAGCGAGGCGGCGGCGTCGCGCTTGGCGAGGCGCCTGCCGTCGGGACCGCAGACGAGCGCATGGTGGCGGTAGCGCGGGACGGGCAGGCCGAGCAGGGCCTGGAGGAGACGGTGGACGTCGGTCGAGGCGGTGAGGTCGGCGCCGCGGATGACATGCGTCACGCCCATCGCGGCGTCGTCGAGCGTGCTCGCGAGATGATAGGAGGCGGGCGCGTCCTTGCGCGCGAGCACGACGTCGCCGTGCGCGGCGGGATCGGCGCGGCGAAGCCCCTGCCCCTGTTCCTCCCATTCGAGATCGCCCGTCAGCGCGGTCGCCTTCGCCATGTCGAGGCGCCAGCAATGCGGTTCGGCGGCGATGCGGCGCGCGCGTTCCTCGTCCGAAAGATGGCGGCAGGTACCGGGATAGATGGCGCCGCCAGAATGATCGGGCGCTCCGTGCGGCGCGGCGAGGCTCGCGGCGATGTCGGCGCGGGTGCAGAAGCAGGGGTAGACGAGCCCGCGTGCGCGGAGGTCGTCGAGCGCGGCCTGATAGCTCGCCAGCCTTTGCGACTGGCGCACGGGGTCGCCGTCCCAGAAGATGCCGAGCCAGGCGAGGTCGGTCAGCGCCGCCGCGAGATACTCCTCGCGCGAGCGGCTGCCATCGATATCGTCGATGCGCAGCACGAAGCGCCCGCCCCCTCGGCGCGCCGCATGCGCGAGCACGGCGCTATAGGCGTGACCGAGGTGGAGCTCGCCCGTCGGGCTGGGCGCGAAACGGGTCAGCATGCGGGCGTTTTCGAATCCATATCCTGTGGGGACGGTACATGAATCTTCCCACATATTGCGGCATATGCCCCCTTGACGCCAGATTCTGATGCGTCATGTAATAGCGTTGTCACTTGGGTAAGGCAGTGGCGCGCCAACCCGCGCAGCATAGGGGGCAGCGTCCAAAAGCCATGTTCCATCCCGATCTTGCCCGGCATCCCGATTCCTGTCCGGCCCTCGTCCTCAACGCCGACTATACGCCGCTCAGCTATTACCCGCTCAGCCTGTGGCCTTGGCAGACCGCGGTCAAGGCGGTGTTCCTCGACCGCGTGACGATCGTCGAGAATTACGAGCGCGAAATCCATTCGCCGACGCGCACGATGCCCATCCCGAGCGTCATCGCGCTGCGCCAATATGTGAAGCCGTCGCAATATCCCGCGTTCACGCGTTTCAACCTGTTCCTGCGCGACCGCTTTTCGTGCCAATATTGCGGGTCGGGCAAGGACCTGACCTTCGATCATGTCGTGCCGCGCCGCCTCGGCGGGCGCACCACGTGGGAGAATGTCACGACTGCGTGCGCACCGTGCAACCTCAAGAAAGGCGGGCGCACGCCGCAGCAGGCGCATATGCCGATCCACCGCCAGCCGTGGCGGCCGACAAGCTGGCAGCTGCAGGACAATGGCCGCTGCTTCCCGCCGGGCTATCTGCACGAAAGCTGGATCGACTGGCTGTACTGGGACGTCGAGCTGGAAGGCTGACGGGAACATGACGAAGCGGACAGCGTAGGTTCAGCGGGGCGGCGCTAGGGGGCCGCATCGATCGAAAACAGGAGACCATCATGGCGCGCTTCACCCGCAGCCTCGCGCTTGCCTTCGCCACCCTGCCGCTCGCGGCCTGTTCGACGATCATGCCGTCCGAACGGCCGGTGTCGGTCACCGGCAGCATCACCTATCGCGAGCGCATGGCACTGCCGCCGACCGCGCAGGTCGAGGTCACGCTGGCCGATGTCAGCCGGATGGACGCGCCGTCGACGACGATCGCGCAGCAGTCGTTCACCGCCGACGGCCGGCAGGTGCCCTTCGCCTTCACGCTGACGGTCGATCAGCGCCGGCTCGACCCGCGCCACAGCTATGCGGTCTCGGCGCGGATCACCGACGCGTCGGGCAAGCTGATGTTCATCACCGATACGCGCAACAGCGTCGCCTTCGACGGGCGCCCGCGGATCGACCTGGGCACGCTGGTGATGGTGCGGACGCGTTGACGGCATAGCTATGCGCGCGCATCGCGCCGCTTGACGCTGCGCCTTCGCAGGTGCAGCACGCCGGCTCATGGGCCCACCGATCCAGATCTCGCAAAATCCCGACATCCGCTATCTCGGGCGGATCCTGGGCGATGTCATCCGTGCCTATGGCGGCGAGAAATTGTTTCGCCAGACCGAATATATAAGATCGGTCAGCGTCGACCGGCACCGCGGGATCGACGGGGCCGAAGCGATCGACACCGGGCTCGACGCGCTGACGCTCGA
The DNA here is from genome assembly GCA_005503165.1 of Sphingomonadaceae bacterium 3R27E2-A. Lineage (GTDB taxonomy): Bacteria > Pseudomonadota > Alphaproteobacteria > Sphingomonadales > Sphingomonadaceae > Sphingopyxis. Next base: position 18,460 of record SCNT01000018.1, read on the forward strand.
CGACACCATCGCCTTCGTGCGCGGCTTCATGCTGTTTTCGATGCTCGCGAACCTTGCCGAGGACAGACAAGGCGTGGCGGCCGAGCCCGAGGCGACGGTCGCGGCGGCGCTCGCGCGGCTGAAGAGCGACGGGATCGATAGCGATGCGGTGGCGTCGCTGATGGGCGCGGCGTTGGTCGCGCCGGTGCTGACCGCGCACCCGACCGAGGTGCGGCGCAAGTCGATGCTCGACCACAAGAACCGCATCGCCGAGCTGATGCTGCTGCGCGACGCGGGCGCCGAGGAGACCCCCGAGGGCGATATCGTCGAGGATGCGATACGGCGGCAGATCGTGCTGTTGTGGCAGACGCGGCCGCTGCGCATGGAGAAATTGTTCGTCGCCGACGAGATCGACAATGCGCTGACGTACCTGCGCGACGTCTTCCTGCCGGTGGTGCCCAAGCTCTATGCGCGCTGGGAAAAGGAACTGGGGCAGCGCCCGGCGAGCTTCCTGCGCGTCGGCAGCTGGATCGGCGGCGACCGCGACGGCAACCCCTTCGTCACCGCCGAGACGCTCACCATGGCGACGAGCCGCAATGCCGCGGCGGTTCTCGGCCATTATATCGACGCGGTGCACGCGCTGGGCGCCGAGCTGTCAGTGTCCGCAGGGCTTGCGCCGGTGCCCGAAGCGGTCGAGGCGCTGGCCGAGGCGAGCGGCGACAATGCGCCGAGCCGCCGCGACGAGCCCTATCGCCGCGCCTTGTCGGGCCTCTATGCACGGCTGACCGCGACCTATGCGGCGATCACCGGCAAGGCCGCGCCGCGGCCGTCGGCGTTGAAGGGCGCGCCCTATAAGACGCCCGCCGAGTTCCGCCGCGACCTCGTGACGCTGGCCGACGGGCTGGCGGCGAGCGGCGAGGGCCAGCTCGCCGGGGTCGGCGCGCTCGGGCGGCTGATCCGTGCAGTCGAGGTTTTCGGTTTCCACCTCGCGACGCTCGACATGCGCCAGAACAGCGCGGTGCACGGGCGCGTGATCGCCGAGGTGCTGCGCGTCGCGGGGGTGTGCGACGATTATGCGGCGCTGGGCGAAGAAGCGCGCATCGCGCTGCTGACGCGCGAACTGGCGAGCGACCGGCCGCTCGCGGTGGCGTGGCACGAATGGAGCGAAGAGACCGCGGGCGAGCTCGCGATCGTCCGCGCCGCCGCCGACGTCCGCGCGCGGCTGGGGCCCGATGCGATCTGCCAGTGGATCATCAGCATGGCGCAGACGCTGTCCGACCTGCTCGAGGTGCATATACTCGCGCGCGAGGCGGGGCTGTGGCGGAGCGGCGAGGCGGCGGGCAAGGCGAACCTGATGGTCGTGCCGCTGTTCGAGACGATCGCCGATCTCGACAAGGCGCCCGCGATCATGGCGCGTTATTTCGCGATGCCCGAGATCGGGCCGCAGGTCGCTCTGCGCGGGCATCAGGAAGTGATGATCGGCTATTCGGATTCGAACAAGGACGGCGGCTATCTCACTTCGACCTGGGGGCTGCACCAGGCGTCGCAGGCGCTGACCCCGGTGTTCGCCGCAGCGGGCCCCTCGATGCAATTGTTCCACGGCCGCGGCGGCGCGGTCGGGCGCGGCGGCGGCAGCGCCTTTGCCGCGATCCGCGCGCAGCCCGCGGGCACGGTGCAGGGGCGCATCCGCATCACCGAACAGGGCGAGGTGATCGGCGCGAAATATGGCACCGCCGACAGCGCGGCGACCAACCTCGAGGCGATGGTGTCGGCGAGCCTGCTTGCGAGCCTCGAGCCCGAGGCGTTGGGCGAAGCCGACTGTGTGCGCTTTACCGCGGCGATGGACGCGCTGTCGGACCGGGCTTTCGCGGCCTATCGCGGGCTGGTCTATGAAACGCCCACCTTCAAGGATTTCTTCCGCGCGATGACGCCGATCGCCGAGATCGCGACGCTGAAGATCGGCTCGCGGCCGTCGAGCCGCACCAAGTCGACCGCGATCGAGGATTTGCGGGCGATCCCCTGGGTGTTCAGCTGGGCGCAGTCGCGCACGATGCTGCCCGGCTGGTACGGTACGGGCGAGGCGTTCGCGGGCTTTGCCGATAAGGCCTTGTTAGCGGACATGGCGGCGAGCTGGCCCTTTTTCGCCGCGCTGCTCGGCAATATGGAGATGGTGCTCGCCAAGTCCGACATGGGGATCGCGGCGCGCTATGCGGCGCTCGCGGGGCATGTCGAGGGGCATGGCGCGATCTTCGGGCGGATCAGGGACGGGTGGAACCGCGCGCACGAGGGGCTGCTCGAGATCACGGGGCAGACGCGGCTGCTCGAGAAGAACCCGGCGCTCGAGGCGTCGATCCGGCTGCGGCTGCCCTATATCGAGCCGCTCAACCTGCTGCAGATCGAGCTGATGAAGCGCCACCGCGCGGGCGAGACCGACGCACGCATCGCCGAGGGCATCCAGCTGACGATCAACGCGATCGCGACGGCGCTCAGGAATAGCGGGTAAGAACTGTTCCCCGGCGAAAGCCGGAGTGCATCTGGCCAGCGCCGCCCCACCCCTCATGGGCCCCGGCTTTCGCCGGGGAACACCGATCAGCTCTTCGTAATTAGCACTTCGCCCTTGGAATTCGCGCCGTCGGGGCCGAACTTGATCGTGAAATCGGCGCCGTCCTTGTCCTTGCCCGCGAGCGTGTCGGCGGTGCGCGAAATCCTGACGCCCTGCCTGGCGAATTCGCCCGCCATCCAGTCGGCGGCCTTGGCGGGCGCGGCGGGCGAGGTGAAGCCGAGTTTGACCACCGCCTTGTCGGCGCCGTTCCTGTCGGTCGCGTCGACGTTGACGCTCGTCACCTGGCTGCCCGGATAGAGCTTGACCCCGTCGATGTCGAAATCGCCGGTAACGTCGAAATCGACGAAGTCGGGGACGTCGATGTTGATATCGACGCCGTCGCCGCCGATCTTGACCTTGCCGCCACCGTCCTTGCTCGACGTGATCTTCACGCCGCCATGCTCGTCGCCGGCGTTGATCGAGATTTCGGGCCCGGCCTTCTTCTCTTCCTCCTGTCCGCAGGCGGCGAGGAGGAGGATCGGGGGGAGCAGATAAGCGAAGCGCATGGGCTTTCTCCTTGGTGCGTTAGTTAGATAATACACCTTGGAGTGGACCGAGTCAAATAGGACTAGCCCTCCCCTTCAGGGGAGGGCAGTGAGACTTACCCGCTTGCTGGTTAGTCGCAGCGGGTGGGTTCAGCGGCCTTGCGCAATCTCGACAGGCCCCACCCCAACCCAGTGTCAGGTAAACCGTCCCCCGGACGGTTTAGGCCATGCCGGGGGCATGACCGACCTGACACTCCTAAAGGGGAGGGGCTTAGGTCAGGCGTCGATGCTGGTCTTCAGATCGCCATGGACGAGCCCGCCGTCGACGGTGATCGTGTCGCCGACGACATAGTCGCCCGCCTTCGATGCGAGGAAGATCGCGGCGCCGGCCATATCCTCGGGCACGCCGATGCGCTTCACCGGAATGCTTTTTGCGACGGCGTCGCCATGGTCACGCGCGGCCTTGTTCATGTCCGACTGGAAGGCGCCGGGCGCGATTGCGGTGACAAGGATATGGTCGCTGACCAGCCGCGCCGCCATGCGCTTTGTGAGGTAGAGGATCGCCGCCTTCGACGCGTGGTAGCTGTATGTTTCCCAAGGGTTCAGGCGCATGCCGTCGATCGAGCCGATGTTGATGACCTTCGCCGGGCGGTCGGCGGTGCCGGCGGCCTTCAGCAGCCCGTGCAGCGCCTGCGTCAGGAAGAAGGGCGATTTGACGTTAATGTCCATCACCTTGTCCCAGCCCGCCTCGGGGAACCCCTCGAACGGCTCGCCCCACGCCGCGCCGGCGTTGTTGACGAGGATGTCGAGGCGCTCTTCGCGCGCTTCGAGTTCCTTGGCGAGCGCGCGGCAGCCCTCGACGGTCGAGAGGTCGACGGGAAGCCCGATGACCTTGCCGGGGTAGCGCGTCTCGAAATCGGCGACCGCCTCCTCGATCTGCGCCGTCTTGCGCGCCGAGATATAGACGCGCGCGCAGCCCGCGGCGAGATAGCCTTCGACGATCATCTTGCCGATCCCGCGCGAGCCGCCGGTGACGAGCGCGATGCGGCCGTCGAGGCCGAACATGTCCTGAAGATTCATTGTCATTCTCCCCGGCTCAATAGCCGTTCATCCGGGCGACCTGGTCGATGTGGTAATGCACATCGCCCATATATTCGGCGAGCGCGCGGTCGCGTTTCATATAGAGGCCGATGTCATATTCGTCAGTCATGCCGATGCCGCCGTGCATCTGCACGCCTTCGCGCACCGCGAGGTTGGCGGCGCGGCCGGCCTTGGCCTTGGCGACCGACACCATCAGCTTGGCGCCGGGATTGTCCTCGTCGAGCAATTGCTGCGCCTTCATCACCGTCGCGCGCGCGACTTCCATCTCGCCATAGAGATGCGCGGCGCGGTGCTGGAGGCCCTGGAATTCGCCGATCAGCTTGCCGAACTGCTTGCGTTCCTTGAGGTAGGTGACGGTCATGTCCATCGCCCCCTGCCCGACGCCGACCATTTCGGCGGCGGCGCCGGTGCGGGTCGCGGCGAGCAAGGCGTCGAGGATCTCGCCGCCGGCATCGACCTCGCCGATCACGGCGTCGGCATCGACCTCGACGCCGTCGAGGGTGACGTGGCTCGCAAGGCTGGAGTCGACCAGGCGGCGCGGATCGGCGGTGACCCCTTTTGCATCCTTCGGCACCGCAAAGAGCGTGATGCCGCCGTCGGTCTTCGCGGCGACGATGCTCATGTCGGCGACATGGCCATGGAGGACGAAGCTTTTCTTGCCGTCGAGACGGAAGCCGTTGCCCGCGCGCGTCGCGCTGGTCGCGATGCGCTCGGGGCGGTGCTTCGCGCCCTCGTCGATCGCGAGCGCAATGATCGCCTCGCCCGAAGCGATCGCGGGGAGCCAGCGGTCGGCCTGTGTGCCGCCCGCTTTCGCGAGCGCGGCGACCGCGCCGACGCTGGTCGACAGGAAGGGCGACGGGGTCAGGTTGCGGCCGATTTCCTCGAGCACGATGCCCGCCTCCATATGCCCCATGCCGAGCCCGCTATGCGCCTCGGGAACAAGCATGCCGGGCAGGCCCATTTCAACGAATTGCGCCCAGAGGTCGCGCGAGAAGCCGGTGGCGTCGGCGCTGTCGCGAAGATGGCGCAGATGCGAAACCGGCGCCTGTTCGGCCACGAAGGGGGCGACGCTGTCCTTGAGCATCGCCTGGTCGTCATTGTGATAGAGCGGCATATCTTCTCTCTCCAGTTCCCCTCCCGCAGGCGGGAGGGGTTAGGAGTGGGCCAGCGACATCGCTTTTGCCCACCCCGCTGCGGCTAGCGAACAAGTTCGCAAGCCTCGCTGCCCCTCCCGCTGGCGGGAGGGGAGAAACATCACGCCCCCGGCAAATCGAGGATACGCTTGGCGATGACGTTGAGCATGACTTCGCTCGTCCCGCCTTCGATCGAATTGGCCTTGGTGCGCAGCCAGCCGCGCGCGCGGGCGCCGCCCTTGGTCTCTTCGCTATCCCATTCGAGCGCTTCGCTGCCGCCGCCCGACATGACGAGTTCGTGGCGGCGCTTGTTCAATTCGGTTCCGACATATTTCATCATGTTCGAGCTCGCCGGATGCGCACGCCCGGTCTTCCACATGTCCATGAAACGTTCGCCCATCGCGCGATAGGCAAAGACGTCGGTATCGAACGCCGCCATTTCGGCGCGCAGGATCGGGTCGTCGAGTTCGCCCGCGGCGTTCTTGCCGAAGGCCTTGGCGAAGGCGCCGCCGATGCTGACCATGTCGCCGCCCGCGCCGCCGCCCGAGATCATCTCGCGTTCGTGGCCGAGCAGATATTTGGCGACGTCCCACCCGCGGTTCACCTCGCCGACGAACTGGTCCTTCGGCACCTTCACATCGTCGAAGAAGGTTTCGCAGAACGGGCTATTGCCGCTGATCAGCAGGATCGGTTTGGTGGTGACACCGAGGCTCTCCATGTCGAAGAGCATGAAGGTGATGCCCTGATATTTGTTCGTCTTGTCGGTGCGGACGAGGCAGAAGATCCAGTCGGCCTTGTCGGCATAGCTGGTCCAGATCTTCGATCCGTTGACGACCCAGTGATCGCCCTTGTCCTCGCCGAAGGTCTGCAAGGACACGAGGTCGCTGCCCGAGCCGGGTTCCGAATAGCCCTGGCACCAGCGGATCTCGCCGCGCGCGATCTGGCCGAGATAATGGACCTTCTGCTCCTCGGTTCCGAATTGCAGCAGCGCGGGGCCGAGCATCCAGATGCCGAAGCTCTGCAGCGGCGGGCGGGCGTTGATGCGCGCCATTTCCTGTTTGAAGACCTTGGTCTGTTCGGGGGTCAGCCCGGCGCCGCCATAGGCCTTGGGCCAGTCGGGCACGGTATAGCCCCTGGCGACGCAGCGTTCGAGCCATTGCCGTTGCGCGTCATTCTTGAACACCATCTTGCGCCCGCCCCAGCAGATATCGTCCTCGTCGCGGACGGGCTCGCGCATTTCGGGGGGGCAGTTTTCTTCCAACCAGGCGCGCACTTCGGCGCGGAAAGCGTCCAGATCGCTCATCGCAGGGGGCTCCTCTTCCGTCGCGCAAATTAGGGGGAATCGGCTGCTTTACGCAAGCGTCAACTTGGGAACGCCGGCCTGCCGTTACGGCGCCGTAGCGTCGGATTGCGGCCGGTTGACGCGCTTTTCCACGCGCCTAAGTTGCGTGGCAAAAGAAAACGGGAGCAGAGGATATGCGATTCGCAGGCAAGGTCGCCGTGGTCACCGGCGCGGCATCGGGCATCGGCAAGGCGGCGGTCCTGAAACTGGCGAGCGAGGGCGCGCATGTTTTCGCTGCCGACATCGACCTCGCGGGCGGGCAGGCACTCGCCGCCGCGTCGAACGGCAAGATCGACTTCGTGCCCTGTGACGTCACGCGCCCCGCCGACATCGAGATATTGATGGACACCGCTGCCGCCAAAGCCGGCGGGATCGACATCGTCTTCAACAACGCCGCCGCGGGCGGCGACCGCGCCCCGATCGACGAGATCAGCCCCGAGGGCTGGGACCGGACGATGGACCTCGTCCTCAAATCGGTCGCGATAGGCATCCGCTATGCCGCGCCGCACATGAAGCATCGCCCGGGCGCGAGCATCATCAACACCGCGAGCGTCGCGGCGCTGGGCGCGGGCTATTCGCCGACCGCCTATGCCGTGGCGAAAGCGGGGGTGCTGCACCTCAGCAAGGTCGCGGCGACCGACCTCGCGCAGTACGGCATCCGCGTGAACGCGATCTGCCCGGGCTTCATCAACACCAATATCTTCACCGCCTCGCTCGAGGTCCCCGACGCGATGAAGGCGCAGGCGAATGAAATCATCGCGGGCATGAGCGCGCAGGCGCAGCCCGTCGCGCGCGGCGGCCAGCCCGAGGACATCGCCAATGCCGTCGCCTATCTCGCGAGCGAGGAATCGAGCTTCATGACCGGTACGCACCTGCTGGTCGACGGCGGGCTGACGATCGGCCAGCGCCACGCGTGGGACAAGGAGACCCCGGGCATGTTCGACGCGCTGGCCCAGATGGAGGAGGCGGCGAAGGCGGGAGCGGCGGCGTGAACGCCGCCGCCAAAGCGGTTCCCGACGCGCAGCGGCTGCCCGTCTGGCTGAAGGCCACCCACGGGCTCGGCAGCATCGCCTATGGCGTCAAGGACAATGGCTTCGCGACCTTCCTGCTGCTCTTCTACAACCAGGTCATCGGGCTCGACGCGGGCGTCGTCGGCGCCGCGATCATGGTCGCGCTGTTCGCCGACGCGCTCGTCGATCCGATCATCGGCGAACTGACCGACCGCACGCGCAGCCGCTGGGGCCGGCGCCTGCCCTGGCTTTACGGCGCGCCGATCCCGCTCGCGATCATGTGGATGCTGCTGTGGAGCCCGCCCGAGATGAGCGACGCGGCGACGATCGGCTGGCTGATCGCCTTTGCGATCATCGTGCGCGCCCTGGTGTCGATGTGCGAGGTGCCGTCGGTCGCGATCGTGCCCGAACTGACCGCCGATTATGACGAGCGCACCGTGGTGATGCGCTATCGCTTCCTGTTCGGCTGGGGCGGCGGGCTGCTGATCCTGCTGCTCGCCTATGGTGTGTTTTTCGGGGGGCCGAAGGGGCTCGTCGATCCCGACGGCTATTTCCCCTATGCGCTGACCGGGGCGCTGATGATGGCGGGCGCGGTGATGATCTCGGCCGCGGGGCAGCACAAGAGGATCGCGGTGTCGAACCTGGCCGATGCGAAGCCCGCGGGCAGCGTCGGCGACATATTGCGTGAGATGAAGAAGACGCTGTCGAACCGCGCCTTCCTGTGGCTGATCTTCGCGGCGCTGTTCGGCTTCATCAACCAGGGCATCACCTTTTCGATGACCAATTATATGCTCGGCTTCTTCTGGAAGCTCGATCAGGGCGAAATGATCTCTTACGTCTTCCTGCTGTTCGGGACGATGATCGCGGCCTTTCTGCTCGTCGCGCCGCTGTCGCGGGCGCTGGGCAAGCGCGAAGGCGCGATCGCCGCGGGGGCCGTCTCGCTTCTCGTGAACACTGCCATGTATTTTACCTGGATCCAGGGGATTTTCCCCGGCTTGCCCGGCAAACCCGCGGTCGAGGCCATGTTCGCCCTGGTTTTCGTCTCGAACACCTTCGCGATCATCCTGATGATTCTCTCCTCGTCGATGATGGCCGATGTCGTCGAAGCCTCGCAGAGCGAAACGGGGCGGCGCTCCGAGGGGCTGTTCTTCGCGGGCTATTTCTTCATGCAGAAATGCGCGACGGGCATCGGCATCTTCATCGCGGGACAGATCCTGTCCTACGCCGCCTTTCCGGCCGCGGCCAAGCCCGGCGAGGTCGGCGCTGCGGTGCTCACCGACCTCGCCTGGGGCTATATGCTCGCGGTGCTGGCGATCGGGCTGATGGGGCTGATCGTGACGCGGCAATTCCCGATCTCGCGCGCCGATCACGAGGCGCGGCTGGCGTTGCTCGACGATGCGGCGCGCGCCGAGCCCGACGCGAGCGGGGCGCATCCGTAACGGAAAAATGCGCGCCGCGGCGGAAGGGTGTAATTTTGGGGCTGCAGGACTTGGCAGCGCAACCGAATCGGTCCAATGGCTTACGTGAACGTAAAGGGAAAGGATGCTCTGATGGATTTCGACCTCACCGACCGGCAGGTCTATTGGCGCGACCGCGTGCGCGAATTCATCGAGCGCAAGGTGCGCCCCGCGGTTCCCACCTATTATGAGCAGGACGCCGCCGGCGACCGCTGGAAGGTGATCCAGATCGTCGAGGATCTGAAGGCCGAGGCGAAGGCCGCGGGCATCTGGAACCTGTTCATGCCGCCGCGGAGCAGCGCTCACCACCATGTCGATGAGACGTTCGAATTCGAGGGCCCGGGGCTCACCAACCTCGAATATGCGCTCTGCGCCGAGGAAATGGGCCGCGTCGGTTTCGCGAGCGAGGTGTTCAACTGTTCGGCGCCCGACACCGGCAATATGGAAGTGTTCCACCGTTACGGCACGCGCGCGCAGAAAGAGAAATATCTCGGCCGGCTGATGAACGGCGAGATCCGCTCGGCCTTCCTGATGACCGAGCCCGCGGTCGCTTCGTCGGACGCGACCAATATCGAGACGCGGATCGAGCGCGACGGCGACGATTATGTCATCAACGGCACCAAATGGTGGTCGTCGGGCGCCGGCGATCCGCGCTGCGAGATCGCGATCGTGATGGGCAAGACCGACTTCGGCGCCAAGCGCCACCAGCAGCAGTCGATGGTGCTGATGCCGCTCAACGCCCCAGGGGTGAACATCAAGCGCCACCTGCCCGTCTTCGGGTACGACGACGCCCCCCACGGCCATATGGAAATCGAGCTCAGGGACGTGCGCGTCAACGCCGAGGAAGCGATGCTGCTGGGTGAGGGCCGCGGTTTCGAGATCGCGCAGGGGCGCCTCGGCCCGGGCCGTATCCATCACTGCATGCGCACGATCGGCGTCGCCGAGGAAGCGATTTCGAAGATGGCGAAGCGGCTGCAGTCGCGCGTCGCTTTCGGCAAGAAGATCGCCGAATACAGCATCTGGGAACATCGCATCGCGCGCGCGCGCATCGATATCGAGATGACGCGGCTGCTGTGCCTCAAGGCCGCCGACATGATGGACAAGGTCGGCAACAAGTCGGCCGCGGCCGAGATCGCGATGATCAAGGTGCAGGCGCCGAACATGGCGCTCAAGATCATCGACGACGCGATCCAGGCGCACGGCGCCGGCGGCGTGTCGGAAGATTTCGGTCTCGCCAAGGCTTATGCGCACCAGCGCACGCTGCGCCTCGCCGACGGTCCCGACGAGGTGCACGAACGCGCGATCGCGCGGATCGAATTCGCCAAGCACAGCGAGGCGAGCGAGCCGGGCTTTTCGTCGGGCGACATCGGCGTTTCGCGCTGAGCAAGACTCCCCTCCCGCTTGCGGGAGGGGGTGTCGCGAGGCACGTGACTCGCTACACGGGAGGGCGTTTGCGTGAGGCCCGGTCCTCGACATGCCCTCCCCTGGCCCCTCCCGCACGCGGGAAGGAAACTGTACGGAGACTTAGATGACCAAAGCCGCCATCCTGATCGAAGCGGGCCAGCCGCTGTCGATCGAAACCGTCCAGATCGCCGATTGCGGCCCGCACGAGGTGCGCATCCGCACCGCCGCCTGCGGCCTCTGCCATTCGGACCTGCATTTCATCGACGGCGCCTATCCGCATCCGCTGCCCGCGATTCCCGGCCATGAAGCGGCGGGGATCGTCGAGGCGGTCGGCAGCGAGGTGCGCACGGTCAAGGTCGGCGACGCGGTCGTCACCTGCCTGTCGGCCTTCTGCGGGCACTGCGAATTCTGCGTCAGCGGCCGCATGTCGCTGTGCATGGGCGGCGACACCCGCCGCGCGCCGGGCCAGCCGCCGCGCATCACGCGCCCCGACGGCAGCGTGGTCAACCAGATGCTGAACCTCAGCGCCTTTGCCGAGACGATGCTGGTCCACGAACATGCCTGCGTGCGCATCGACCCCGACATGCCGCTCGACCGCGCCGCGGTGATCGGCTGCGCGGTGACGACCGGCGCAGGCACGATCTTCAACGCGTGCAAGGTGACCCCGGGCGAAACCGTCGCGGTGGTCGGCTGCGGCGGCGTCGGGCTCGCGACGATCAACGCCGCGAAGATCGCGGGCGCGGGGCGCATCATCGCCGCCGACCCGGTGCCCGAGAAGCGCGAGCTCGCGAAGAAGCTCGGCGCGACCGACGTCGTCGATGCGCTGTCGGACGATGCCGCGAGCCAGATCCTCGAAATCTCGAAGGGCGGGGTCGATCATGCGATCGAAGCCGTGGGCCGTCCGGCCTCGGCGAGCCTCGCGGTCGCGTCGTTGCGCCGCGGGGGCACCGCGACGATCCTGGGCATGATGCCGCTTTCGGAAAAAGTCGGGCTCAGCGCGATGGACCTGCTCAGCGGCAAGAAATTGCAGGGCGCGATCATGGGCGGCAACCGCTTCCCCGTCGATATCCCGCGGCTCGTAGATTTCTACCTGCGCGGCCTGCTCGACCTCGACAGCATCGTGGCCGAGACGATCCCGCTCGAGCGGGTCAACGAAGGGTTCGAAGCCATGAAGAAAGGCGATGCCGCGCGGTCGGTGATCGTGTTCGACCAGTGAAGGCGGCGGCGCGCCAGCAATCCTCCCCGTCGAAGATGGGGAGGGGGACCGGCCGCAGGGCGGTGGAGGGGCAGCGAGCGCAGCTCGCCGACCTCGTCGGCGGCCCCTCCACCATGCTTCGCATGGTCCCCCTCCCCACGCTTTGCGCAGGGAGGATCATATGACATTGGACGCCCAGAAAGCCTTCAGCGGCACCGTCGCGCCCGAGGGCGCCGATGTCCTCGACGAGGCGAAGCTCACCGCGTGGATGGAAGCGAATGTCGAGGGGTTCGAAGGACCGCTGACGCAGGGCAAGTTCGCCGGCGGCCAGTCGAACCCGACCTACAAGATTTCGGCGCCGTCGGGCAATTATGTCCTCCGCCGCAAACCCTTCGGCCCGCTGCTGCCCTCGGCGCATGCGGTCGACCGCGAATATAAGGTGCAGGCGGGGCTGTACAAAACGGGCTTCCCCGTCGCGCGCCAGTACGGCCTTTGCACCGACGAGAGCGTCGTCGGCAGCTGGTTCTATGTCATGGGCATGGTCGACGGCCAGACGATCTGGGACGGCGCGATGCCGGGGTCGACGCGCGAGAATCGCCGCGCGACCTACGAGGCGATGATCGACACGCTGGCGGCGCTACACAATGTCGATGTCGACGCCGCGGGGCTGTCCGATTTCGGCAAGCCCGGCAATTATTTCGGCCGCCAGGTCGATCGCTGGACCAAGCAGTACCGCCTCTCCGAAACCGAAACGATGGACGAGATGGAACGGCTCATCGCGTGGCTGCCCGCGACCTTGCCCGAGCAGACGCGCACCAGCGTCGTCCATGGCGACTATCGCATCGATAATATGATCTTCGCGCATGATCGGCCGCAAGTGCTCGCGGTCCTCGACTGGGAGCTGTCGACGCTCGGCGATCCGCTCGCCGACTTCACTTATGTCGCGATGGCGTGGGTGACCGAGAATGGCGGGCGTTCGGGCGTCATGGATCTCGACCGCGCGGGCCTCGGCATTCCCGAACTTGACGAAATGGTCGAACGCTATTGCGTCGCCACCGGGCGCGACGGCGTGCCCGACATGAACTGGTATTTCGCCTATAACTTCTTCCGCCTCGCCGGCATCATGCAGGGGATCAAGAAGCGCGTGATCGACGGCACCGCTTCCTCGGCGCACGCCAAAGCGATGTCGGAACGCGTGTCGCCGCTCGCCGAAAAGGCCTGGGCCTTTGCGAAGAAAGCCGGCGCATGAGCCTGTTCGATCTCAGCGGCAAGGTTGCGATCATCACCGGATCGTCGCGGGGCATCGGACGCGCGATCGCCGAGGAATATGCCGATCATGGCGCGAAGGTCGTGATCACGAGCCGCAACCTGGCGCCGTGCGAAGAGGTCGCCGCGGCGATCAACGCCAAGCATCCCGGCCAGGCGATCGCGATATCGTCGAGCCTGTCGTCGAAGGAATCCCTGCAAGCCATGGTCGACGCCGGGCGCGCCGCTTTCGGCCCGATCGACATCCTCGTCTGCAACGCCGCGTCGAACCCGCATTACGGGCCGATGGAGACGATCAGCGACGAGGCGCTGCGCAAGACGCTCGACAATAATATCGTCGCGCAGCACTGGCTGATCACGATGGTGGTGCCGGGCATGCGCGAACGCAAAGCAGGATCGATCATCCTCGTCTCGTCGATCGGCGGCCTGCGCGGTACGCCGATCATCGGCACTTACGCCATAACCAAGGCCGCCGACATCCAGATGGTCAAGAATCTGGCGCGCGAATTCGGGCCGTCGAACATCCGCATCAACGCGATCGCGCCGGGGCTGGTGAAGACCGATTTTGCCAAGGCGCTCTGGGAAAATCCCGACAATCTGAAGGCGTCGGTGTCGAACGCGTGCCTCGGCCGCATCGGCGAACCGCGCGAGATCGCGGGGGCGGCGGTGTTTCTGGGGTCCGAGGCGGCGAGTTTCATGACCGGCCAGACGGTCGTGCTGGATGGAGGTGTGGTGGTATGAGCGGAGCATTGGACGGCAAGGTCGCGATCATCACCGGCGCCGGGTCGGGGATCGGCCGCGCGAGCGCGCTACGCTTCGCCGCCGAGGGCGCGAAGCTGGTGCTCGGCGACAAGACCGCCGCGGTGCACGACACCGCCAAGGCGGTGCAGGACGCGGGCGGCGAGGCCGTGGCGCTGGAGATCGATGCGGGCATCGAAAGTGATGTCGCGTCGCTTGTCGCGACCGCGCAGGAGAAATTCGGCGGGCTCGACATCGCTTTCGCCAACGCCGGGATCATCGGCGACATGGGGGGCATCTTCGATTTCGACCCCGCCGCCTGGGCCGAGACCTTGCGCGTCAACCTGATAGGCCCCGCGCTGATGGTGAAGCACGCCGGCAAGGCGATGGTCGACCAGGGCCGCGGCGGCGCGATCGTGCTCACCGCGAGCGTCGCGGGGATCAATTCGGGCGCGGGTCCGGGCGCCTATTCGGCATCGAAGGCGGGGGTGATCAACCTTGCCAAGGTGGCTGCGCAGCAACTGTCGACCAGCGGCGTGCGCGTCAATGCGGTGTGCCCCGGCCTGACCGAGACGGGGATGACCAAGCCGACTTTCGACTATGCCAAGGCCAAGGAGGTGACGCACAAGCTGGGGCAATTGAACCCGCTGCGCCGCGCCGCGCAGCCCGAGGAACTGGCGAACGTCGCGCTCTTCCTTGCGAGCGACCAGGCGAGCTATGTCAACGGACAGGCGATCGCGGTCGACGGCGGGCTCACCAGCTCGCACCCGGTGACGCGCCAGCTGCTCGGCCAGACCTCGCACTGAGGAGAGACGACATGCAGTACCGGCAGCTTGGCGACAGCGGGATCGAGGTTTCGGCGATCTCCCTCGGCAGCTGGCTCACCTACGGGGTCGGGGTCGACGACAGCGCGGGGCGCGCCTGCGTCGATGCGGCCTTCGACGTCGGCATCAACTTCATCGACACCTCGAACGTCTATGGCCGCGGCGCGGCCGAGCGCTTCCTCGGCGACGTTCTCGAGGGCCGGCCGCGCGGTTCTTACGTGCTCGCGACCAAGCTCTTCTTCCCGATGACCGAGACCGACAAGGGCTTGTCGGCCGCGCAGGTCGCGACGCAGATCGACGCGAGCCTGCAACGGCTCCGGACCGACTATGTCGATCTCTACCAATGCCACCGCTACGACCCCGACACGCCGCTCGAGGAGACGATGGAAGCCCTGTCCGAGGTGGTGCGCAGCGGCAAGGCGCGCGCGATCGGCTTTTCCGAATGGTCGCCCGAACAGATCGAGGCCGCGGTCGCGCTCGCCCCGCCACACGTCAAATTCGTGTCGAGCCAGCCGCAATATTCTCTCCTCTATCGCCGCGTCGAGGCGAAGGTGATCCCGATCAGCATCGCGAACGGCATCGGGCAGATCGTCTGGTCGCCGCTCGCGATGGGGGTGCTCAGCGGCAAATATGCGCCCGGCGCGACGCCGCCCGCGGGCACGCGCGCGGCGGGCGACGATGCGGCGTTCATGAAGCTCTATATGACCGACGCGGTGCTTGAGGCGGTGCAGAAGTTGAAGCCGGTAGCCGACAAGGCGGGATGTTCGATGGCGCAGCTCGCGATCGCCTGGGTGCTCGCGCAGCCGGGGATCACCAGCGCGATCGTCGGCGCGAGCCGCCCCGAGCAGCTGCGCGAGACCGCCAAGGCCGCCGATCTGGCGATCGACCCGGCGTTGCTCGCCGAGGCCGCCGCCATCCTCGAAGGAGTTCGCGTTTCGTGAGTAAGGGTTTCGATCCCGCGCGGCTCGACCGCATCCCGGCCTTCCTGCAGGCCAAATATGTCGGCCCCGGCCGCCTGCCGCATGCCGCGACCCTGGTGTCGCGGCGCGGCGAGGTCGTGCACCAGTCCTGCGTCGGCGAGGCGCGTCCGGGCGAAGCGCTGCAGCCCGATGCGATCTTTCGCATCGCGAGCATGACCAAGCCGGTCACCAGCATCGCCTTCATGATGCTGGTCGAGGAGGGCAAGGTCGCGTTCGGCGATCCGCTCGTGAAATATTGCCCCGAGTTCCGCGACACCGGCGTGTTCGTCGCGGGCGGCGGCAACATCCCCTTCGTCACCCGCCCGCCCGCGACGCCGATCCGCATGGTCGACCTGCTGCGCCACACCTCGGGCCTGACCTATGGCTTTCAGGAGCGCACCCCGGTCGACGCCGCCTATCGCAAGGCGCGGATCGACGATTTCGACGCGGCCTATACGATGGACAGCTTCATCGAAGGGCTCGCGAAAATCCCGCTGCAGTTCGACCCCGGCGCGCACTGGAATTATTCGATGGCGACCGACGTGCTCGGCGCGGTGGTCGAGCGGATCGAGGGCAAGCCCTTTGCGCAGGTGCTGCAGGAGCGGATCTTCGGCCCGCTGGGGATGGTCGATACCGGCTTCAAGGTGCCCGCGGCTCAGCAGCACAGGCTGACCGACTGCTATGCCTTCGACCCGCAGGCGAAGATGAAGATCTTCGACAATGGCGCGACAAGCCGCTGGGCGAAGGACCGCAGCTTCCATTCGGGCGGCGGCGGGCTCGTCTCGACGCTCGCCGATTACCACCGCTTCTGCCTGATGCTGCTCGGCGGCGGGGCGCTCGACGGCACCCGCATCGTCAGCCGCAAGACGCTCGCGCTGATGACCGCGAACCACCTCGTCGGCGGCGGCGACCTCGTCCAGCACAGCGTCGGCATCTTTTCGGAAGCCGAGAACGCCGGGGTCGGCTTCGGGCTCGGCTTCGCGGTGACCGAGCAACCCGCGCAGACGCTGACCCCAGGGTCGGTCGGCGATTATTATTGGGGCGGCATGTTCTCGACCGGCTTCTTCGTCGATCCGGTCGAGCAGATCTGCTCGGTCTTCATGACCCAGCTGATGCCCTCCTCCACCTATCCCGTGCGGCGCGAGGTCAAGACCCTTGTCCACGCCGCGCTCAACGATTGAACCAAGGAGCCATTCGATGTCCGAAGAAACCCCGATCAGCGTCACGATGGAGAAGGACGGCGAAGTCGCCATCGTCATCGTCAACAACCCGCCGGTCAACGCGCTGAGCTGGCACGTCCGCGAGGGCCTCGCCAATCACGTCGCCGCCGCGCTCGCCGACGACAGCGTCAAGGCGATCGTGCTGCGCTGCGACGGCAATACCTTCATCGCCGGCGCCGACATCAGCGAATTCGGCAAGGCGCCGCGCGGCCCCGATTTCAACGCGGTACTCAACAGTATCGAAGCCGCGACCAAGCCGGTCGTCGCCGCGATCCACGGGACGGCCCTTGGAGGAGGCCTCGAGACCGCGCTCGTCTGCCATTATCGCGTCGCCGTCCCCTCGGCGAAGCTGGGCGTGCCCGAGGTCAAGCTCGGCCTGCTGCCCGGCGCGGGCGGCACCCAGCGCCTGCCGCGCGTCGTGGGCGTCGAAGCCGCCGCGACGATGGTGTCATCCGGCGATCCAGTCCCCGCGCCCAAGGCGAAGGATATGGGTCTGGTCGATGCGCTTGCCGGCGAGGATAGCCTTGCGGCCGACGCGATCGCCTTTGCCCGCGCAAAGATCGCCGACGGCCCCCGCCCGACGCGCGAACGCCCGGTGTTCGGCGACGTCGCGATCATCGAAAAGCTCAAGGCGGCCAACGCCAAGAAATGGCGCGGGTTCGACGCTCCCTATGCAAACCTCGCCTGCGTCGAGGCCGCCACGCGGCTGCCCTTCGACGAAGGCCTCGCTTTCGAGCGGCAGGAATTCACCAAGCTGATGTTCGGCAGCCAGTCGGCGGCGCAGCGCCACATCTTCTTCGCCGAGCGCCAGGCCGCGAAGATCGACGGCCTGCCCAAGGACACCGCGCTGCGCGACATCAAGACGGTCGGCGTGATCGGCGCCGGCACGATGGGCGGCGGCATTTCCATGAACTTCCTCCAGAAGGGCATCCCGGTGACCATCGTCGAGATGCAGCAGGAAGCGCTCGACCGCGGCACCGGCGTGATCCGCAAGAATTATGAGGCGTCGGCCGCCAAGGGCCGCTTCAAGCCCGAGCAGGTCGAGCAGATGATGGGGCTGCTCACCCCGACGCTCAATATCGAGGATCTGGCCGACTGCGACCTGATCATCGAGGCGGTGTATGAGAATATGGACGTAAAGAAGGAAATCTTCGCGAAGCTCGACAAGATCGCCAAGCCCGGCGCGATCCTCGCGTCGAACACCTCCTATCTCGACATCGACGAGATCGCGACCGCGACCAACCGCCCCGGCGACGTGCTCGGCATGCATTTCTTCTCGCCCGCGAACGTCATGAAGCTGCTCGAAGTGGTGCGCGGCGACAAGACCGCGCCCGACGCGCTGGCCACTGCCATGTCCATTGGCAAGAAGATCGGCAAGGTCGCGGTGGTCGCGGGCGTCTGCGACGGCTTCATCGGCAACCGCATGCTCAAACCCCGCCAGGTCGAGGCGATGAACCTGCTGATGGAAGGCGCGACGCCGCAGCAGATCGACAAGGTCCATGTCGATTTCGGGATGCCGATGGGGCCGTTCCAGATGAGCGACCTTGCCGGCGTCGACATCGGCTGGCACCGCGACCCGACGCGCATAGAATCGATCCGCGACGCGCTCGCCGCCAAGGGCCGCTGGGGGCAGAAGACCGGCAAGGGCTTCTACGACTATGACGAGAAGCGCAATCCGTCGCCCAGCGCCGAGGTCGCCGAGATCATCGAGGACTTCCGCCAGCGCTCGAACAAGGCGAAGCGCGAGATCAGCGACCAGGAAATCATCGAGCGCACGCTCTACCCGATGGTCAACGAGGGCGCGCTGATCCTGACCGAAGGCAAGGCGCAGCGCGCGTCGGACATCGATGTCGTGTGGATCTATGGCTATGGCTGGCCGGTCTATCGCGGCGGGCCGATGTTCTGGGCGGGGCTGGAAGGCACCGACAAGATCGTCGCGGCGCTCGAGAAGCATGGTTTTGCGGTGGCGCCGCTGCTCAAGGAAAAGGCCGAGGCGAAGAGCGGGTTCTAACCCTCGTCTCGGAAAGAACAGGAGGGCCGCCTGTCCCACGCTGGGGCGGGCGGCCTTTTCTTTTCCCGCGACGCGCGGCTACGATACCGTGCGAAGCAGGATTCAAGGTTAAAGTCGTGGCAACCTCTGCCGTTAGGGCGGAGCATGAACGCCATGTCCTTGCTCGCCCTCCTGCTGCTCACCGGAAGCACCACTGCCTCGGCCCCGGCCGCGGCGCCGCAGGCGAGTGCGGTGGGTCTTGCCCGCGCGCGGATCATCGCGCCGGCGGAAGTGCGACGGGTCGACGGGCGGCTGGAAATCCGCACCGGCGACCGAAAGGCGCCGACGCAGGTGCAACGCACCGACCGCAAGGACGGCGGCGAGACGGCGGATTTTTACTGACAGAGCGTCGCCCCCGCGAAGGCGGGGGCCGTCAGCAAAGTAGCACTGGGCCCATAACGGCCCCCGCCTTCGCGGGGGCGACGATTATTTCTGCAATGTCTGGATGATCGCCGAAAAGTCGCGGCCGTCCTCGTCGGCCTCGACGAACGCCTCATAAAGCTCGCGCGCCTTCGATCCCATCGGGACGTCGGCATCGACGCTCGCCGCCGCCTCCATCGCGAGGCGCAAATCCTTGAGCATCAGCGCCGCGGCGAACCCGCCTTTATACTCATTGTCGGCAGGGGTGACCGGACCCACGCCGGGGAGCGGCGCATAGCTCGTCAGCGACCAGCATTGCCCCGACGACACGCTGGCGATGTCGAAGAATTTCTGCGGATCGAGCCCGAGCTTCTGCGCCAGCGCGAGCGTCTCGCAGGTCGCGATCATCGAGGCGCCGAGCAGCATGTTGTTGCAGATCTTCGCGCCTTGTCCGGCGCCCGCGTCGCCGGCGTGGATCACCGCCTTGCCCATCGCGGCGAGGATCGGTTCGGCGCGCGCGAAGCCCGCGTCGGTGCCGCCGACCATGAAGGTGAGCGTGCCCGCATTGGCGGCCGCGATACCGCCCGACACCGGCGCATCGACCGCGACGAGGCCCTTGGCGGTCGCGGCCGCGATGTTCGAGCGCGCGGTCGCGACGTCGATCGTCGAGCAGTCGAGCAGCAGCGTTCCGGGTGCGGCGTTCGGAAAGACGTCGCCTTCATAGACGCCCGCGACATGCTTGCCCGCGGGGAGCATGGTCACGACCGCTTCGGCATCGCTGACGGCTTCGGCGGCCGACGCAGCGCGCTTGCAGCCCGCCTCGACCGCGCGCGCGAGCGCCTCTTCGCTGAGATCGAAGGCGCGGACTTCGTGGCCCGCCTTGGCGAGGTTCGCGGCCATCCCGCCGCCCATATTGCCGAGTCCGATAAAGGCAATTTTCATGTCACGGCATCCTTCGCATGACGCCCGAGCAATATGGCGGAGGTCATGCCGCGATGCTTCCAGGCCAGATAGGTCAGATAGGGCAGCAGGAAACCCGCGCCGCCAAAAAACGCGGCCACTGCCAGGGCGATGCCAGCAGCGGAGAAGCCATTGCGCCACGCGGTCCAGCTTGCCGACAGAAACAGCATCATCATGAAATCAAGGTTGAACTGACCCGGCCATGTCCACCGCGCGATGTCGCCAAAGAAATAGGGGAAAAGATTGATCCCATATTCGGCAACGACCGTGGCGGTATAGAACAGCAGGACGCCCCACAGGACCACCAGAACCAGATAGAATGGCCGCATCCTATCGCCCCTTCCACACGCCTTCGCGCTTTTCGATGAAGGCGGCCATGCCTTCGGCCTTGTCCTCGGTCGCGGCGAGGATCTGGAACAGGCGGCGTTCGTAGATCAACCCCTGATCGAGCGAGGTCTCGAACGCGGCGTTGACCATGTCCTTGTTCACCATCGCGGCCATCGGCGGCATCGACGCGATCAGGGTGGCGGTCTTCACCGCTTCGTCGACGAGGCTTTCGTGCGGCACGACGCGCGCCACGAGACCCGAGCGCTCGGCTTCGGCGGCGTCCATCATCCGGCCGGTCAGGCACATTTCCATCGCCTTCGCCTTGCCGACCGCGCGGGTCAGCCGCTGCGACCCGCCCATGCCGGGGGCGACGCCGAGCTTGATTTCGGGCTGGCCGAATTTCGCTTTCTCGCTGGCGATGATGAAATCGGCCATCATCGCAAGCTCGCAGCCGCCGCCGAGCGCGAAGCCGCCCACCGCAGCGATCCACGGCTTGCGGACCTTTTTCACGAAGTCGCTCGTCCATTTCGAGAAGAAATCCTCGAGGTAGAAATCGGCCGCCGGCTTGTCGGCCATTTCCTTGATGTCGGCCCCCGCGGCGAACGCCTTGTCGCCCGAACCGGTGAGCACGGCGCAGCGCTGGCTGTCGTCGGCTTCGAAGGCGGCGAAGGCCGCGATCAGGTCGTCGAGCACGCCCGAGTTCAGCGCATTGAGCGCCTGCGGGCGGTTGAGGGTGACGAGCGTGACGGCGCCGCGCTGTTCGACGAGGAGGGTTTCGTAGGTCATAGGGGTTTCCATTCTTCCTGAGCGGGCAGCGGCGCGAAGATTGCGGCGATCAGGTCGTCGCCTACCCCTTCGGCCGTCGCCGGATTCCATTGCGGCGCATTGTCCTTTTCGACGATCACCGCGCGCACGCCCTCGGCGAAGTCGGGACGCGTCAGCACGCGGCTGCCGATGCGGTACTCCATGACCATGTTGGCGGCGAAATCGGGCAGTGACAGGCTGTCGGCGAGCTGGCGGAGCGCGACCTTGCAGGTCTGCGGACTTTTGGTGCGAAGCGCGGCGAGTTCCTTTGCCGCCCATTCGCCGGGATCGGCTTCCAGCGCGGCGAGGATGTCCTCGAGCTTGTCCGACGCGAAAAGGCGGTTGATGTCGGCGATATGCGCGAGGATCTTCGCCTCGGGCGGGGTGACCGACAATTCGCCGAGGATGCCGCCGATGCGGTCGGGGTGCTCGGCGATGCGCGCCTTCGCCTCGGTCAGCTTGTCCGACGGGAGATAATGGGTGGCGAGGCCGAGGGCCAAGCACTCCGCCCCGTCGAGCCGCGCGCCGGTGAGCGCGAGGAAGGGGCCGACGCGGCCTTCGAGCCGCGAAAGATACCAGCCGCCGCCGACGTCGGGGAACAGGCCGATCCCCGTTTCGGGCATGGCGAGGCGCGTGTTCTCGGTTGCGACGCGATAGCGGGCGGGGAGCGAAATGCCGACCCCGCCGCCCATGGTGATGCCGTCCATGAAGGCGACCACCGGCTTGGCGTAAGTGAAGAGAAGGTGGTTGAGCTGATATTCGTCGTGGAAGAAACGGCGGCCGGAAGCGCCGTCGTCGGTCAGCGCCGAACCCCGCAGGAAGGCGATGTCGCCCCCGGCGCAGAAGCCGCGCCCCTCGCTATGGTCGATCAGCACCGCCTGCACCGCGGCGTCATCGCGCCACGCGACAAGCGCATCGGTCATGGCGTGGACCATGCCCAAGTTGAGCGCATGGATCGCCTTGGGGCGGTTGAGCGACAGGCGGCCGGTGGCGCCCTCGGTCGAAATGAGAATATCTTCGGTCATTCACCCTCACAAACCTTCTCCCGTCGGGAGAAGGATATCGAAGCCTTGCCGCTGAAAGCGGTTAGGCGGAGTTGGATGAGGGGATCCGCCGTCGCTTTCGCCCGCGGCCTTTGAACCCCTAACCCAGCTACGCCCCGGATCAAGTCCGGGGCTGCGCAACCCTCTCCCGACGGGAGAGAGGAAATATCTTACTGCCGCAACAAATCCCGTCCGACGATCATCCGCATGACCTGGTTGGTGCCTTCGAGGATCGAATGGACGCGCAGGTCGCGCCAGAAACGCTCGATCGGATAGTCGCGCAGATAACCGTAGCCGCCGAACAATTGCAGCGCGTCGTTGACGATCTTGCTGCCATTATCGGTCGCGAGGCGTTTGGCCATCGCCGAGAAGCGCGACTTGTCGGGCGCGTTCGCGGTGACCTTCGCCGCCGCCATATAGAGCAGCGCGCGCGACGCTTCGAGGTCGGTCGCCATGTCGGCGAGGGTGAACTGGGTGTTCTGGAAATCGGCGATCGGCTGGCCGAACTGCTGGCGGTCCCTGGTGTAGGCGATCGCCTCGTCGAGGCAGCGCTGCGCCCCGCCCAAGGAACAGGCACCGATGTTGAGGCGGCCGCCGTCGAGCCCCGCCATCGCGAAGCGGAAGCCGTCGCCTTCGGCGCCGACGAGATTTTCGACCGGCACGCGGCAATCCTCAAAGATAACCTGCGCGGTGGGCGAGGCGTTCCAGCCGAGCTTCTTTTCGGGCGCGCCGAAGCTCAGGCCCGGGGTGTCCTTTTCGATGACGAGGCAGCTGATCCCCTTCGACTTCTCCTCGCCGGTGCGGACCATGCAGACATAGATGTCATTATAGCCGGCGCCCGAAATGAACTGCTTGGTGCCGTTCAGCACATAATGGTCGCCGTCCTTCTTCGCGGTCGTCTTCAGCGCCGCGGCGTCCGACCCCGAACCCGGTTCGGTGAGGCAATAGCTCGCGATCTTCTCCATGCTGACGAGGCTCGGCAGGAAGCGCGCCTTGACCTCGGCGCCGCCGAAGCGGTCGATCATCCAGGTCGCCATATTGTGGATCGAGACATAGGCGGAGGTAGCGGGGCAGCCATAGGCCATCGCCTCCATGATCAGCGCCGCTTCCAGCCGGCCGAGCCCGATGCCGCCCGATTCTTCGGCCACGTAAATCGCGCCAAAGCCGAGCTCCCCCGCGGCCTTCCACACCTCGACGGGGTAATGACTTTTCTCGTCCCATTCGGCGGCGAAGGGCGTGATGCGATCGGCGGTGAACTTGCGCGCCATGTCCTGGATGGCGAGCTGGTCGTCGGTAAGCTGGAACTGGTCGGTCATGGTCATTTCTCGATGAGGATGGCTTCGGCTTCGATTTCGACTTTCCACTCGGGGCGGATCAGCGCGGGGATGACGAGCATCGTCGACGCCGGGCGGATGGCGCCGAACATCGCGCCATGCGCACGGCCGACGAGGTCGGCGTCGGCCGGGTCGGTGATATACATGCGCGTGCGCACGACGTCGGCGGGCGAACCGCCGAGCGCTTCCAACGATTCGCGGATGATCGTCAGGCAGCGCGCCGCCTGCGCCCCCGCGTCGCCGGGGGTCGACGACCCGTCGGGCTCGATCGGCGCGCAACCGGCGACGTCGATGCGATTGCCGACGCGCACCGCGCGGCTGTAGCCGTAGACGGGCTCGAAAGGCGACGCCGAGCTGTGGTTGCGACGTCCCCCCGTCGCCGCGACCTTGTCAGCCACAGCTGACCCGTTCGATCTTCATCGCGCCATCGTAGGAGACGGTGAGCCGGTCGGGGCGGAAATCCATCGTCACCGCCATGCCCGGGGCGACCCAGCGCAGGGTGCGTGCGCCGGTGGCGCGGAGCAGCGCAGCGCCGGTCTCGGCACTCGCGGTCTGGCCGACGAAGCTCTGCCCGGCATCGCCGTTGCAGGCGGCCTCGGCGGGCGGGGGCAGCGGTGCGGGTTCGGCGCCGCCGTCCATCGTCGAACAGGCGGCGAGCGGCAGCAGCGCTGCGGCGGCGATCCAGCGAAACTCCATCATCTGTCTCCCTTGTCCAAATCAGGCGGCGCAGCGCGTATAGCGCATCGCATTGGCCGCGGCACCATCACCATAGTCGCGGCGCACCAGCGTCTTGCCGCTGTCAGCGATGCTGAGCACCATCAGCCGGTCCCAGTCCATGCCCTCGCCGCTGAACTTGTAATCGGCGACGATGCGATTCGCACTGCGTTCGCGCACCCGCGCGAGCTCACCGTGCGATTCATGGAAGCGCAGGTTCGCGGCGTCGATCACCAGCGCGGTAAGATCGGTGCCCGGGCGCTTGGGGCAATCGCTTGCGTCGATCGCCCAGCGGCCCTGGATCGCGGCGGGGATCGCCTTGTCGCCGGTGCCGATACCGGCCTCGACGGCGGCGGGGGGGTTGACCGCGGGGTCGGGTTTATAGTCTTCGGACGGGATGGGCGCCGGCCCGTCGGGCGGCGGCGCCGCGCGCGTTTCGGTCGAGGCGGGCCCGACGCTGGCCTTTTCCCCGGGCGCGGCCTTGTCTGTCGTGTCGCCGCAGGCGGCGAGCAGCAGCGCACCTCCCGACAGCAACAGGGGAAACAGGGTGCGGGTCATCGTCTTTCTCCTTCGAGAAGCGAAATGCCCGATGACCCAAGCCGGTTTCATCCCGCCTGCCCGGTCAACCCATCGTCGGAATGACGAAGGCGTTGCCGGCGTCGCCAACCCCACCCGCCACGCCGTCGGGCCAGCGCGCGGTGATCGTCTTGACCTTGGTCCAGAATTTCACCCCTTCCATGCCGTGCTGGTTGGTGTCGCCGAAGGCCGAACGCTTCCAGCCCCCGAACGTATGATAAGCGACGGGTACGGGGATCGGCACGTTGATGCCGACCATGCCGACATTGACCTGCGCGGCGAATTCGCGCGCGGCGTGGCCGTTGCGCGTGAAGATCGCGACGCCATTGCCATATTGGTGCTTCGAAGGCAGCGACAGTGCGGTTTCGAAGTCGGGGGCGCGGACGATCTGCAGCACCGGGCCGAAAATCTCTTCCTTGTACGATTCCATGTCGGTGGTGACATGGTCGAACAGCGTCGGGCCGATGAAGAAACCCTTCTCGTGTCCCTGCAGGCTGAAGCCGCGGCCGTCGATCACCAGTTCGGCGCCCTCGTCGGCGCATTTCGCGATCCAGCCCTCGACCTTTTCCTTGTGCGCCTGCGTCACCACGGGGCCGTAATGCGCTTCGGCGTCGGTCGACACGCCGACACGCAGCGCTTCGATTGCGGGGATCAGCTTGGCCTTCAGCCGCTCGGCGGTCTCGTCTCCGACGGGGACCACCACGGGCAGCGCCATGCAGCGTTCGCCCGCCGAGCCGAAGGCGGCACCGGCGAGGTCATTGACCACCTGGTCGAGATCGGCGTCGGGCATGACGATGCCATGATTCTTCGCGCCGCCCATCGCCTGCACGCGCTTGCCGTTGGCGACGCCGCGGTTGTAGACATAATGCGCGATGTCCGACGAGCCGACGAAGCTGACCGCGCCGATGTCGGGGTGGTCGAGGATCGCATCGACCATTTCCTTGTCGCCATGCACGACCTGGCAGATGCCTTCGGGAAGACCCGCTTCGAGGAAGAGTTCGGCGAGGCGCACCGGAACGCTGGGGTCGCGCTCGCTGGGCTTGATCAGGAAGGCGTTGCCGGTCGCGATCGCGACGCCCGACATCCACAGCGGGATCATCGCGGGGAAGTTGAACGGGGTGATGCCCGCGCCGATGCCGATCGGCTGGCGCATCGAATAGACGTCGATGCCGGGGCCCGCGCCCTGCGTATATTCGCCCTTCAGCACATGCGGGATGCCGCAGCAGAATTCGATGACTTCGAGCCCGCGCTGGATGTCGCCCTTGGCGTCGGCGATCACCTTGCCATGCTCGGAGCTGAGCAGATGCGCAAGTTCCTCCATATGGGCTTCGACGAGGCGCTTGAATTCGAACATCACGCGCGCGCGGCGCTGGGGGTTGGTCGCGGCCCAGGCGGGCTGCGCCGCCTTCGCCGCAGCGACCGCCTTTTCGAGGAGGGCCGCGTCGCCGAGCGCGACCTCGGCTTGCACATTGCCGTTGTTGGGATCGAAGATCGGGCTGGTGCGGCCAGAGCTATTGGTGCCGCCGACGATGAGATGGTCGATCTGTCGCATGCTTGAGTCTCCCGAATATGTTGCCGCTGCCTCAGCCGAGTTGCGAGCCGATTGCAAGGGATAGACTTGCAGGTCGATGCTGCATATTTGCAGGACATGGACTGGGACAAGCTGCAATATTTCCTGACCGTCGCGCAGCAGGGTACGCTCGCGCGCGCAGGCGCGGCGCTCCAGGTCGATGCGACGACGGTCAGCCGGCAGGTGAGCGCGCTCGAGGCGGCGTTGCAACAGACATTGTTCGAACGCGCGCCCGGCGGTTTCAATCTCACGGCGGCCGGCCGCGCGCTCGTCCCGCATGCCGAGGCGATGGCCGCGGCGGCGGCGCGTATCCGCTCGGCGGAGGGCGGCAACACGGCCTTGTCGGGGCAATTGCGGGTGAGTGTGTCCGAAGGCTTCGGCAACAGCTTCATCGCGCCGCGCCTCGCGGGCTTCGTCGCCGCGCATCCCGAGCTCGAGATCGACCTCGTCGCCTCGTCGGGCTTTCTCAACCCGTCGCGGCGCGAGGCCGATATGGCGGTGCTGCTCGCGCGGCCCCGGAAAGGCCCGCTGATCACGCGCAAATTGTCGGACTACAGCCTTGGCCTTTATGCCCCCGCCCATCGCCCCGACTGGCAGGAAGCGGTCGCGACGACGCCGCTGTCGCGCGCGGGGGTGCCGGTGATCGGCTATGTTCCCGACATTCTTTACGCGCCCGAGCTCGACTATCTGGGCGAGATCGAGCCGGGGCTGCGCGCCGGGGTGCGGTCGTCCTCGATCCTCGCGCAAAGGCGGATGATCGCGGGCGGTGCAGGCGTCGGCGTTTTGCCCTGCTTCCTCGCGGCGGGCGATCCGGCGCTGGTGCGCGTGCGGCCCGATCAGGTCATCGCGCGCGCCTTCTGGCTCGCGCTCCACCGCGACGTCGCCCCGCAACCGCGCATCCGTGCGTTCATCGACTGGCTCGATAGCGAGGTGCGCGAGAGCCGGGGGTTGTTCGTGCCGACTTAGGCTGTGTCGTCATTGCGAGCGAAGCGAAGCAATCTCCGGCGATCGTCCGCGCTGATCGATGGCTGGGGATTGCCGCGTCGCCTGCGGCTCCTCGCAATGACGATGAAAATCATATCCCTGACTCGTCTTGACAAGCGCTGCCTCGAAAGCGCTAATAGAACAAATCAGGAACATCATGCCCCACGAGTCGCACCCTTCTATCGCCGGCCTGCGCCGGCGTCTCGCCCGGATCACCGGCGAAGCCGAGCTGCGTGGGCAAAGCGCCGGACGGCTGGCGAGTGGCCATGCAGACTTCGACGCCGCGCTCGGCGGCGGGCTGGCGACGGGGCGCCTGCACGAATTTTTCGCCGCCGATGCGCTCGATGCGACGAGCGCCGCCGCCTTTGCCGCGCTGCTCGCGCTGCGCACGCCGGGTGCGACACCGCTGGTCTGGCTGCGCACCGCCGATACCGCGCGGCGCGGGGGGCATATCTATGCGCCGGGTATCGCCGAGCTCGGCGGCGATCCCGACCGGCTGCTACTGATCGAGCCGCCCGATCCCAAATTGCTGCTCGCCTGCGCCAATGACGCGATCCGTTGCGCCGGGTCGGCGGCGGTGATCGTCGAAAGCTGGGGCCGCTGGCCCGCGCTCGACCTCACCGCCGGGCGCCGCCTCGCACTCGGCGCACGCGACGCGGCGACGACGCTGCTGATGCTGCGGCTGGGCGCAGCGCCGAGCCCGAGCGTCGCCGAAACGCGCTGGAGCGTCGCGGCGGCGCCGTCGCGCGCGCTCGACGCCAATGCGCCGGGGGCGCCCGCCTTCGACCTCGAGCTGCTGCGGCGGCGTGGCGGCGCGGCGCGCGGGCGGTGGCAAATGGAATGGCATCATGACGAACAAGCCTTCGGGGACCCGGCGCTATCTGGCGCTATTCTTCCCGTGGCTGCCCGCCGAGCGGCTCTGCCGCACGGCGCCGCGGCCGCCTGACGCTCCGCTCGTCTTCGCCGAAAAGCAGCGCGGCGCGCTCCGCCTTGCGAGCGTCGATCGCGCGGCGCAGGCGGTCGGGCTCGCCCCCGGCATGCCGCTCGCCGACGCGCGCGCGCGGGTGCCCGAACTGCTCGTGGTCCAGCACGACCCGGTCGCCGACGCCGCCTGGCTCGACCGGCTCGCGCTCGGGTGCAACCGCTATACGCCGCTCGTCGCGATCGACGCCCCCGACGGGCTGATCCTCGACATCACGGGGACCGGCCATCTGCTGGGCGGCGAGGCCGAACTGATCGACGATGTCGAAAGGCGGCTGTCGCGGCTCGGGATGAACGTGCGGACCGCGCTCGGCCCGACCGCCGATGCGGCGCGCGCGCTCGCGCATTACCAGACGCGTCCCGCCCCCGACGAGGATCAGGCGGTGCGCCGCCTGCCCGTCGCGGCGCTCGAACTCGAGCCCGAGGCGACGACCGCGCTGGTGCGCGCGGGATTGAAGACGATCGGCGATCTCGCGAGCCGGCCGATGGCGAATATCGCCGCGCGCTTCGGCGCCGGGGCGGCGAATGCGCTGCGCCGTATCCTCGGCGATGCGCCGAGTCCGCTCGACCCGCGCATCGCCCCGCCCCCGGTCGCGACCGAACGCCGCTTCGCCGAGCCGCTCGGCAGCACCGCGCATGCGACCAGAGTGCTGGCGGAACTGGTGGACGAGGCGATGGTCGAACTCGGCGAGCGCGGCAAGGGCGGGCGCCATTTCCGCGCGACCTTCTTTCGCAGCGACGGGCTCGCGCGGAGCATCGCGATCGAGACCGGCCATCCGACGCGCGACACCAAGCTCGTCATGCGCCTCTTCGCCGAGCGGATGGACGGGCTCGCCGACCCGCTCGACCCCGGCTTCGGCTTCGACATGATCCGCCTCGCTGTGCCGCGGCTCGAGACGCTCGGCGCGACACAACTCAAGCTCGAAGGCGGCGCGGTGCGCAGCGCGGCGATGAACGAACTCGTCGACCGGATGACGACGCGGCTCGGGCGGGGGCGGGTGCGCCGCCTGCTTGCCGCCGACACGCATATTCCCGAACAGGCGCAGCTCGCGCTCCCCGCGATCGACGCCCAACAATCTTGGCCGCCGCCCGAACCCTGGCAGGCGCCCGACCCCGGCGAGCCGCCGACGCGCCCCTTCCACCTCTTCGATCCGCCGCAGCCGATCGAGGTGATCGCCGAGGTTCCCGATGGTCCGCCGCACCAGTTCCGCTGGCGGCGGCAAGCGCATGCAGTGCGCCGCTACGAAGGCCCCGAACGCATCGCCGCCGAATGGTGGCGCCGCCGCGACAACGCCGGGCTGACGCGCGATTATTACCGCGTCGAGGATGCGCAAGGCCGCCGCTTCTGGCTGTTCCGCCACGGGCTCTATGAGGAAAAGGAACGGCCGCGCTGGTATA
Source organism: Sphingomonadaceae bacterium 3R27E2-A (assembly GCA_005503165.1). GTDB lineage: Bacteria > Pseudomonadota > Alphaproteobacteria > Sphingomonadales > Sphingomonadaceae > Sphingopyxis. The sequence continues at coordinate 48,276 of SCNT01000018.1, forward strand.
TTCATGGGGTGTTCGCATGAGCGACGCCCCCGTCTTCGCCGAGCTGGTTGCCGCGACCAACTACAGCTTCCTGCGCGGCGCCTCGCACCCCGCCGACATGGTCGCGCGCGCGCTCGAACTCGGCATGAGCGGCATCGGCATCGCCGACCGGAACAGCGTCGCGGGCGTGGTGCGCGCGTGGGCCTTTCTGAAAGAGTTGCAGGTCAAAGACCCGGAGAGCGTCGCGCATTTCCGGCTGGTCGTCGGCGCACGGCTCGTCTTCGCCGACGGGACGCCCGACATCGTCGCCTATCCGGTCGGCCGTCAAGGCTGGGGGCGGCTGACCCGGCTGCTGTCGACCGGGAACCTGCGCGCGCAGAAGGGCGACTGCATTCTTAAGCTCGAAGACCTGCTGGAGGATTGCGACGACCTGCTGCTGATCGCGATGGATGGCAACGAGGCCCTGCTTCACACCCTCAAGCGCCAACGACCGAAATCGGTCTGGCTCGCTGCCACCAGGCCGCATTCGGGCGCCGACGCGCGCCAATTGGCGAAACTCCAGCGCTTGTCGGCGGCGACCGGCGTCCCGCTCCTCGCGACCAACGACGCGCTATATGCGACCCGCGAACAGCGGCCGCTGCACGACATCATCACCTGCATCCGCGAAGGCGTGACCGTCCAGAAAGCGGGCAAGCGGCTACGGGCCAATGGCGAACGCCACCTGAAAGCGCCTGCCGAGATGAAGCGGTTGTTCGAGGGCCATCCAAAGGCGATCGGGCAAAGCGTCAAGCTGCTCGCGCGCATCGGTTTCGATCTTGAGGACCTGCGCTATGAATATCCGCACGAACCGGTTCCGCCCGGCTGGAAGCCGTTCAACTATCTTCATCATCTGGTGAAGACCGCAGCGGAGAAGCGGTACGGAACCCCCCTCACCCCCAAGATTCGCAAGCTGATCGGCAACGAACTTCGTCTGATCAGGCGCCGAAAATATGTCTATTATTTCCTGACCGTCTACGACCTCGTCCGCTTCGCACGCGCGCAGAAACCTCCGATCCTGTGCCAGGGGCGCGGCTCGGCTGCCAATTCGATCGTCTGCTTCCTGCTCGGCGTCACCTCGGTTGATCCCGACGAGCATAAACTGCTTTTCTCGCGCTTCGTGTCGGCCGAGCGTGACGATCCCCCCGACATCGACGTCGATTTCGAGCATGAGCGGCGCGAGGAAGTGATCCAATATATCTATGGTCGCTACACGCGCGACCGCGCCGCAATCGCTGCGACCGTCATCCATTACCGCCCGCGCAGCACGATCCGCGAGGTCGGCAAGGCGCTGGGCCTCAGCGAAGATGTCACCGCACGGCTTGCCGACACGAGTTGGGGAAACTGGGGGAATGAAGTCCCCGTCGAGCGGCTGGTCCAGGCCGGGCTCGATCCGCACAATGGCGAGATCGAGCGGCTGCATCGCTTGGTCGGGGAGCTGCTGGAGGCGCCGCGCCATCTGTCGCAGCATGTCGGCGGTTTCGTGCTGACCCAAGGGCGGCTCGACGAACTGGTGCCCATTCACAATGCCGCGATGGAGGATCGTACCTTCATCGAATGGGACAAGGACGATATCGACGCGCTCGGGCTGATGAAGGTCGATGTGCTCGCGCTCGGGATGCTGACCTGTATCCGCAAATGCTACGACCTGATGCGTGAGCATGGTCTCGGCGACCACACGCTGGAACTCGATATCGATTGCAAGGACAAAGCCGTCTACAAAATGCTTCAGCGCGGCGACAGCATCGGCGTCTTCCAGGTCGAGAGCCGGGCACAGATCAACATGCTGCCGCGCCTGAAACCCAAAAAATTCTATGATCTGGTCGTTCAGGTCGCAATCGTCCGTCCGGGTCCGATCGAGGGCGATATGGTGCATCCTTATTTGCGGCGCCGGAATGGGGAAGAGGCGGTAGAATATCCGTCACCGGCTCCGGAATATCCTCAGGACGAACTCGTCGATGTCCTGGGTGACACCTATGGCGTTCCCCTGTTCCAGGAGCAGGCCATGAAGCTCGCCATCGTCGCCGCGGGCTTCACTCCCGAAGAAGCCAATGGCCTTCGCCGCGCCATGGCAACCTTTCGCAACGTCGGCACGATCGAGAATTTTCGCGAGAAGATGGTCAACGGCATGGTCGGGCGGGGTTACGAAAAGGATTTCGCCGAACGCTGCTTCAAGCAGATCGAGGGGTTCGGCAGCTACGGCTTTCCCGAGAGCCACGCCCAATCCTTCGCTCGACTCGTCTATGTCTCGTCATGGATCAAGCATTATCACCCCGCGGTCTTTACCTGCGGCCTGCTCAACTCGCAGCCCATGGGCTTCTACGCCCCCGCACAGCTCGTGCGTGACGCCCGCGAGCATGGGGTCGAAGTGCGCGAGGTCGACGTCAATTTCAGCACATGGGACAACGGCCTCGAGCGGCGAGACGACGGTGCGCTCGCGCTGCGATTGGGTTTTCGGCAGGTTGACGGGTTTCGCGAGGCTTGGGCGGAACAGATCGTCGCTGCCCACACCGTCCCCTTCGCCAGCATCGAGGCACTCGCGCGGGGCGCGGGCCTGCCGCCCCGCGCGCTACGGCTGCTTGCCGAGGCCGATGCGTGCAATTCGATGGGGCTCGAGCGGCGGCCGGCCTTGTGGGACGCGCGGCGGGTGCGGCAGGGGGTGCTGCCGCTGTTCGGCGCCGCCGAGGCCGACGAACTCGGCGCAGAGGATGACGCCAGGCTGCCCCCGACACCGATGGTCGAGCATGTGCTCACCGATTACCAGACGACGCGGTTGTCGCTCAAAGGCCATCCGATGGCCTTCCTGCGCCGCCGCCTCGATAACGAAGGGATTTTGAGCTGCCTGCAGGTCGGCGCCGCAAAGAACGGTGCGCTCGTGCGCGCCGCGGGGGTGGTGCTGATCCGCCAGCGTCCGGGCAAGGGCAATGCGATCTTCATCACGCTCGAGGACGAGGGCGGGATCGTCAACGTCCTGCTCTGGGCGCGCCAGTTCGAACGCTATCGCCGTGCCGTCATGGCGTCGCGGCTGATGGAAGTCGCGGGCGAGGTGCAGCGGAGCAAAGAGGGCGTCGTCCACCTGATGGCGAACCGCATCACCGATCGCACCGCCTTGCTCGATACGCTGGGCAGCGACCGGACGTTCGAGCCCGAGCTATGCCGCGCCGACGAAGTCGCGCATCCGCAGCAGCCGCGCGGCGCCAAAGCGGAATGGGCGCAGCGCCACGGCCATCCGCGCGACGTGCGCATCCTGCCCAAGTCGCGCGATTTTCATTGATCTGTGGGACTTGCCTCAGCAGGTCAGGGCCGCGGCGAAGAGGCAGCGAAAGCGTTCGGTGCATTCGGCGACCTCCTCTTCGCTGCCGGCGAAGCCGTCGACCATCATGATCGTGCGCAGCACGCCGATGCCCATCAGGATCGCGAGCAGCATGTTCGCGCGGAGTTCGGATTCGTCGCCGCCGATAAGCTCGGTCAAAGGTCCGAGCACGTCGCGATGCACGAAATCGCGGATGATCTCCCCCGCTTTCGCCGACGAGGCCGAGCGCAGCATGATGATGAACATCTCCATGCGATGCTGCCGCTCCTCATCCTCGTCCTCGACGACGAGCTGCGCGAAGAAGCCCGGGAGTTCGGCGACGGTCTTGGGCTCGCGGAACAGGTCGGGGTCCTTTTCGTCGACCACGACGGCGCGGAACAGCCCTTCCTTGCCGCCGAAATAGCGGCTGATCAGCGCGACATCGACCCCGGCGTCGCCCGCAATGTCGCGCAGCCCGACGCTGTCGTAGCTCTCGCGCAGGAAGCGCTGGTGCGCCGCCGCCCGGATCGCAGCGCGAGTCGCGACCGCGTCACGTTTCTTGATGACAGTCTCTCTCTCCATGCCCCCTCATTATCGACGCTGAGAATTAAATCAACACCTGTTGACTTAGCCGCTAACGCAGATTAATCGCAAGATCTGGCATCGCGCGGCGCCTCCCCCCTCCCTGCCGCGCGGTGTCGGACCGCCCTGAAAAAAGAAAAGACGAGCCCCCCCCCCATGACCTTGCGCCCTCTCTTCGCGCTTACGATCCTGTGTTCGCTGCTGCTGTCCGCCTGTTCAGGCGGCGAGGAGCAGGGCGGCCCGCCGCAGCTGCCGGTGACGGTCGCGCCGCCGCTGGTCCGCGAAATTACCGAATGGGACGATTATGTCGGCCGATTCGAGGCGGTCGACAGCGTCGAGGTGCGCCCGCGCGCCTCGGGCTATCTGCAGCGCGCGCATTTCACCGACGGCCAGTATGTCCGCGCGGGGCAATTGCTCTTCACCATCGACGCGCGCCCGGCGCAGGCCGCGCTCGACCAGGCCCGCGCGCAGCGCGCCCGCAGCCTCGCAACGCTCGCCAATGCGAAGACCGAGCTCGCGCGCAGCGAGACGCTCGCCAGGTCGCAGGCCGCGAGCCAGGAAGAGGTCGAGCAGCGCCGCGCCGCGGTGCGCACGAGCGAGGCCGATGTCGCCGCCGCGAGCGCCGCGATTCGCGCCGCCGAGCTCAACGTCGGTTTCACCCGCGTCGTGGCGCCGATCTCGGGCCGCGTGTCGCAGCGGCTGGTCGATCCGGGCAATTCGGTGACCGCCGACCAGACCATCCTGACCACGATCGTGTCGACCAGCCCCATCCATTTCAGCTTCCAGGGGTCGGAGGCCAGCCTGCTCGACTATGAGCGCCGCGGCGACACGCTGGTCGGATCGCCGGTGCGCATCAAGCTGCAGGGCGCGGCGGATAACGGCATCGGAGGGCGCATCGACTTCGTCGACAATGCGCTGTCGAACGGATCGGGCACGATCACCGTGCGCGCGGTGGTCCAGAACCCCGACGGCGCGCTGCGACCCGGATTGTTCGGCCAGCTCCAGCTCGCCGCCTCGGCGCCGCGCCCGGCCTTCCTGCTGCCCGACACCGCGATCGTCACCGACGGGCCGCGCCGCGTGGCCTACGTCATCGGCCCCAAGGATGTGGTGCAGGCGCGACCGGTCCAGCTCGGCCCGGTGATCGGCAATCTGCAGGTGATCCGCTCGGGCGTGACCGCGAAGGACCGCGTCATCGTCGGCGGCATCCAGCGCGCGATGCCCGGCAAGCCCGCCAAGGTGCAGGCCGGCCGCATCGGCGCCGACGGCAAGGTGATCATGCCCAAGGGCGCGCCGCCCGCGAAAGGCGAGGCCAAGGCGGGAGCGCCCAAGTGAATTTCAGCCGCTTCTTCGTCGACCGCCCGATCTTCGCGGCGGTCATCGCAATCTTCATCACGCTGATCGGCGCCTTCGCCTATCCGCAGCTGCCGCTCGCGCAATATCCCGAGATTGCGCCGCCGACGATCAGCGTCACCGCCGCCTATCCGGGCGCCTCGTCCGAGACGATCGCCGAGACCGTCGCGGCGACGCTGGAGCAGGAGATCAACGGCGTCGAGGACATGCTCTACCTGCAATCCTCGTCGACGCAGGGGCAGGCGCAGATCACCGTGACCTTCCAGCCGGGCACCGACCTCGATGCCGCGCAGGTGCTCGTCCAGAACCGCGTCGCGCTCGCCGAGCCGCGCTTGCCCGAACAGGTGCGCCAGATCGGCGTGCAGGTGAACAAGCAGGAATCGGGCTTCCTGATGATCGTCGCGCTGACCTCAACCGACCCCGCGATCGACGTCGATTATGTCGGCAATTATGCCAACTCGACGCTGCGCGACCGGCTGCTGCGCCTCGAAGGCGTCGGCGGCGTGCAGATTTTTGGCGGCGGCTTCTATTCGATGCGGATCTGGATCGATCCCGACAAGGCCGCGGCGCGTAATCTGACCGCGCCCGAAATCGTCGCCGCGCTGCAGAGCCAGAATGTCCAGGTCGCGGGCGGTTCGGTCGGCGCCCCGCCCTATGGCAAGGGCAATCCCGCCTTCGAACTGCCGGTGCAGGTCCCCGGCCGCCTCGTCACGCCCGAGGAATTCGCCAATGTCGTGATCAAGACCGACACGTCGAACGGCGCGATCACACGGATCAAGGACATCGGCCGCGTCGAATTGGGCGCACAGGATTATGGCATCCGCGGCACCTTCGACGGCCAGAAGGGCATCGGCATGGCGGTGATCCAGCAGCCCGGCGCCAATGCGCTCAACGCCGCCAGTCTGGTGCTCGAAGAGATCAAGGCGGCGTCGAAGGATTTCCCGCCGGGGGTCAGCTATTCGATCCCCTACAATCCGACCGAATATGTCGAGGCGTCGGTGACGGCGGTGCAGGAGACGTTGGTCGAGGCGATCTTCCTCGTCGTGCTCGTCGTGCTCGTTTTCCTGCAGACCTGGCGCGCCGCAATCATCCCGATCGTCGCCATTCCGGTGGCGCTCGTCGGCACCTTCGCGGTGCAGCTTGCACTCGGTTTCTCGATCAACTCGCTCTCGCTCTTCGCGCTCGTGCTCGCAGTCGGCATCGTCGTCGACGACGCGATCGTCGTCGTCGAGGCGGTAGAGAAACATATCCGCGAGGGGCTGACCCCGCGCGAAGCCGCCCACCGGACGATGGACGAGGTGTCGGGCGCGCTGGTCGCGATCGGGTTGGTGCTCGTCGCGGTCTTCGTGCCGACCGCCTTCGTCCCCGGTATTCCCGGCATCTTCTATCAGCAGTTCGCGGTGACGATCGCCGCGGCGACGGTCTTTTCGCTGCTCACCTCGCTGACGCTGTCCCCCGCGATGGCGGCGCTCCTGCTGAAGCCGCACGAGGAGCATCACGAACCGCCGAAGAACCGCGTCGCGCGCTTCTTCCGCACCGCCGCCGACAAGTTCAACAGCGGCTTCGACAAATTGTCCGAGCGTTACGGCCGCACGACCGCGTCGCTCGTGCGCAAGACCACCGTGATGCTCGCCATCTATGCGGTGCTGCTCGCCGCGACCGGCTGGCGCCTCATCGACACCCCGACCGGCTTCATCCCCGACCAGGATCAGGGCATTTTGATCGGGGTCGTCCAGCTGCCCCCCGGCGCGTCGCTCGACCGCACCAGCGAAGTGCTCGAACGCGCGCAAAAGGAAGTCACGAAGATCGAGGGCGTGCGCAATATCGCGACCTTCGCGGGGCTCGATGGCGCCAGCTTTTCGAGCGCTTCGAACGCCGGCACGATGTTCGTCAAGCTCACCGACTGGGACGAGCGCGGCAGCAAGCTCAGCGCGGCGGCGCTGTCGCAGCAATTGTCGGGCGTGCTCGCCAACGCGCTGCCCGAGGCGCAGGCCTTCGTCATCGCACCCCCCGCGGTGCAGGGTCTCGGTAACGGCAACGGCTTCACGATGATGCTCCAGGCGACCGGCGGGCAGAGCTACAAGGAGCTCGAGCAGGTCACCGGCGCGATGATGGGCGGCGCGGCGCAGATGAAGGACGTGCAACAGGTCTTCTCGCTGTTCAACACGGGAAGCCCGCGCATCTTCGCCGATGTCGACCGCGACAAGGCGCAGATCCTGGGGGTCGACCCGAGCCAGGTCTATGCCGCGCTCGGCACCTATCTGGCGTCGACCTATGTCAACGACTTCAATTTCCTCGGCCGCACCTTCCGCGTCACTGCGCAGGCCGAACCGACCTCGCGCGCCAGCATCGAGGATGTCGGGCGGCTGCAGGTGCGCTCGACCTCGGGCGAGATGGTGCCCTTGTCGTCGGTCGCGACCTTCCGCAACGACAGCGGCCCGACCCGCGTCGTGCGCTACAACCTCTTCCCCGCGGTCGAGCTGCAGGGACAGGCGGCGCCGGGCGTGTCATCGGGCACCGCGCTGACCGCGATGGAGGGGCTCGCCGACAAGACATTGTCGAACGGCTTCGCCTATGAATGGACCGGCCTCGCCTATCAGCAAAAGGCGGCGGGGAGCAGTTCGGTGCTGATCTTCCTGCTCGCGGTGGTATTCGTCTTCCTCGTGCTCGCGGCGCAATATGAATCGCTGCCGCTGCCGCTCGCGGTGATCCTGATCGTGCCGATGTGCATCCTTGCGGCGATGATCGGCGTCAATTTGCGCGGCATGGACAATAATATCCTGACGCAAGTGGGCCTCGTCGTGCTGATCGCGCTCGCCGCGAAGAATGCGATCCTGATCGTCGAATTCGCCAAACAGGCCGAGGAGGCCGACGGGATGAACAAATATGACGCTGCGGTCCACGCCGCGCGCTCGCGCCTGCGCCCGATCCTGATGACCAGCTTTGCCTTCATCTTCGGTGTGATCCCGCTCGCGACGGCGTCGGGTCCAGGACAGGAGATGCGCCAGTCGCTGGGCACCGCGGTGACCTTCGGCATGATCGGCGTGACGATCTTCGGGCTGATCTTCACCCCGCTTTTCTATGTCCTCTGCCGCCGCCTCGGCGACCGGGCTAACCGCTGGTTCCGGCGCAATAGGAAGACCGCCGACCGGCCGGTGGAGACTATCTGATGACCCGTACCATCCTGATCGCCGCAACGAGCGCGCTCGCGCTGTCGGCGTGCACCGTCGGCCCGCGCTATGTCTCGCCGGTCCCCGCGGCGCCGTCGCAGGCGCCCTTCCTCGAAGCGGGCAAGTCGCCCGCCTTCAGCGGCGAGCAGCCGCCGGGGCCGTGGTGGAGCCTGTTCGGCGATCCTTTGCTCGACCAGCTGGTGACCGAGGCGCTGGCCGCGAACACCGATCTGCGCGTCGCCGCCGCCAATCTGGCGCAGGCGCGCGCGGTGCTGCGCGAATCGCGCGCCGGGCGCCTGCCGACCACGACGATCGGCGCCAGCGGCACCTATGCCCGCCAGCGCAATCCGCTGGGGCCGGGATCGGTCGAGGGCGAGACCTATGACGTCGGGCTCGATGTCGGTTATCAGGTCGACCTGTTCGGGCGCGTCGAAAGCGCGATCCGCGCGAGCCGCGCCGATGCCGATGCGGTACAGGCGGCATTCGACCTCACCCGCATCACCGTCGCGGCCGAGACGACGCGCGCCTATACCGACGTCTGCTCGTTCAACCGCCAGATCGCGGTCGCCGAAGACACTTTGCGCATCCAGGAGCAGACCTTCGACCTGACGCGCCGCCTGTTCGAGGGCGGCCGCGCGACGCGGCTCGAGACCGGGCAGGCGGGCGCGCTGCTCGAACAGACGCGCGCCGCGATCCCCTCGCTCACCGCCCAGCGCTCGGCGGCGCTCTACCGCCTCGCCGTGCTAACGGGCAAACCGCCCGCCGAGGCGCCGCAGGCAGTGCTCGCATGCCAGGCGCCGCCCGAACTCAATCGCGCAATCCCCGTCGGCGACGGCGCGAGCCTGCTCGCACGCCGTCCCGATATCCGCCGCGCCGAGCGCCAGCTCGCCGCCGCCGCGGCGCGCGTCAATGTCGCGACCGCCGACCTCTACCCCAGCATCAGCCTCGGCGGGTCGATCGGCTCGACCGCGAACTCGATCTCCGGGCTGGGTTCGTCGGATGGTTTCCGCTTCTCGCTCGGGCCGCTGATCTCGTGGAACTTTCCCAATATGGAGGTCGCGCGGTCGCGGCTGAAGCAGGCCGAAGCCGGCGCCGAAGCCGCGCTCGCGACCTTCGACGGCGCGTGGCTGACCGCGCTGCAGGAAAGCGAAAGCGCGCTCGCCAATTATGCGGGCGAGCTCGACCGCTTGGCGGCGCTGCGCCGCGCGGCGGTCGAAGCCGGCGAGGCGGCGCGCATCGCGCGGCTTCGCTACCAGGCGGGGCGCGAAAATTTTCAGGTCGTGCTCGACGCCGAGCGTTCGCTGGCGGCGATCAACGCGAGCATCGCGCAGTCAGAGCAGCAGCGCGCGACGAACCTCGTGTCGTTGTTCCTCGCGCTGGGCGGCGGCTGGCAGGAACCGGCCGCCTAATTCCAACCTTCGTCATTGCGAGCAAAGCGAAGCAATCTCCAGCAGGCGGCCATCCTGACCGATCGCTGGAGATTGCCTCGTCGCTTCGCTCCTCGCAATGACGGATGACTAGCCCGCGATCTTCGCGCGGACTTCCTCCGCCTGGCGCATGATGTTCTCGACAAGCTCGGCGCAGGTCGGAATGTCGTGGATCAGCGCCTGGCTCTGGCCGCTGGTCCAGATGCCGCCATCGACGTCGCCGTCGCGCAAGACATTCTCGCGCCCGCGCACGCCCGCCATCAGGTGCTTCACGTCGTCGAAGGTCTTGGTCGGGTCACGCTGGATTTCGGCAACTTCCATCGACACCGCATTTTTCGCGACGCGCGCGGTGTTGCGCAGCGTCCGGCCGACGAGCACCGTGTCGGTCTCGTTCGCATCGACGATGCGCTGCTTCACATTCTGATGGATCTGCGCCTCGACCGTCGCGCAGAAGCGCGTGCCCATGTTGACCGCATCGGCGCCGAGCGCGAGCGCGGCGACGAGGCTGCGCCCGTCGGCCATGCCGCCCGAGGCGACGATCGGCGTGTCGGGCAGCGCATCGACCGTCGCGGGCAGCAGCACGACGAGGCCGACATCGTCCTCGCCGGGGTGCCCCGCGCATTCGAAGCCGTCGATGCTGATCATGTCGACGCCCTTCTTCACCGCCGACACCGAATGGCGCACCGAGGTGCATTTGTGGATCACGGTGACATCGGCTTCCTTGAAGCGCGGCAGATGGTCGGTGGGCGCGCGGCCCGCGGTCTCGACGATCTTGATCCCGCTCGCGATGATCGCCTCGCGATATTCGTCATAGGGAATGGGGTTGATCGACGGCAGCAGGGTCAGGTTCACGCCGAAGGGCTTGTCGGTGAGCAGACGGGTCTTCTCAATCTCGTCGAACAGCGCCTGGCCGGTCGGATACATATGCGCGGTAATGAAGCCCAAGGCGCCGGCATTGGCGACCGCGGCGACCAGCGGGCCGTAGCCGACGCCGGTCATGCCGCCCATCAGGATCGGGGTTTCGATGCCGAACTTCTCGGTAATGCGCGTCTTGATCAATTTCTTCCTCCCGTCGCTGTCGTTGCAAGGCCCTTGGCGCGGCGGCAGGCAGTGATCAAGCCTGATGATTGCGCGTGCGCCTATGGCCAGCGGCGTGGGCTTGGGGCAGGATGATGCGCTGGTCGCAGCAACAGGGAGAAAGCACATGACGGGCAGGAGGCGGATTGCGGGATCGATGGGGCTGGTCGCGAGCCTGCTCGCGCTGACCGCGGCACAGGCGGCCGAGGACCCTGCCTATGACGTCGTGATCCGCGGCGGCACGATCTACGACGGGTCGGGCAAGGCCCCGGTGAAGGGCGATGTGGCGATAACGGACGATCGCATCGTCGCGGTCGGCACGGTCGCGGGCAAGGGCCTTAGCGAGGTCTCCGCGGCGGGCATGGCGGTCGCGCCGGGCTTCATCAACATGCTGAGCTGGGCGACCGAATCCTTGATCGCCGATCCCAGGAGCCAGAGCGATATCCGCCAAGGCGTCACGCTCGAAGTCATGGGCGAGGGCTGGTCGATGGGGCCGATGAACGCCGAGATGAAGCGGCTGGAGACCGAGCGGCAGGGCGACATCAAATATGACATCGGCTGGACCAGCCTCGGCGACTATCTCTCCTGGCTCGAGAAGCGCGGGGTCGCGACCAATGTCGCGAGCTTCGTCGGCGCCGCGACGGTGCGCGTGCACGAACTGGGCGAGGGCGATGTCGACCCGAATCCCGAGCAGCTCATGAAGATGCGTGCGCTGGTGCGGCAGGCGATGGACGAAGGCGCGCTCGGCGTCGGCAGCTCGCTGATCTACGCCCCCGGCTCCTATGCCGAAACCGACGAACTCGTCGCACTGACCAGCGAGGCGGCGAAATGCGGCGGCATGTATATCAGCCATATGCGCTCGGAAGGCGACCGGATCGAGGAAGCGGTCGACGAGTTGATCGAGATTTCGCGCCGCTCGGGCGCGCCCGCCGAAATCTACCATCTCAAAATGGCCGGCCGAACCAACTGGGGCAAACTCGATTCGGTCGTGAAGAAGATCGAGGCGGCGCGCGCCGCGGGGCAGCGCATCACCACCGACATGTATCTCTACACCGCGGGGGCGACCGGGCTCGACGCCGCGATGCCGACCTGGGTGCAGGCGGGCGGGCTCGAGGCGTGGATCGAGCGGCTGAAAGATCCCGAAATCCGCGCGCGCGTCGCCGACGAGATGCAGAAGCCGGGCAGCGACTGGGAGAATCTCTATATCGGCGCGGGCGCCGACAAGATGATCCTCACCGGTTTCAAGAGCGAGAAGCTCAAACCCCTCGCCGGCAAGACCCTCGCCGACGTCGCCGCGATGCGGGGCACATCGCCCGAGGAGACCGCGATGGACCTCGTCGTCGAGGACGGCTCGCGCGTCGGCACCGTCTATTTCCTGATGTCCGAGGATAATGTCCGGCGTCAGGTCCAGCTGCCCTGGATGAGCTTCGGCTCCGACGCGGCGTCGCAGGCAGCCGAGGGCGTCTTCCTGAAATCGGGCGCGCACCCGCGCACCTATGGCAATTTCGCGCGGCTGCTCGGCCGCTATGTCCGCGACGAGAAACTGATTTCGCTCGAGGAAGCGGTGCACCGGCTGACCGCGATGCCCGCGGCCAATCTCGGCATCAAGCATCGCGGCGCGCTGAAACCCGGCTATTATGCCGATGTCGTGGTGTTCGACCCCGCGACGATTGCCGACCGCGCGACCTTCGAAAGCCCACATCAATATTCGGTCGGGGTGCGCGACGTCTTCGTCAACGGCGTGGCCGCGCTCAAGGACGGCGAGCCGACCGGCGCCACCCCCGGCCGCGCGGTGCGCGGCGCGGGTTATGCAAATTGCCGATGAGGAGAAATGGCGCGCCCCGACCGGCGACGGCGCAACCTATGTTTTCGCTTTTTGGGGCTCTGGAACTCGCCCAACGCACAATGCTCGCCTGGGCATCGGCGCAACATAGGTTGTTGCCCGCGCTACGCGCAATACAGGCCGTCGCATTGCAACCGGTCGCTCCCAGGGCATCCTGCGACCACCCTGCCCGACGCGACCGGCCGCTCCCCAAACATGGCGCCGGCAGCCTCGGACTTGGTCAAAAGCTGACCTGCGCCTGTATGCCGTAGGTTCGCGGCGGGCGCGCGATCCCGAAGGTGAAGAGGCCGGCGACGGGGAGCACACCCGCGATCCCGCGATCGTCGGTCAGATTGCGCCCGAACAACGTCAGCACCAGTTCGGCATCGCCCAGCGCGGTCTTGTAACTGAGCGAGGCATCGAGGTTGCTGCGCGGATCGGACAGACAGCGCGGATCGTTGGTCACGGCGCCCAGCACGACCGGTGTCGCGGGCACGATGCAGGTCGTCATCCTGCCCGTGCGCCGATAGAGCGCCGAAAGCGCCAGTTCGCCGCCGCCGACATCGCGACGATAGTCCACGCCCAACGACCAGGTCCATTTCGGCGCGCGGCGCAGCGTCAGCGTCGATACGTCATCGGGAACATTGTCGCCGTTCACATCCTTGAAGAACGACCGGTATTCGGCGTCGATGTGCGACAGCGAGGCGTTGAATTCGAGTCCCTCGGCCGGCTGGGCGATCACTTCGGCCTCGACGCCGCGGATGCGGGCCGACGCGGCATTCTGTATCACCGTTTCCTGCGGATTGGCCGATCCGGGCGGCGAGGGCTGGACCACCTCCTCCTGCTTGTCGTCATAGTCGTTCTGGTAGAGCGCCAGATTGGTGCGCAGCCGCCGGTCGAGCCAGTCGGCCTTCAGGCCGATCTCATAGGCGTCGACGATTTCGGGGCGATAGGGGCCGACCGAGGTCGGCGACCCGGCGCGGCCGTTGAAGCCGCCCGAGCGAAAACCGCGCGACACCGACGCATAGAGGCGCTTGTCATCGGCGATCTCGTAATTGGCCGTCGCGCGATAGGTGAATTTTTCGAACGATCTGGCGAATTCACAATTATTGCCGGGACCATAGGCCGGGACGCCCGGCGCCAGCAGGCCGGTCACGACGACGCATTCGCCGTTCCACCCCGGTTGCGACAGCTGGACCAGTGCGGGGACCACGCCGTAATTGTTGAAGATCGCCTTCCTGTCCCTGGTATAGCGCGCGCCGAGGCCGATCGTCAGCCGGTCGGTCGGCTTGACCTGGAAATCGGCGAAGGCGGCATAGGATTTGGCATCGCCGGCCGTGTCCTGTTGCAACTGGATGGGCGGGAAGCCCGGCCCGGCGATGCCCGACCCGAAATTGCTGGTCTGCGAGAGCCGGTAATGGCTGTCGAAATAATAGAGGCCGACGAGCGCGTTGAGCCACGGCGCGACGTCGCCCGCGAGCCGCAGTTCCTGGCTGAACTGGCGAAAGGTTTGCGGCCGGTGCGTCGTGAACAGGTCGACCGATGAAGCGTCGAAATCCTGGACGAAGTCCTCGACGTTGCGGCGCCAGCCGGTGACCGAGGTCAGCGTCATCGGTCCGATGTCGATATCGACATTTGCGGTGACGGCATCGGTCTTGTTGCTGAGCGGCGTCGGGACGTTCTGGAAGATCGTATATTGCGCCTTCGCGGGGAGCAGATGGCGATCGCATTGCGCGGCGGGCGCCAGCGGCGAACCGAGAAAGGCCGAGATGAAGGGGTTGCAAAGCACCTCGCCGCTGCTCGACAATTGTGTCGAGATCGTCTCGCCGGTCTCCTTCTGGTGCTCGTAAGTGACGAGCGCTTCAAAGCCTTCGGCGGGCTGGAACAGCGCGGTCACCCCCGCCGCGATCGATTTGCTGCGCCCCTGGCGCCGGTTCTGCGTGGCGTTGAAATAATAGCCGTCGGTCTGATCGTAATAGAAGAAGCCTTTGAGCGCGAGAACGTCACCGATCATCGGTGTGTTCACGACCAGCTTGCCGGTCTTCGTATCATAATTGCTGTAGGCGAAGCTTGCCTTCGCGCCGAACTCCCCGGTCGGCCGGGTTCGCGTGACATTGACCACCCCGCCGATCGTGTTGCGGCCGAACAAGGTGCCCTGCGGCCCGCGCAGCACTTCCATGCCCGCCAGATCGAAGCTGTCGAGCAATTGCCCGGCATTGGTGCCGATGAACACTCCGTCGACCACGACCCCGACGGCCGGATCGAAGCTCTTCTCGATGTCATCGAACGAAATGCCGCGGATCGCGATCGCAGCCGCCTTGGGTCCGGACGACACCGGATCGATCACCAGGCCGGGAACCCGCCCGGCCACGTCGCGGATCCCGCCGACCAGCGGCGATTCGAGTTGTGCTTCGGACAGCGCCGACACCGCGATCGGCACCTGCTGTATCGACTCCGACCGCTTTTGTGCCGTGACGACAATATCGTCGATGCCCGCCTGCGACTGGCCGTCGGCCGCCGGTTCCTCCGCGGCGACGGCGGGCATGGCAGCAAGCAGCCCCGCCGCGAGAGCGCTGGCCTTCAACAGATGATTCTTCATTCCCATTCTCCCCTCCCACGCCGCCGCCGGATTGCCGGTCTTGCGAACGCAAACGCTGATCGCGCGCCGAAATGCCCTCGCCTCGATTCCTCAGGCGGTGATCCCGCCATCGACGGCAATATCGGTCCCCGTCACGAACCCGCTCGCATCACTGACCAGAAACAGGACGGCGGCAGCGACGTCGGCGGGGACTCCCACCCGCCCCAGCGGTGTGTTCGCGGCGCCGAAGCCCGCTACGTCGAGGTCGGGAACCGCTTCGGTCAGCATTGGTGTGTCGATGATCCCCGGCAGGATCGCATTGACGCGAATCCCTGCGGGAGCCAGCGAGCGGGCAGCGGCGCGGGTCATTCCGCGCACGGCCCATTTGGTCGCCGAATAGGCGAAAAATAGCGGATCCGCGCGCACGGCGGCAATCGAGGCGATGTTGACGATCGAGCCGCCACCGCCTGCGCGCATCAGGTCGGCGCCATATTTCATGCCCAAGAACACGCCGCTCTGGTTGACCGCGACCGTGCGTTCGAACAGCCGCAGGTCGGTCTGCGCCAGATCGGCCATCGGTGCGATTCCGGCATTGTTGACCAGCCCGTCGAGGCGGCCGTGGCGTCCCTGAATGGCGGCGGCGAGCCCGACCCAGCTCACTTCCGAAGCGACGTCGAGCGTCGCGGCCCAGCAGTCTCCGCCGGCTTCGGCCGCTACCGCCGCCGCTTCGTCGCCGCGGATGTCAGTGACGATGACGGCAGCCCCCTCGCGCGCCAGCAGGCGAGCGTGCTCGGCGCCCTGGCCCCGCCCGGCTCCCGTGACCAGAACGATCTTACCCGCGACCTGTCCTGTGCTCATGCCACCGCCCCTTCTTCCTTGCTTTCTTCCCGCGCCCGCCGCCACCAGGCCGCGACGCTGTGCGGAAACATCTCGGCATAGAAGCGCTCGCGCTCGCCCCAGTCGGCATGCGGCGGCGCGTCCGCGGTTTCGGGGAGCGGCGCGGCCCCGTGCAGCGGATCGACCCATTCAAGCCGGAAGTCCGCCACCAGGTCCATCAGGGGTTGCGCAGCCTCTTCGTGGTGCGGCCCGACCTCATGGGCAATGAAGCCCGCATAGTCGTCGAAGGATTCGAAACAATAATAGAGGCCGGGCTCTTCGCCCCGCCAATATTCGTAGCGACGCAGCGCGGGTTCGCTCGCATGCGATGCGGCATAAAGGTCGCGAACGATCGCTTCGAACCGGGCCACACAGCCGGGCTTTATCCGAATGTGCGCGAGCAAAGTCGCCATATTTTCCTCTCCGCAGCTTTTCTGTTGACCGCTGCTTGGCGTGCCCCTTATGACATGCAGCACTGCTGCTTGCAATTCGTGAAACCCTGTCTAAAACAATAGGGGAGAGAAAGATGGCGACCGTGTTGCCCGATATTTTTGCGCCCGACGCCGAAAAGAACTGGTATGAATCCTACCGAATTCTGCGTGACGAGGCGCCCGTCTGGCCGGTTCCCGGGACCAATCTGTTCATACTGACACGATATGCCGACATCGGCCGCGTCATTCGCGACAGCGAGCTATTCTCGAACGAGGCCGACCGGCACGGCGGCGAACCGCTGCTGATGTTTCCCGAGGCGCGGCAGATTTTCGTCGAACGCGGCTGGCCCAAGGCGTTTCCGCTGGCGCAGGATCCGCCCGAGCACCGCCGCTTTCGCGCACTGGTGAACCATTTTTTCACGGGCCCGCGGCTCGAAGCCTGCCGGGGCATGATCGAACGCCACGTCCATGCGCTGATCGACAGCTTCGCCGGAGAGGGAGAGGCCGAATTCGTTTCGGCCTTTGCCGACCGCTTGCCCGCCGCAGTCATCACCGACCTGCTAGGGCTGCCGCAGGAGGATCACGAGCGGCTGAAAACCTGGTCCTATGCCTGGGCGCTGCCCTTCGCCCGCGGACTGAGTCGCGAGCAGGAAATCTGGGTCGCCGAGCAGGGGGTCGAATTCCAGCATTATCTGAAGGACAAGATCGAGGCCCGTCGCGCCGCGCCGCGCGACGACATCATTTCGGAACTCGCGGTCGCGCGGCTCGACGATCGCGCGCTGACCGACGGTGAAATCGTCTCGATCCTCGACCATCTCTATATCGGCGGCAACGAAACCACCGCCTTCGCCCTGTCCTCGGGCCTGTGGATGATGCTGCGCGAGCCGGGCCTGTACGAGCGGCTAGGCGCCGACCGGTCGCTGATCAAGGCGTTCGTCGAGGAGGTGTTGCGGCTCGAATCGCCGACGCAGGGCCTGTACCGCACTGCCACGCGCGACACCGAAATCGGCGGGGTCTCCATTCCGAAGGGCGCGACCTTGCACCTGCGCTTCGCGGCCGCAAATCGCGATCCCCAAGTTTTCGAGGATCCCGAGAGCGTTCGCCTCGATCGCCCGAACGCGATGCGCCATATGGCGTTCAGCCAGGCCGAGCATCATTGCCCTGGCGCCGGCCTGTCACGGCTCGAGCTGGCTATCGCTTTCGACGCATTGCTCGACCGCCTGCCTGCGATGCGGCTGGCGGACGAGCGCAACGATTATGACCATCTGCCGGGCTTCGTGCTGCGCGCGCTGAAAGCGCTCCACATCCGGTTCGATCCGCCCGGCTGAACCGGGGACAAATCCCGTCAGCCGCGCACGGCGATCGACTCCTCGCGCCACGGCGCGATCAGCCCGTCGCCGTCCTGCCGATAGGCTTCAGGCAAATCGTCGACCAGATGCCAGGCGGCCGACAGCCGGCCAAAGCCGATGAAAAAGGCAATGAAGGCGCCGAGTTCGACGATCTCCTTCTCGCCGAAATGCTCGCGCAAGGCGTCGAAGTCGGCATCGTCGATCACGAAATGGTTGGTCGAGGATTTGTCGGCGTAGGCGATCGCCGCCTTTTCCGCGGCGCTGAGATCGGCGGCCTCCTGCGGCTTTTCGAGCGAGCAGACCGCACCGTCGGTCAGACCGTCGTCCAGCGCCGAATGATAGCGGATCGCCATGCAGCTGCGGCACTGATTGTGAAAGGCGACGCGGATGCGGACCAGCTCGACCAGGCGGCGCGGCAGCGCGGTCGAGGCGAACAGCGACTGGCCGAAGCCGAGCACCCCCATCGCAAGCGCCGGGTTATGCGCCAGGACGCGAATGATTCCCTGTTCGACCACGCTCGCGCTGTCACCAGCAGCAAATTCGCGCAAATCGTCACCCCATTCGGTCACGGGCAGCGTCGCGATACGAGCCATTTTTGATCTCCTTCAAAAGATGCGGCGTTCAGCGCGAGCGAAACAGCGGGTGGCCGGGATCGAGCCCCTCGGCGCGCGCGACGCCCGCCAGCAACGGCGATTCCGCAAGCGGGCCGGCCTGGTGGCCGTGCAACAGGTAGCGGCGTTCGGCAAAGCGCCATTCGTCCGCGCGCCGTTCGAAGCGATCGAGATAGCGGCCGAAAAACAGCTGCTGAAAGGTCTCGCCATCGGCGCCGGTACCGACCGCCTGCGTGATCGCGCAACTGTCGGCGTCGGCGCGCTCGCCGGCGACATGCAACACGCTGTTGGCGGTGAGGTGAAAGCGGCGATCGGACAGCGCGGCATTGTCGAGGAGAAATGCAACAGCGCCCGCCGCGTCGCCCGAGAAAAAGCCGAGATCGACCCGCGCGTCGGGCCAGAACAACGCGGAAAGCTCCGCGCCATCCTGCCAGTCGATGGCGCGACCGTAGCGATGGATAAGCCGCAGACACGCCGTCTCGGCCAGCAATAGTTCGAGCTTGCCGTCGTCCACGACTGCCTGCATCCTCTCCGTTGGACGCGCTTGCGGGCGCGACAATTTTCAAGCAGCAGTAATGCAGAATTGGTAGCGGCGATCAATGCAAATCCCCGCCCCCTCTTAAAATGAAGGGGACAGAGCGTATGAAGGACATCGGCATGACGGAAGGGAATCGGCAAGGCGAAGGCGGCTCGGTCCAGGATGAGCGCGGCGAAGCAAACCGCATTGCCATCCTCGACGCGACGATCCGCTGCTTTGCCGAACAGGGTTGGGCCGGTACGAACATGTCATTGATTGCGCGTGCGACGGGAATGACGCGCGGCAAGATCCAATATTATTATCCCGTGCTCGACGACCTGAAATTCGCGGCGATCGATCATCTGAGCCGGTCGTGGCAAGTCACCTATTTCGAGGCGATCGAGGCGATCGCCGGCACGCAGGAGCGGTTCGAGAAGGGGGTCGATCTCTTATGGCAGCTCGCGCACGAGCCGCTGCAGGTCGCCCGGCGCGAACTGGAGGCAGCGGCGCGCACCGACGCGGCGCTGCGGCGCGCGCTCGATGCTTGCGCGGTGGAGGAGGAAGCCCTGTCGCTCGACCAGACCGCGCGCGCCTTTCCTGCGATCGCCGCGCTCGGCGAGGAGCAACTTCAGCTCGGCCGCTATTTCGCGCTCGTCTTTCTCGAAGGCCTGGCTTCGCACCGCTTTCCCTCCCGTGGCGACGCTTGGCGGACGCGGTTGATCGCGATGTTCAAATACTGCCTTGCGACCTATTGGGCCCATCTGGGCGTCGATGTGTCGGGCAATTCGGCAAATCCCGCCCCGCCACCATCAATTAGTCCGCCGGCAGCCGACCCGAGCAAGCTTCGCGCGCTCAAGCTGTTGCAAGAGGCGGCCGATTTGCTTGCCGACGCCAATCTCGAATGAGAGTGCGGCGATTCGCAGGCCGGCGCGCCGACGATCCTGCCCGGTTCGATCCGGATTCCCGGCTCAAAGAGCCATCTGCGAGCACTGGTCGCGGGCGCCGCTGAAACAAAGCGGGGCGCACTTCCCATCTTTGTTGCGAAATGGCGCACCCGAAGGGATTCGAACCCCTGGCCTCTGCCTTCGGAGGGCAGCGCTCTATCCAGCTGAGCTACGGGTGCCGGTAGAGCGCGGCCTCTAGCAAGAGCACGGCCCGCCAGCAATGGCCTATCGACCGGGCCGCGCCAATATGCGAAGCGAGGCCCGAGCGCAGGGGGAGCGGGGTTGAAGGCATCCGATTACGACTGGCCGATGGCCGCCGACCTCTATGGCGAGATGCAGCTCGAGGCGCATCCGCCTGCGCGGCACCAATGGCGCGACTTCGTCCCCGGCATCCTCGTCACCGCGATCGCCGCGCTCGCCGCGGCGTGGCTCGCCGACCATTATGCCGCGCCGATCGTCCTGATGGGGCTGCTGATCGGGCTCGCGCTCTCCTTCCTGTCGCAGGACAGGCGCACCCACGCCGGGCTCGACCTGATGTCGCAGACCGCGCTGCGTTTCGGCATCGTCCTCGTCGGCGCGCGGATCACGGCCGACCAGCTCGTCGATTTGGGGCCGCTGCCCTTCGCGCTGCTGGTGCTGATCATGGTCGCAGTGATCGCGGTGACCGTCGCGACCGCAAGATTGTTCCGGCAGGACCGCCACGCCGCCCTGCTCGCGGGCGGCGCGACCGCGATCTGCGGCGCGTCGGCGGCGCTCGCGCTCTATTCGCTGATCGGCGACAAGCGCGTCGACCAGGCGCGCTTCACGCTGACCTTGGTAGGGATCACCGTCGCGAGCGCGCTGGCGATGACGCTCTATCCCGTGCTCGCGGCGCAGCTCGGCCTGTCCGACGCGCAGGCGGGTTTCCTGATCGGCGCATCGATCCACGACGTCGCGCAGGCGATCGGCGGCGGCTTTTCCTTTTCGGCGCCCGCGGGCGAGGTCGCAACGATCGTCAAGCTGACACGCGTCGCTTTGCTCGCGCCGATGCTGATGCTCGTCGGCCTCTGGCTCGCGCGAAGCGGCGGCGACGGCACCGGCAAGCGCATCCCGCTACGCCTGCCCTGGTTCATCCTCGGCTTTCTCGCCGTCGCCGCGCTCAATTCGCTGATCGCGATCCCCAAGCCCGTCGCCGAGGGCGCCGCGACCGCCGCGCAGGCGCTGCTGCTGCTCGCGATCGTCGCGACCGCGATGAAGGCGCGGCTGCACCTGCTGCTCGACCAGGGCTGGCGCAGCTTCGCGCCGATCATCGTCGCGACGCTGACGAGCTTCCTGTTGTCGCTGGGGGCTGCGCTGCTTTTGTGACGCCGTGGCGTCAGGCCAAGTTTCCGCAGAATCAGCCTTTTGGCAGCGCCCAGCTCACCGTCAGCTGCGTCGCGCGGCGCGGAATGTCGAGCTTGGCCTCGCTGAAATTGACCTTTTCGTTCGGCGGCAGCATCCGCACCGGCGGCTTGATCGTCCAGCTATAGACAATCGTCCCCTGCGCATCGCGCAGCTCGGCGAGGATGGGCGGCACGCGCTGTTCGCGGTCGGTCGGATTGATGATCACCCCCGAAGCGGCGAAATAGATGGTGCCGTCGGCGAGTTCGCGATGATCCTGGTTCGGCGGCAGCTCGATGACGAGGTCGGGCTCGTCGCTCATCCCGGGGATGCCCAGCCCCTGCGCCCAGCCCGGCAGCCCGAACCAGTAGAGCCCCGCGGTCGCGGCGATCATCAGCGCCGCGGCGCCGCCCGCGATCAGCGTCCAGCGCTTCGCCGGATTGCGGCGCGGGCGGCGGAAGGGCAGCGGCGCCTCGCTGTCGGTGACGGTGACCTTCTTTTCGGCCGGCGGCGCGGCAAAGGCGCCGGCGGGCGGCGCTTCGGTGAGCTCGCGCAGGACCGGAGCGGCGGCTTCGACTTGCGGCGCAGGCACCGGAACGTCGGGGGCAGCCGCCACGGGCGGCTCGACCGGAGCCGGGGCGGGCGTCGGAGCGGGCGCGGCCGTGGGCGCCGCGGCGCCGCTCGCAGGTTCCTGGAACCAGCTGTGGCGGCAATTGGCGCAGCGAACGGTGCGGCCATTGGCGCCGATCGCCGTATCGGGAACGACGTAGCGCGTGTGGCAGGCAGGACAGGCGAGGATCATGGATTCCCTCTAAACACGGCGATTCGCGGCATGCAAGCGCCGCGTCGCCCGAGCGCCTCTACTCGGCGCTTGTCCTTGTGGGAAAGCCATGCAACAGGCGGGCCATGGGCGTCGTCCTATCCTTGCCGGGCGCGGAACGCGGGCTTCGCCGCGGCGTGACGCCATGACCGACCCCGGTCCGGGCCGCAGCGGCGGCGCGATGGTCGAATTCGACCGCGTCGGGCTGCGCTACGGCCCCGACGCCGAGGTGCTCGCCGACATCAGCTTCAACCTCCAGCCCGGCAGCTTCTATTTCCTCACCGGCCCATCGGGCGCGGGCAAGACCTCGCTGCTCAAGATGCTCTATCTTGCGCAGCGGCCGAGCCGCGGGCTGGTTCGCCTGTTCGGCGAGGACCTTGTCCATATGCCGCGCCACCGCCTGCCCGGTTTCCGCCGCCGCATCGGTGTGGTGTTTCAGGATTTCCGCCTGATCCCGCACCTCTCGGCGCGCGACAATATCGCGCTGCCCCTGCGCATTGCGGGGGTCAGCGAGGAGGATCTGTCGGGCCCGGTCGGCGAGATGCTGAGCTGGATCGGCCTCGACGAGCGCGCGCACGCCTTTCCCCCGACCTTGTCGGGCGGCGAACAGCAGCGCGTCGCAATCGCGCGCGCGGTGATCGCGCGCCCGCAACTGCTCGTCGCCGACGAACCGACGGGCAACGTCGATCCCGAGATGGCGATGCGGCTGCTGGGGCTGTTCGAGGCCCTCAACCGCCTCGGCACCACGGTCGTCGTCGCGACGCACGACATCCACCTGATCAGCCGCATCGACAATGCGCAGATGATGCGGCTGGAAAAGGGCCGCCTCGCCGACCCCACCGGCGCGCTGCGCTATCCGCCGGCGAACAAGGTCTAGGCGGGGGCTGGGCGTCATGATCATCCCGCGCGTTCCCGTCCAGCACCGCCGCCTGCTGCCCGACCGCCGCCTGTCGGGTCCGACGCCGTGGGTCATCGCGATCCTGATGATGCTCACCCTGCTTGCCGCCGCCGCGGGGGTGGGCCTCGCGCGCGCCGCGAACAATATCGGCGACGCGATCGCGGGCCGCGTGACGGTGCAGATCGTCACCGCCAATCCGGTGACGCGCGCCGAACAGGCCGCGGCGCTTCGCCGCCAGGCGCTGGCGCAGCCTTATGTGCACGCCGCGCGCCAGGTGGAGCAGGACGAACTGCTCGCGACGCTCGGCCAGTGGCTCGGCAGCGCGGGGGGCGACGACCCGGTGCTGCGCTCGCTGCCGCTGCCCGCCCTGGTCGACATCGACTTCGTCGGCGGCGACCGCGCGGGGCAGCTGTCGCAGCTCCGCGCACTGGTAGCCGAGGTCGCCCCCGGCGCGCGCGTCATTCCGCACGCCGAATGGCTGGGGCCCGTCGCGCGGCTGATCCGCAGCCTCGCATGGGTCGCCGCGGGGCTCGTCCTCTTGATGACGATCGCAAGCGGCGCGGTGGTGATCATGACCGCGCGCGCCGCGCTGGGCACCCATTATGCGACGATCGAGATGCTCCACCTGATCGGCGCGACCGACCGCCAGATCACGCGGCTGTTCCAGCGCCGCATCGCGATCGACACCGCTTACGGGATCGCGCTCGGCACCGTCGTCGCCGCCGCGATCATCCTGCTCATCAGCTGGCAATGGTCGGGGGTGACTTCCGGACTCGCCGCGACCGCGTCGCTCGGGCCGATGGGCTGGGCGCTCTTGCTGGCGCTGCCGCTATTGGCTATCGCGCTCGCAGCCCTGACCGCGCGGCTGACCCTGCTGTCCGCGCTCAAGAAGATTTTATGATCAAGCGCATCCTCTCCCTCCTCTTCCTGGCCTGGGTGCTCGGCTTCGCGTGGTTCGCGCTGCTGCCGCCTTTGCCCGCCGGCGCGCAGAAGACCGACGCGATCGTCGTGCTCACCGGCGGCCCGGGCCGCATCGACCGCGCGCTCGAACGTTTGGAAGCCGGCGATGCCAAGCGCCTTCTGATCAGCGGCGTCGCGCGCGAGGTGAAGCCGCGCGAACTCGCCGCCGAGTATAAGCGGCCCGAGGAACTGTTCGACTGCTGCATCGCGCTTGGCTTCGAGGCCGAGGATACGCGCTCGAACGCGACCGAGGTCGCGACCTGGGTTGCGCGGCGCAACTATAGGAGCGTGCGGCTGATCACGACAGACTGGCACATGCGCCGCGCCGAATATGAGCTGGCGCGCGCGGTCGGCGACAAGGTGACGATCGTCCCCGACGCGGTACGCAGCGAGCCGAGTTTCGCGACGCTGTTTCGCGAATATCATAAATATCTCGCCGGGCTGGCGGGCGGGCTCCTCGGTCTCTAGAAACGGCGCCGATGCGCTACACCATCGCCCTCTTCCGTTCGATCCTCTTCTGGCTGCTCTTCGTCCTGATGAGCAGCTTCAGTTCGATCGGCGCCGTGATTGCACTGCCGATTTCGCACCGGGCGACGATCTGGTTCGTGCGCCGCTGGGCGCAGGTCCACCGGCTGATCTGCCGCTTCGTGCTGGGGCACCGGATCGTCGTCGAGGGCGCAATGCCCGACATCCCCGTGCTCTATGTCTTCAAGCATGAGGGCGCGTTCGAGACGATCGAGCAGCCCTGGCTGTTCAGGCACCCCGCGGTCTTCGCCAAGGAAGAGCTGTTCTCGATCCCCGTCTGGGGCAAGGCCGCGCAGTTCTACGGGTTGATCCCGGTCGACCGCGACGGCGGCGGCAAGGCGATGCGCGCCATGCTCGGCGCCGCCAAGGCCGCGCTCGCCGCCGGACGCCCGCTCGTGCTGTTCGCCGAAGGCACGCGCGTCCCGCACGGCAAGGCGCCGCCGCTGCGCCCGGGCTTCGCGGGCATGTACCGGCTGCTCGGCATCGACGTGATTCCCGTCGCGGTGAACAGCGGCCGCGCCTATCCGCCGCGCCGCTGGGTCAAATGGCCGGGCACGATCACCTACAAGATCGGCGAGACCATCCCCGCCGGCCTGCCGCGCGAAGAAGCCGAGGAGCGCGTCTGGCGCGCGATCAACGCGCTGAACCCGCCCGAGGCGTTGCTGGAAGGCCGCTAATCCTCCCTGTGACGTAGGCATGGGGAGGGGGACCGCTTGCGAAGCAAGTGGTGGAGGGGCCGACAACGCATGCGCCGTAGCCCCTCCGTCAGCGCTTCGCGCTGCCACCTCCCCATGGCTTCGCCACAGGGAGGATTTCTCTCAATGCTTCCGCCCGAAATCAGGCGCCGCATCGTCCTGCCCCTGCTCGATGATCGACCGCCGGATCGCGCGTGTGCGCGTGAACCAGTCCTCGAGCTTCGCGCCGTCGCCGCGGCGGATCGCCTGTTGCAGCACGGTCAGATCCTCGTTGAAGCGCTGCAAGGTCGCGAGCACCGCATCCCTGTTCGCGAGGAACACGTCGCGCCACATCACCGGGTCACTCGCCGCGATGCGCGTGAAATCGCGGAAACCGCCCGCCGAATATTTGATAACCTCGCTCTCGGTGACCTCTTCGAGTTCGCTCGCGGTGCCGACGATCGTATAGGCGATGAGGTGCGGCAGATGGCTGGTCACCGCGAGCACCATATCATGGTGTGCGGCATCCATGACGTCCACCCGGGCGCCGAGCGCCTCCCAGAAACCGGTCAGCGCCGCGACCGCGCCTTCGGGCGCGACCGCACCCGGGGTAACGATGCACCAGCGACCCTCGAACAGGCTCGCAAAGCCCGCCGCCGGCCCGCTATTCTCGGTTCCGGCCACCGGATGCGCCGGAATGACGGCGTGGTTCGGCAGAGCTCTTGCGAGCGCCTCGGCAACGCTCGTCTTCGAGGAACCCACGTCCGAAACGATCGCATCGGCTTTCAGCCCGGGCGCGATCGCGGTCGCGGCATCGGCCATGCGTCCGACGGGCACCGCCAGGATCACCAGGTCGGCATCGGCCACCGCCTCGGCGGCATCGTCGACAATCGCATCGCACAGCCCCAGCGCGCGGGCTTCGCCGCGCACCCCGGCGCTGGCGTCATGTCCTGCCACCGTCACGCCGGGCAGCCGCTCGGCGATCGCGCGCGCGAGCGACGAGCCGATCAGCCCCAGCCCGATGATCGCGACCTTCTCTATCGCCATCAGCCTTCGACCGCGGCACGGATAGCCGCCGCCAGCCCTCGCGTCTCATCCGCGGTGCCGATTGTCATGCGCAGCGCGTTGGGCAGCCCCTGCCCCGGAAGCCAGCGCACGATATAGCCCGCATCCATCAAGCGGTTGTAGACCGTCTCGGCGCTG
This sequence comes from Sphingomonadaceae bacterium 3R27E2-A, assembly GCA_005503165.1. Lineage (GTDB taxonomy): Bacteria > Pseudomonadota > Alphaproteobacteria > Sphingomonadales > Sphingomonadaceae > Sphingopyxis. Next base: position 74,756 of record SCNT01000018.1, read on the forward strand.
ACCCGGCCCTCGAAAAGCACCAGCAGGAAGTTGCACGCCGACGGGACGACGCGGAGGCCATGATTGCCGAGGCTCTCGATCTCACCCGCCAGCCACGCCCGCCACTCGGCATTGTGCGCGCGGCTGTGCGCGACGAAGTCGTCGTCGCCCAATGCCGCGATCGCCGCAGCCTGCCCCGCCCGGGTGACATTGAACGGCAGGCGGATGCGGTGCAGCGCCGAAATCACGTCGGCCGACGCATAGCCCCAGCCGATGCGCTCGGCGGCGAGGCCGTGGATCTTCGAAAAGGTGCGCGTGACGAACACATTAGGCTGCGTCATGGCGAGCTCGAGCCCACCGTCGTCCTCGGCCTCGGACAGATATTCGCTATAGGCCTGATCGATCACGAACAGCACGTCCTTGGGGAGGCCCGCATACAGCCGCGCAACTTCATCGCGCGTCGCGAGCGTGCCCGTCGGATTGTTCGGATTGGCGAGATAGACGACGCGCGTCTTGTCGGTCACCGCCGCGAGCAAGGCATCGACGTCGGTCGCATAATCCTTGTCGTCGGCCTCGACCGGCACCGCGCCGACACGCCGGGCGGCAATCTCGTAAACCGCGAAGCCGTAGCGCACATAGAGAATCTCGTCACCCGCCCCGGCATAGGTGCCCGCCGCGAGGTGGAGCAATTCGTCCGACCCGTTGCCGCAGATCACCCGTGCCGGATCGAGCCCGAATTTCGCCGCGATCGTCGCGCGCAATTCGTTCGACCCCGGATCGGGATAGCGCGACAACGCATCGGCCGCGCCCTGCGCGGCGGCGAAGGCCGCGCGTGCCTTGTCGCCGGTCCCGAGCGGATTCTCGTTCGCGCTCAGCTTGATCAGCGGGCGTCCGTCGGTCCCCGCCGACTTGCCGGGAACATAGGGAGCGATGCCGCTGATCCACGGCTTCGGCGTAAGGGTCGGGGTCGTGTCGGTCATGCCGCGGCGTTTAGCGCGTGCGCGCGCCGAGTCCAGCACGTTGACAGCCCCCGCCCAGCCGCTTAGCCCCGCGCGCACCATGGCGAGCGCGCTCCACCAGATAGTGCACCAGAGCGTGACGATTTCCGCGATGCTGCCGCTCGACAGCGGCCAGTCGCTGCCGTCGGTCACGATTGCCTGGCAAAGCTATGGCGCGCTGAACGCCGACAGGTCGAACGCGGTCCTCATCTGCCACGCGCTGACCGGCGACCAATATGTCGCGAGCGACCATCCCGCGACGGGCAAACCCGGCTGGTGGGCGCGCATGGTCGGGCCCGGCAAGCCGATCGACACCGACCGTTTCCATGTCATCTGCGCCAACGTGCTCGGCAGCTGCATGGGGTCGAGCGGCCCCGCGACCCCCGATCCGGCGACCGGCGCCCCGCTCGGCATGGCCTTTCCGGTGATCACCATCGGCGACATGGTGCGCGCGCAGGCGATGCTGCTCGATCATCTCGGCATCGACCGGCTGCACGCGGTGATCGGCGGCTCGATGGGCGGCATGCAGACGCTCGCCTGGGCGGCGAACTATCCCGAGCGACTCGAACGCGCGCTGGTGATCGCCAGCGCGGCGCGCCATTCGGCGCAGAATATAGCCTTTCACGAGGTCGGGCGGCAGGCGATCATGGCCGACCCCGACTGGCAGGGCGGCCAATATTATGGCAGCGCGCGCGCACCCACCAAGGGGCTCGCGGTCGCACGCATGGCCGCGCATATCACCTATCTCTCCGAAGCCGGGCTCACCGAGAAATTCGGCCGCCGGCTGCAGGCGCGCGACATCAAGAGCTTCGGCTTCGACGCCGATTTCCAGATCGAATCCTATCTCAGGCACCAGGGGCTCGCCTTCACCGATCGCTTCGACGCCAACGCCTATCTCTACATCACCCGCGCGATGGACTATTTCGACCTCGCCGACCCGCACGACGGCCGCCTCGCGGGCGCCTTTGCGGGCGCCAGGGACGTGCGCTTCACTCTCGTCAGCTTCGATACCGACTGGCTCTATCCGACCGCCGAATCGCGCCGCATCGTCCAGGCGCTGCAGAGCGTCGGCGCCGCGGCGAGCTTCGTCGAGCTGTCGGCGCCCTATGGGCACGACTCGTTCCTGCTCGACGTGCCCGCGCTCGACCGGCTCGTCGCGGGCGCGCTCGGGAGCGTCTTCTGATGGCGCTGCGCCCCGACCTCGCGATCATCGCCGACGCCGTGCCGCCATCGGCGCGCGTGCTCGACGTCGGCTGCGGCGACGGCGAGCTGATGGAAGCGCTGCGCGCCAAGGGCGTCGACGCACGCGGGCTCGAGATCGACCCGGCGAACGTCACCGCGGCGATCGCGCGCGGCCAGTCGGTGGTGCAAGGCGACGCCAACCGCGACCTCGCCGACTATCCCGACGATGCGTTCGATTATGCGATCCTGTCGCAGACACTGCAGACCACCGAGCGCCCCGATCTGGTGGTGGGCGAACTGCTGCGCATCGCGCCGCGCGCCTTCGTCAGCTTTCCCAATTTCGCGCATTGGCGCATCCGGCTGGCGCTGCTGTGGGGCGGACGCATGCCGGTGACGCGGCTGCTGCCCGTCGCCTGGTACGAGACGCCGAACATCCACCATGTCACGGTCAGCGACTTCCGCGACCTCGTCCGCTCCAAGGGCATTCGCGTCGAGCGCGTCTGGCACCTCTCGGGCGACAAGCCGACGAGCGACGCCGCCGCGAGCTGGCGGGCGGAACATGCGATCTTCCTGATCAGCCGCGCCTGACCTGCCCTCCCGCCGGCGGAGGGGAGCAAATACTCACCTTTTCCGGATCCCGTCGGCGATCAGCGCATTGGCGCGTGCCGCCACGGCGGCAACATCGTCGCTCGGGTCCCATACGCCGTAGCGAAGCCCGAGGAAGACGTTCATCCCCATGATCGCCCAGGCCTCGACCTCGCCGACGCCGCCGCGCAGATCGCCTGCATCGGCACCAGCCGCCAATCGCGCCGCGATGCGCTCGGCGGTCGAGGCGTAGTGATTGCGGAAGCTCTCGGGATCGACGAATTCGGCCTCATCGACGATGCGGTAGATTTCCTGATGTTCGCGCGCGAACTCGAGGAACGCCGCCAGCGCACGCGCCTCGGCGTCGATCGCGTCGGTCGCGGTTTCCATCGCGGGGGCGACATGGTCGCGCACGCGCCCCGACATATCGGCGACGAGCGCGCGGAAGATCGCGTCCTTCGAATCGAAATAGGTGTAGAAGCTGCCGAGCGCGGTCCCCGCGCGGCGCGTGATTCCGCTGATCGACGCCTCGTGGAAACCGCGTTCGCCGAATTCGATTGCCGCGGCGTCGAGCAGTTTGCGCAAAGTCCGCCGCCCGCGCTCGGTGCGCGGGACCTTGTCCGAAGGGCCCGCTTGGCCCTCGACCCCTGGCGCGGACATGCGCGGCTGGTCCATCATCTGTCCTTCCGTCCTCCCCCACGGACGACCGGCGCATCGAGAAGCGCGGTCAAGCGTGGCTTTTTCGCATCACCGCGCCCCAAAAGACAGCGGATAAATATTCCAAGTTGAAACTTGGTTCACCTTTCATTATTGGGTGCGGCGCGGCTTGGCAAGACCGGCCCAAGAAAATCGAAAAAGGGTGGCGCTGCGCCGCCCCTGTCATGGGAGACCCACATGCGTCCTTTCGCCCGCCGCTTGCGCCACGCCGTCTGCGCCACCACCGCGCTCAGCCTCACCGCCTTCGCCCCCTCCGCCTTTGCGCAGGACAGCGATCCGGCCGCGAGCGCCGATGACGGCAGCGAGGAAATCATCGTCACCGCGCGCCGCCGCGACGAGCGGCTGCTCGACGTGCCGATCGCGGTCAGCGCGATCTCGGGCGACGCGCTCGAGGCGCGCGGCGCGCTCGACCTCACCGACGTCGGCAACATCACGCCGAACACCACGCTCGAAACCTCGCGCGGCACCAATTCGACGCTCAGCGCCTTCATCCGCGGCGTCGGCCAGCAGGATCCGGTCCCGGGCTTCGAAGCCGGCGTCGGCATCTATCTCGACGACGTCTATCTCAACCGCCCGCAGGCTGCCGTCCTCGACATCTACGACGTCGAGCGGATCGAGGTGCTGCGCGGGCCGCAGGGCACGCTCTATGGCCGCAACACCATCGGCGGCGCGGTCAAATATGTCACCAAGATGCTGCCGCAGGACTTCAGCCTGAAGGCGCGCGCGACCTATGGCACCTACGACCAGGCCGAGGGTGTGCTGACCGTCAGCGCCCCGATCACCGACATGCTGCGCGTCGGCGGCTCGGTCGCGCGCCTGTCGCGCGGCGGTTTCGGCGACAACCTCACCGTGCCCGGCCTCGAAAATTACAACAAGGATGTGTGGGCGGGCCGCGGCACGCTCGAATTCGGCGGCTACGGCGAACCGGTGCTGATCCGCATCTCGGGCGACTATACGCGCGACAAGTCGGACCCGCGCAACGGCCACCGGCTGATCCCCGGCCTGCTCTCGGGCGCGCCCGTACTCGACGACGTCTATGACACGCGCGCGGGGCTCGTGAATCCGGAGCAGGATATCGAGGCATGGGGCCTCGCGATGAATGTCTCGGCCGAGCTGAACGACAATCTGACGCTGCGCTCGATCAGCTCATGGCGCAAGGACACCAGCTACACCCCGATCGACTTCGACAGCCTGCCTGCGGCCGACGTCGACGTCCCCGCGGTCTATCGCAACGAGCAGCTGAGCCAGGAATTCCAGCTGCTCTACGACAGCGACCGGCTGCACGGCCTGGTCGGCTTCTACTATCTCGACGCCAAGGCTTACACCAAGTTCGACGTGCTGCTCGCGACCACCGGCGCGCTGCTCGGCCTGCCCGGCTTCGGACAGAAGACGATCGGCGACGTGCGCACCGACACCTGGTCGGTGTTCGGCGACTTCACCTTCGACGTCACCGACCGCCTGCACATTTCGGCGGGTGGGCGCTACACCGTCGACAAGCGCAACAGCTTCATCTTCAAGCAGAACCAGATCCTCGGCGCCGATCCCGAATTCGGCGGCACCGGCGTCCCGCTCGGCGCGCCGATCACCAATTTCAACGGCAAGGCGCGCTTCACCAAATTCACGCCGCGCGCGTCGGTGTCGTTCGACATGAGCGACGACCTCATGATCTATGCTTCTTACTCGAAGGGCTTCAAGGGCGGCGGCTTCGACCCGCGCGGCAGCGCCAACGTCCGCGCGATCGACGTCAACAACGACGGGGTCTTCGCCTACCAGGAAATCTACAATTTCTTCCTGTTCGAGCCCGAAACGGTCGACAGCTACGAAGCCGGAATCAAAGGCTCGGCGATGGGCGGCGACCTCAATTTCGCGCTCACCGGCTTCTACGCCGATTACAAGAATGTGCAGATCCCCGGCTCGGTCGGCATCGACGCGAACAACGACGGCATCTTCGAAGGTTTCTCGGGCGTCACCACCAACGCCGCCTCGGCGACCTTCAAGGGGCTCGAGCTCGAAACCTCGGCGCGCTTCGCGCACGACTTCGCCGGCGCCGGCTCGCGGATGAGCTTCCAGGGCACGCTCGGCTATATCGACGCGCAGTACGACGAGTTCATCGGCAACCTCGGCACCGACGTGTCGAACATCACCGATATCCAGAACACGCCGAGCTGGACCGCGTCGGGCACGCTCGGCGCGCTGGTCCCGGTCGGCGACGGCGACGTCAATTTCTCGACCACGCTCTCGTATCGCAGCAAGACGCAGCAGTTCGAATATCCCAGCCCCTATCTGGATCAGAAAGGCTATGCGCTGTGGGACGCGAGCCTGGTCTACAGCTTCGGCGGCGACCGTTATTCGATCGGCGTCCACGGCAAGAACATCCTCGACAAGCAATACAAGACTTCGGGCTACCAGTTCCTCGTCGTCAATCCGGCGACCGGTCTGCCCGTCACCAACGCCAGCGGCCTGCCGACCCCGTCGCTCGGCCGCGAAGGCATCGCGACGGTCTTTTACGGCAACCCGCGTCAGGTGTTCCTCACGGGCACGGTGAAATTCTGACCGGCGACGTTTCAGAAAAGGGAGAAACGGGGCGCCGGCGACGGCGCCCCTTTTTCTTTTGTGGCATATGGCGCCTTTGGGGTGGGAAGCGGACGATCCTGATCCTCCCTGCGGCGAAGCCGTGGGGAGGGGGACCGCCCGAAGGGCGGTGGAGGGGCCGATGCCCCAAGCCCAGGTTCCAGACGGCCGCCCCTCCACCATGCTTCGAGTTTGGGGTTGGATTGCCCCCGGCAATCCAAGTCCGGTCCGGGGGACCGGACGACCCCAAACTGTCCCCCTCCCCATCGCTGCGCGACAGGGAGGATTGGGGCGTCCGCTCCCGCCCGATAACGGACACGAAAAAGGGCGGCCCTTCGCGGGACCGCCCTCTATTCGTTCGGCAATGCCGTCAGGTGGCTCAGGCCGCCTTGGGCAGCGCGGCCTTCGCCTGCGCGATGACGGCCGAAAAGACGCCGCCTTCGTTCATCGCCAGATCGGCCATGACCTTGCGGTCGAGGTCGATCCCGGCCAGCTTCACGCCGTGCATGAACTGCGAATAGGTCAGGCCTTCGGCGCGAACCGCGGCGTTGATGCGCTGGATCCACAGGGCGCGGAAGCTCCGCTTCTTGACCTTGCGGTCGCGGTAAGCATATTGGCCGGCCTTTTCGACCGCCTGCTTGGCGACACGGATGGTGTTCTTGCGACGGCCGTAATAGCCCTTCGCCTGTTCCAATACGCGCTTGTGCTTGGCGCGCGTGGTGACGCCGCGTTTGATGCGTGACATGGTCTAGCGCTCCTTACTTCAGGCCATAGGGCGCCCAGAGGCGCACATGGGCCGCGTCCGAATCGCTGAGCACGCTGGTGCCGCGGTTGGTGCGGATATATTTCGAGTTATGCGAAATCAGGCGGTGGCGCTTGCCGGCGACGCCGTGCTTCACCTTGCCCGAGGCGGTGAATTTGAAGCGTTTCTTCACACCGCTCTTGGTCTTCATCTTGGGCATTTTGGTCTCCTTTTGAAGTCCGTTTGCGTATCGGCCTGGCAGCCCTTTCAGCCAGCCGGTACAATCGGAAGCGGCGCGCTTAGCGGTGCGGGGGCGAAAAAGCAAGCGATTCGGCGCAACAAGAACGATTTGGGAAACGGCGAATTGTCCTTCCATGGACATGCGCTCCGGTCCAATGGCCCCGGCGACCGGTTTAACTGCCAATAGCCGCGGTGGGGCGAGCGATTAGCGCTGGAGCGTGCCCCCCCAGACGCTGGGCACGCACCGCTTGGACCCCGGCTCGCTCTCCAGGCGCCAGCGCCCGCCGCGCATCGCGGTCGCCGGCAAGCAGAGCGCCGAGGAAAAACGGGGGCAGCGTAAGAAGTTCCCCGGAATCTTCTCACGCGATCTGCGGGCACCGCTCAATGGCGGCAGGCGAGCCCCTCGACCACATCCTCGAGCCGCGCGGGATCGCCCATCGCAATGACATGGCCGCTGCTGTCGGCGTTTAGGGGGTCGCCGTTCCAGTCGCACATCGTGCCGCCCGCTCCCTCGACGATCGGCACCAGCGCCGCGAAATCGTGCAGCTTCAATCCCGCCTCGACGACCAGGTCGATATGGCCGCTGGCGAGCAGCCCGTAGTTGTAGCAGTCGCCGCCGAAGACCATGTGCTTGTGCGCGGTCTGCGCGGCGAGCGCCATGAAATGCTCGCCGTCATGATCGCTGAAATATTGCGGCCCCGTCGTCGCGAGCACCGCATTGGCCAGTTCGCGGCAGGTCCGCGTGCGCGCGGGCGCGCCGTTGAACAAGGTCGGCTGCCCCATCGCGCCGACCCAGCGTTCGCCCGCGATCGGCTGGTCGATGATCCCCAGGATCGGCCAGCCGTCCTGCAGCAGCGCGATGAGCGTGCCGAAGATCGGGCGGCCCGCCATGAAGCTGACCGTGCCGTCGATCGGGTCGAGCACCCATTGGCGCGACGCCTCGGGCCGCTCGCTGCCGAACTCCTCGCCGATGATGCCGTCGCGCGGCGCCTCGGCGGCGAGCAGGCTGCGCATGACGGCCTCGGCGCCGCGGTCGGCCTCGGTCACCGGCGAGGCGTCGGCCTTGGCTTCGGACTGGCAGGCCGCGCGGAACAAGGGTCGGATGGCGCCGCCGGCGGCGTCGGCGAGGCGGTTGGCGAGCGCGAGATCGGAGGAAAGCGACATGTCAGCGGCGATAGTCCCATTGGCCGGCGTTGAGCCCGATGCCCTCGCCGAAAGTGATCAGATTGCCGTCGGGGTCGCGCACCCAGAATTCGCGCTGGCCATAAACATGGTCGCGCGGCGGGCCCCAACGATCTTGGGCGAGGGTCGCGAGCGCCGTGTGGAGCCGGCCGAAAAGCGCCTGCGCATCGGCCACATCGACATAGGCATGGCTGCACCCCGGCGGGTTGCGCGCACCGTCGTCGAGTTCGAGCAGCCGGAAGGCGATGCGCTCGCGCTCGACATAGGCATAGCCGCCGCTGTGCACAAAGACGGTGAAGCCAAGGATATCCCGATAGAAGGCGAGCGCAGGCTCCATCGCGGCGACGCCGAGGAAGGGCGTCACCTGGATGAAGGGCGACGGCCGGGCCATCAATCGAAGAGCGAGGAAACGCTCGTTTCGTCGGCGATGCGCTTGATCGCTTCGCCCAGCAACGGCGCGACGGTCAGCGCGCGGACCTTCTTGCTGTCGTTGACCGCGTCGGTCGGCTGGATCGAATCGGTGATCACCAGCTCGGTGAGCTCGCTCGCCTCGACGCGCGCGACCGCGCCGCCCGAGAGAACCCCATGGGTGCAATAAGCAACGACGCCCTCGGCGCCCGCGGCCTTCAGCGCGCCTGCAGCGTTGCAGAGCGTGCCCGCCGAATCGACGATATCGTCGATCAGGATGCAGAAGCGGCCCTTCACGTCGCCGATGATATTCATCACCTCGGATTCGCCGGCGCGTTCGCGGCGCTTGTCGACGATGGCCAGCGGGGCATTGTCGAGCCTCTTGGCGAGTGCGCGCGCGCGGACCACGCCGCCGACGTCGGGCGACACGACCATCAGATTCTTGCCCGCAAAGCGCGCCTGGATGTCGGCGCTCATCACCGGCGCTGCGTACAGATTATCGGTCGGGATGTCGAAAAAGCCCTGGATCTGCCCGGCGTGCAGGTCGATCGCGAGGACGCGGTCGGCGCCCGAGGTGGTGATCAGGTTGGCGACGAGTTTCGCGGAAATCGGGGTGCGCGGGCCGGGCTTGCGGTCCTGCCGGGCATAGCCGAAATAGGGAACGACCGCGGTGATTCGCTTCGCCGACGCGCGGCGCAGCGCGTCGTTGATGATCAAGAGCTCCATCAGATTGTCGTTCGCCGGAAAATTGGTCGGCTGGACAACGAAGACATCCTGGCCGCGGACATTCTCGTGGATCTCGACGAAGACTTCCTCGTCGGCGAAGCGGCGGACGCTGGTGTCGGTCAGCGGCAGTTCGAGATAATCGGCGATGGCGCGCGCCAGCGGCAGGTTGCTGTTGCCGGAGATCAATTTCATGGGGTGCGAGCCCTTTCGCGCGGGATGGATTGCGCGCCCCTTAGCCAGCACGGGCGCGAAGGGGAAGGGCTGTTGTCGCGCAAACGCGGCGATCAGTGCTCATTCGCCGGGGTGGACGACCCGCCAAGCGGCCTTTTTTGCGCTGCCATCGCACCGACGCGGCTTTCCACACACCGAATTCGCGAGTGACAAAGCTCTCGGGATCCGAACCTGTTCCATGCCCTCCGCTCAATCGCGGAACCCGGCCAATCAACCCTCCCGCCGTCGGGATTACCGAATGTCGATCCGTCCTAGGCCGCCAGCCGCGCTACGGCCTGATCCTTCGCGATCAGCGGCAGCAGTTCGCTCATATCGGGACCGTGGTCGCGGCCGGTCAGCGCGCGGCGCAACGGCAGGAAAAGCGTGCGGCCCTTGGCACCCGTCGCGTGCTTTACCGCCCCCGTCAGCGCATGCCACGGGTCGGCGCTCCATTCTATGCCGGGTGCTGCGGCGGCGGCCGCGTCGAGAACGGCGCGATCTTCGGGGGCGGCGGGGGGCGGCGCGAAGGGGCCGTCGAATACCGCCACCCAATCGGCAGCCTCGGCGACCGTCATCAGATTGGGCCGAATCGCGCGCCAGCGCGCGGCGTCGATCGCTACGGGCAGCCGGTCGGCGACGGCTTCATGCTCCAGTTGGTGCACCACCTTCTGGTTCAGCAGCGCGAGCTCGGCCTCGTCGAAGCGCGCGGGGGCGCGCCCGAAATGCGCAAAGTCGATTGCCGCGACCAGCGGTGCGGCGTCCGTGACCGGCTCGACCGGATCGCTGGTGCCGAGGCGCGCCAGCAGCGCCAGCAGCGCGACCGGCTCGATGCCCCGGTCGCGTAGGGTTTCCATGCCGAGCGAGCCGAGCCGCTTTGACAATTTGCCCTCGGTCCCGACGAGGAGCGCTTCATGCGCAAATTCGGGGGGGCTCGCGCCGAGTGCGCCGAACATCTGGATCTGCGCGGCCGTGTTGGACACATGGTCCTCGCCGCGCACGACGTGCGAAATGCCCATCGCGATATCGTCGATCACGCTCGGCAACAGATAGAGCCAGCTGCCGTCGGCGCGCCGTACCACCGGGTCGGACATGGTTGTCGGTTCGAAATGCTGCGGCCCCCGCACCAGATCGGTCCATTCGATCGCCGTCCGATGATCGAGGCGAAAGCGCCAGTGCGGTGCGACGCCCTCGGGCGGCGCCGCGCCTTGGGGCTTGCGCTCGTAAACCGGCGGCAACCCGCGCGAAAGCAGCACCTTGCGGCGGATGTCGAGTTCCTCGGGCGTCTCGTAACAGGCATAGACGCGTCCTGCGGCCTTCAGCTTGTCGAACTCTGCCTCGTAGAGGGCGAAGCGCGCCGACTGGCGCGCTTCGCCGTCGATGTCGAGCCCGAGCCATTCGAGATCGGAGCGGATCCCCGCGACATAGGCCTCCTTCGAGCGCTCGAGGTCGGTGTCGTCGATGCGGAGCAGGAAGCGCCCGCCATATTTACGCGCCCACATCCAGTTGTGGAGCGCCGTGCGGATATTGCCGACGTGCAGGCTGCCGGTTGGCGAGGGAGCGAAACGGGTCGTGACGGTCATCCGCGCGCCTATAGCCGCAATTCCCGGGGAATGGCGAGAGCCGAGGGTGCGCCGGTATGAAGATCGTTCCTTCAGCGGGCATCGACGGACAGATCCGGATGCCGCTCGAAACGAACGGAAGTCGAGGACGATCGAAAAATCGCGCGCAGCGCTTTTCGCGAGCGCAGGAAAATGGGCGGCGCCAGGGCCGCCCTTCGGGATCGTGTCCGGGCGTTGCGTGCCTCCGCACGCCCTTCACGGGGTTGATGCATTTCCGTCCGGCGCGCTTCAGCGCCCGGGGAAAAGCCTCACTTGATCTTGGCTTCCTTGAACTCGACATGCTTGCGCACGACGGGGTCGTATTTGCGCTGCACCATCTTTTCGGTCATCGTGCGCGGGTTCTTCTTGGTTACGTAGAAGAAGCCGGTATCGGCGGTGCTCACGAGCTTGATCTTGACGGTCGTCGGCTTGGCCATGGCCCTGTTCCTCGAAATTGACAACACATCCGCCGGATTCTCCGGCACATGTGGCGGGACCATATGCCCCGACGGTGGGTTTGAAAAACAAGAGGGCCGCGCGAGCTCCGCGCTGCCCCCATTAATCCGCGCGCCTCTGACGGGATTCGGCGCTTGTGTCAAGCGAAACGAACGAACGACGGCCGGTGTCAGGTGCGCGGCCGTCGCCCGCCCGGGGAGAGGTCAGGCGCTGCGAATCTCGAAGCGCACGGTCATCTCCTTCCAGCTTTCCTCGGGCACGCCGCCCCGCGTCGCGGGCTTGAAACGCCATTTGGCGAGCGCGCGTCGCTTGGTCGCCTCGAAGAAGCCGGGGCTGTCGCTGCTGAGCAGTTCGACCTGTTTCACGCGGCCGTCGGCGCCGATCAGCACGCGGACCTTCGCCACGCCCTCGATCCCTTCGCGCTGTTCGCGCAGCGGGTAGTCGGGCTGGAAACCTCCGATATAGCGCTGGTCGAGCTGGGCGAGTATCAGCCTGGGCGGCGACGCGGGCGTGGTTTCGGGTATCGGGACCGGCCCGGGGTCGGCGGTCGGCGGCACCGGGATCGGGATCGGGGGCAGCTCCGGCGCGGTGAAGTCGCTCGTCGGCGGCGTCTGAACCAGCGGCGGGGTCGAGGTCAGCGCGCTCTGCGGTGGCGGCATGACCTGATCGGTCGGGTCGGGCGGCGGCGGCGTGGGTTCGTCGAGCTTGATCAGCGTGCCGATGGTCGGCTCGATGACCGGCTTGGGTTCGATGATCATGGGCGACAAGGCAACCGCGACGAGCAGCGCCGCGGGCAGGCCGATCGCGATCGCCGCGGCCGCGGGACGGTGCCCGGCGCCGGGATCATAGCCGCCGCGCTGCAACAGGTCGGGCCCGGCGATCGCCGCGCTACGTCGCGACGACAGGGCGGATGAAAACAACGGTATCAGGGTCATGGCCTCTCTCCTTGCCTTCCGACCCGGGCCCACTCGCGCTGGTGCCGCTATCCGGCCCAGTCGGCATTATGAGATAATATAACATAACGGAGATTGTCAAGCCTAAAGGTCGGCAAAGGACCGAGAGGCGCGCTTCGGCGGCGGCTGGACTCCGCAGCGCCGGCGTCCCGTCGCTTCGCGGGCAGAGGAGGGGGAATAACAATGGCGGCATCTCCGCCTTCAAGAGCCCTCGGCCTTGCTAATCGAACACCGACCAGCCCGCTGCATACGCAAAATGCTCGAGCGCGATCGCGCCGACGAGCGACGTCCCCGCTTCGTTGAGTCCGGGCGACCAGACCGCGATCGAGCCCTGCCCCGGTGCGATGCAGAGGATGCCGCCGCCGACGCCGCTCTTGCCAGGCAGCCCGACGCGGAAGGCGAACTCACCCGAATTGTCGTAATGGCCGCAGAGCATCATGATCGCGTTGATGCGGCGCGCGCGGTGCGCTTCGAGCAGTTGCTCGCCGGTGCGCGGGTCGCGTCCTTCCATTGCCAGGAACAGGCCTGCCCTGGCGAGCTGGGTGCAGCTCATCGCGATCGCGCATTGGCGGAAATAGACGCCGAGCGCCGTTTCGACGGGATGGCGGAGGTTGCCGAAGGCGTCCATGAAATGGGTGAGGCTGCGGTTGCGCGCGCCGGTTTGGGATTCGGAGAAAGCGACGTCGAGGTCGATGTCGACGGCTTCGTCGCCGGCGCGGGCGCGCATGAAGCCGAGGATTTCTTCGACCGTCGCATCGAGGTCGCGGCCGTCGATCAGCCGGTCGGTGGTCGCGATCGCACCGGCGTTGATGAAGGGGTTGCGCGGCACACCCGCCTCGTTTTCGAGCTGGACGATCGAGTTGAACGCGCTGCCCGAGGGTTCGCGGCCGACGCTGTCCCAGAGCGAACTGCCGACGCGGCGGAGCGCGAGCGCCAGCGTGAAGACCTTCGACACCGACTGGATCGAGAAGGGCTCGGCGGCGTCGCCCGCGGTGTGGAGCGTGCCGTCGGGGAGCGCGAGCGCCATGCCGAAGCGGTTCGGGTCGACCTTCGCCAGCGCCGGGATATAATCGGCGACCTTGCCCTGGCCGCGGTGCGGCAGCGCGATTTCATAAGCTTCGGCGAGGCAGCGGGCGAGGTCGGTCATGGCCATCTTCCTAGCAACTTCATTCGCGATTGCATGTATTTTCATTTTTTTGCAAATATTGTATAAATTGGAAATCAAATCGATTCGGGAGAAGAAACATGGTCGATCATCCGCGCGGCAAGGGGCTTTCGAGCGCCGTGAGCTATCAGGACCCCAAGGCGGCGTTCCGCTGGCTGGAAAAGGCGTTCGGCTTCGAGCCGCTGTTCGTGCTGCTCGATGCCGAGGGCAATCTGGCGCATAGCGAGATGGGCTATGGCGGATCGACGATCATGGTCGGCAACGAATGGTCGGACGACCACAAGAGCCCCAAATCCCTGGGCGGCAAGAATACGCAGACGGTGCATGTCCAGCTCGCCGCCGGCGAAGATATCGATGCGCATTGCGAAATCGCGCGCGCCGCGGGCGCCGCGATCGTCCAGGAGCCCGAAACACAATTCTACGGCGACCGCAGCTATCGCGCCAAGGATCCCGAGGGGCATATCTGGACCTTCGGCGTCACGGTCGAAGCGAAGAGTGCCGAAGAGTGGGATGCCGAAGGCGGTTTCACCACGAAGACGCGGCTCGACGATTGAGCGCGGCGGTCGACCGTGTATTCGCCGCGCTCGCCGACCCGAAACGGCGGCGCGCGGTCGAGCTGCTCGGGCAGCGGCCGCACAGCGCGGGCGAACTCGCGCATGCGCTCGGCCTCGCGCCGCCCGCGATGAGCCGGCATCTGCGCGCGCTGAAAGAGGGCGGGCTGGTCGAGGACGGCTTTCCGCTGTTCGACGCGCGCGTGCGCATCTACCGCCTGAAGGACGGCGCGACCGCCGAACTCAGGCAATGGCTCGCCGATACCGAGGCGCTTTGGGCCCACCAGCTGGCGAGCTTCAAGCGCCATGTCGAGAGCGAGCGATGAGCGCCGCGGTGATCGTCGCGCTGCGGGTCGCGGCCTCGCCCGCGCGCGCCTTCGACGTGTTCACGCGCGAGATCGGGCTGTGGTGGCAGAGCCATCCGCTGTTCGAATTGTCGCGCGGCGGCGACGGGACGCTGCGTTTCGACCCCGAAGGGCCGGACGGGCGGCTGGTGACGCGCTTCGCCGACGGGCGCGAATGGGAGATCGGCGCGGTGCGACGCTGGGAGCCCGGCGAGATTCTGGTCTTCGGTTGGCGGCTGCCGAGTTTCAAACCCGAGCAGGCGACCGAGGTCGAGGTCCGCTTCGAGGCGGTGGGCGCGGAGACGCGCGTGACGGTCGAGCACCGGGGCTGGAACGCGATCCCGCAGAAACATGTCGCGCGGCACGGGTTCGAGCTGATGCTGTTCCAGCGGCGGCTGGGCGAGCATTGGCGCGGGTTGCTGGGGGCGATGGGGGGACGGGTTTAGTCGGGTGGCTTCGGGGCGGTTCCCCGCCCCATCGCTAC
>SCNT01000019.1 GCA_005503165.1 Sphingomonadaceae bacterium 3R27E2-A
TTCAACACCCCGATGATCTGCTCTTCCGAAAACCTCAAACGCTTCATCTGTCCGTCCTTCCTTCAAGACCGGACTCTAATCACTGTTGGAGGAAAATCAGGGGGTCACGTCACTGTTCATTGTTATCCAAAGGTAATTTTTGGAATTATTCACGCTGCGAAGCCGGGGAGGGGTTTGGTAGAAGTGACTGAAAGCGCAGATGATTCAGCCGGAGTTTTCACTCAAAGAGCGGCCAATGCCGATATCCGAATAGGAAATTTAAGGAGTGCGCTCGCTGAGAAGCTGTCCCTGCTTCCTCAGTCTGTCCGACATCCCGACCTAACGATCTACGCCACGGGCTCATTGGCCCGCGGCGAAGCCACCGAAAATTCTGATCTTGATGCATTCTTCATGCTGTCTCATTCAGAAAAAGAAAAGCCAATTGGCCGTATCCGCGATGTAAAAATACTGAACGCCGTTCTCGAGGCCGCGGACGAGAATGGATTTCCCGACT
Source organism: Sphingomonadaceae bacterium 3R27E2-A (assembly GCA_005503165.1). Classification (GTDB taxonomy): domain Bacteria; phylum Pseudomonadota; class Alphaproteobacteria; order Sphingomonadales; family Sphingomonadaceae; genus Sphingopyxis. The sequence continues at coordinate 494 of SCNT01000019.1, forward strand.
TTTCAAATGACGGAGAATACCTAAAATTTCTCCATGTCGATGATATACTTAAACACATAGGGCGTCGAGAGGACGATTATATAAACGCATTCACAGCTAGAATGCTTATGATGCTCGAAAGTTCATGGCTATACAATGAAGATAATTTCAAATTATTCAAAGAAAAAATAATAAATTTTTACTTTGAAGATTTTCATGATCATTCAAAAGATTTTATGCCGATTTTTCTTCTAAATGATATACTTAGATTCTGGAGAACACTTTGCCTAAACTATGAGAGCGGGAGGCAGTGGAGACCTGAAGAGGACGAACTGAAGAGAGCAAAGGGCCATCTGGATAATCTAAAGTTGAAATTTAGTAGATTAAACATATGCTTCTCTTTTATATGTCATCTAATGAACCAAGGTGTCGGCCTTAACGCCGGCAATGCTATATACACGTCGTCAATGACGCCTTGGCAACGATTAGACGACATAGCCGCAAAGAACCCAGATCTGCAGCCCCAGATATCGTCCATGAAACACCTTTACGCTTGGTTCTTGGAAACCACGGGGCACCCAAAGGATGACACGCTAAGATGGATATCCGTAGAAGAGAATCGCGTACAAGCGTTCTCAAAGGCTGCATCCTATATAGAAAATATGGGTGATCTAACGAAGAATATATCGCAAACTAATGGTTATCTTCGCTTCCTGATTGTTTAGTAATAATGCCGAAACTATTCCTCTTCGCTTATCCCGATGACAAGAGGCTGGAGGACCTACTAAACCTCGCAATTTTCTCTCTCAATCCCGACGCGAAATGGCCTGCTCACGTCACGATCGCCGGGCCATTTCCTGCGGCACGTTCATTTTCAGTTCCAGACAAATTCTCTGCAACCGTTAGGGTTATTGGAGCAGGAAATTTCTTTAGATATGGATCATCTACGGTGTTTCTTCATGTTGGCGCGGAGGAATTACAGCCACTATTTAGAAAGCCGGATTTTAAAGGGAATATAGTGCCACATCTATCGCTATATGATGGGGAAAACAGAGGTCTCGCTGAGACATTTTACAAAAAAATATCTGAAATTAGACCTTTCTTCTTTTTTGTATCCAGTAAGCTTGAGATAGTTACCTCCGTTTCTGGTCAATTTAAGACTTATCTCAGGGAGAGGGTGAACCTAGATGCCATCCAAATTCCGAATGTCAAAACGGTCGATGATCTAAGGCGCTTACCCGTGGAAGAACGAATAGATGCCGCAGTTCTTTGTATTCGTAAGGCTCAATACTATTTGAAATTTTAGCTTTTATCGCAATCACGGCGACAGAATTTACGGTGACAGGCGCAAACAACCCCTAAATAACCCGAGTCGCCACCCCACCAAATCCTATTTCGCACATCGCGTGCAAAAAACTTCTTTCCTAATTTATTTCGCTATGTTCCAAACTGGCAGATGAGCCACATAGCACCGATCCCCTCGCCCGATCCCGCCGCCGACACCGCGCTCGACGCGCATGGTCACGACCCCGCCGCCTATCACTGGGTTCCGGTGCTGAAGAAGCGGCGCAAGGACGGCTGGTCGCGCTCGACGCATAAGGTGGGCAAGAAGGGGGGTACGTACCGTGACCTTTGTGACCTTTCGATCTTTGGCGGGTCGGTTCGCGCCCCGACGCCACCTGGTCTTCGGGCTTGGCGAGGCGCCTTAATTCACCGTCACGCCGCCCGGCGCCGCGCGCATCCCCGCCGCGGCGAACATCACCCCGCCCCTGACCGCTTCGGCCGAGCCTTCGAGCAGCGCCAGCTTCACCAGCTCGCGCGTCACTTCGCTGTCGTCGTCGACCACCAGCCGCAGCGTCTCCAGCCCCAGCCCGCTCCGCGCCGCGACCACGCCCCGCACCAGCGCCAGCGGCCAGCGCGCGCTGCCGCCGCGATAGAGCATGCTGCCGTCGTGCCGCACATAGGCATGGCGCCAGCGCCACAGCCGCCGGAACCAGACGAGCCCCAGCAGCGCGAGGGCCATCAGCGCGGTCATCGCCGCGTCGCCGAAGACGATGCTCGCCGCCACCTCGCCCGCCGTATCGCCGCGCGCCTGCGCGATGACGAGCGCGGCCAGCGCCAGCGCGCACAGCAATTGCCCCGCGGCCAGCGGCTTCGGCTTCAGCCGCGCGATCACGACGAACGGCCGCGCGCCCGATCTCGCCCCATGTCTCATCGTCTCGTCCATCGCTCCCCAGATAGGCGCCCCCGTCCCGCCGCGCCAGCACCGGCTGGCGGCGGCCACTTAATCCTCCCTGTCGCGAAGCGATGGGGAGGGGGACCATGCGAAGCATGGTGGAGGGGCCGAGGCCTTGCGCGTTGGTCTCAGGCGGCCGCCCCTCCACCACCCTGCGGGCGGTCCCCCTCCCCACGGCTGCGCCGCAGGGAGGATCAGGAACCCCACCAACGCTTGAAGCCGCCCGGCGCCATCCCTGGCGGGCGGGCGCCGCGGAACGATCGACCGCCCCGCCGCCGCGCCGAACCGCGCGCCGCGCGCGCCGATCCCTGCTATGGTGGCGGGCGGAAGGAGACTCGCCATGCAGGCCGTAACCGAGGGCGACCGCCGCAAGGAAATCCGCGTGCTGCTCGATCGGATCCAGGCGCATCCGGGGCGCGACTGGAGCGCCGCGCGCCGCCGCCTCGCGACGCTGACCCGGCTGGTCGCGCCGCCGCGCGCGCGCTGACGCCCGGCGCAAAAGAGAAGCGGGGCGCCGCGGTCCGGTCCGGATCCGCGCGCCCCGCTCCCTTTGGCCCCTGGGCCGCGGGCATCCTTGCGGACGCCCGCGCGATGCTTAGTCTTCCAGCCCGGCGAGCTTCGGGCCGATCGTCTTGGCGACGTCGACGCGCACCGATGCATTATGTTCGGCGACGGTCATCACGACCTTGCCGTCCTTGTCGAGCAGCACGGCTTCCTCGTCCGACCCTTCCGGCGCGAGCTGGACGATCAGCGGCCGCGGATAGAGGCGGTTGCTCGACCCGTTGCTGCCGTCGACCACGCCGCCGACGATCCCGCCGAGCAGGATGTTGCCGAACGCCGAACCGCCCAGCTTCGACTGGATCAGCACATAGGTCGGCTTGTACCCCGCCAGCGTGATGTCGGCGCGCTGGTCGTTCTTGCGCTTGAACTCGAGCTTGCACGGCGTGGTGCATTGCTCGCCGTTCGAGAATTTGACGAGCGCGCCGCCCGGCTTGGTTTCGGACGTGTAATCGGTCTTCGTGCCGTTCATGACCGTGGCGCAGCCCCCCAACCCCAAAGCAAGGACTGCTGCGACCGCCACGGAAAAATTCTTACGCATATAATTACCCCCTGGTTAAAACCTTCCGGGACTTGGCGGCAAAAGCGGCGGCGGTAAAGCGTTATTTCCGGGCGACGAAAGGATTCGGGAAAAACGCCGGAAATGGCGGGAATTCCGAACCTTAGCGTGGCGGAGGCGGGGGGTGCGCCGGACTGGCTTTGGGTCACGAGCCGGGGAAGTCGGATCCCGCCGTGACGCTCACCTCGCCGCGCGCGCCGCTCGGGATCACGCCGCGCCCGAACCACACATAGCGCGCGGTCGGGGCGTCGAGGTCGCGGTCGTAGCGCGCCTGCACCGCCGCGCGGTCGTAGCCCATCCAGCCGAGGGTCGCGGGAAAGATCTGGCTCGTCGAATGGCCGGCGCGCGGCGCAGCGGCATAGCGCGCCGCGAGCGGCTCGGGCAGGAAGGCGAGCAAGGGCACGCGAAACTCGTCGGCGACCGGCGCCTGGCTGCAATGCGGCAGCGCGCCGGGGGTCAGGTTCTGGCCATGGTCGGAGGTATAGACGATCGCAACCTGCTCGCGGTCGACGCCGGCCAGCAACGCGTCGAAAAAGCCGCGCTTCGACCAGCCGAGCGCGGTGTCATATTGCCGCGCGACGGGGCTGTCCTCGGGGATGGTGCCCGCGGGATAATGGTCGCGATACTGGAAGTGGACGCCGCGCAAGACGACCATGGTGAAGCTCCTGCCCGGCGCTTTCATCGCCTTGTTCAACGCCGTGGCGATTTGTCGGTCGGTGTCGATACCCCCCGCCATCGGTCGAAGTTCGTCGATCAGCGCCGCTTCGGGGGCCAGCAGCAGGTTCTGCGGCGCCCCCGTGGTCTGCCCATCGATCAGCCGCGTCCGGTATCCCGCGCGCTTCGCATAGCCCCAGATCGACGGCGTCCGCCGCAGATCCATATCCTTTGCAGCGTTCCGGACATCGACGCCCGACCGCAATGCGACCTGCGCCGGCGCGCTGCAATGCCCCAGCGCCGCCGCCGTGCCGAAGTCGCTATGCGGCAGTTCCGCCAGCATCGGCGCGACCAGCCGCGCGAACGGCGCCGCCGCGACGCTTTCGTCGACCAGCCAGACGATGTGCCGCGGGGCGCCCGCGCTATCGGGTATCAAGGTCACCGCGCTGCGCGGCGGCGGCGGCGCGGCCGTGGCCAGTTCCCAGGCGAGCCCATAAAGATTGCGCTCGGCCCCTTCGGGCCAGCGGTCGAGCGGGCGGATGAGCAGCCCGGGAAGCAGCAGCAGCACCGCGCCGGTCCACGCGAACCTCCGGCCCGTGGGCACCAGCCGCGATCGCAGCAACGCTGCGCGCGCCGCGGCGAAGAAAGCCACCGAAAGCACCGTCTTCGCCCCGGCAAGCAGCAACGCTCCGCCGAATTCGCTCGCCGCATTGCCCGCCTGTCGCGCCTCGGCCGCCATCCATGCGAGCGTTCCGGCGGTCAGCAATTCGCGGACGAGCCCGACATAGCCGAGGTTGACCAAGATCGAGACGCCGGCGAGCCCGAGCAGCAGCATCGCCCAGCGCCGCGGCAGCCAGAGCAGCGCGGTGAGGAATCCCGCCGCCTGCGCCGCCAACACGGCAAAGGCGCTCGCCGCGCTCGCCGGGTCCCGCGCCGCGAGCCGATAGACGACGTCGTGGATCAGCTGATATTGGTTGGCGAGTGCGTAGCCGAGCGCGAACGCCAGCAGACCGGCCGCCGCCAGCCCACCCTGACGCCCCGCGCGCCGCGCAATTCGATCCGCTTCCGCCCCCATGACGGCGCCAACCTAAGGCGAGGATGTTGAAAAATCACAAAAACCCGCACGCGGGCGCAGTCGGAAGCGCAAACCGCCCGCCCCGCACCAGCGGAGTGGCCGGTTTCGACGCCGCGACGCCCTACGGCGCCGTCGGCTCTTGCACTTATTCCGCTTCCTCGAACAGGTCGACCGCATTGGCGGCATTCGCTGACAGTCGCACGGTGTCGCCCTCGACCGATGCGACCAGCCCGGCGGGCAGATAATGATGCTTGCCGCCTTGCCCGTCCCCGGTCTGCGGACTGTCGGTCCGGGTCAGCTTGATGCGTTCGCCGTCGAGATGATCGACCGTGCCGACATGGACGCCGTCGGCGCCCACGACCTCCATATGTTCCTTGATCGCGCTATGGTCATGCTCTGCCATGGGGAGTCTCCTTGCTGCGGATGGCGGGTGAACGCGCCTTCGCTCCGCCGGTTGCATGATCGCGCCCAGCTGCACCAAAGTCGCGTTCGCCTTATCCTTCCGCCAGTCCCCCGACGGCAAAAATGACCGCGCTATTTGGCCGCCTTGCCGCCGAACACCTTCTTCTCGACATATTCGGCAAAGTCCTTCGCATAGGCGTCGCGCAGCTCGGCCTTGGCCTGGTCGACCATCTCGGGGGTCTTTGGCGGGAAATGCTCGAGCGGGTTCTTCACCTGCCCCGTCGCCGTCTTCTTCGCCTTCCCCGTCGCCGGGAACTCGCGATAGATCCAGCCGGTGAACAGGTTGCTGCCGTACATCATCGCCTTGTGATAGAAGATGTGCGTGGTGATCAGCTCGGCGTAACAGGGGTTCGTCGACCCTGACAAACGCTCGCCCGCCTTGATCTTGGCGTTCATCGCCTTGACCTTGGCCTTCAGCTCGGGGTTGTTCTTCAGATCCTCGTTGAACGGCGTCGGCTCCTCGAGGATCACGCGATAGGTCTCGGGCAGTTTGAGCATCGCGCGATAGTTCATCCGTTCGAGCTCGGCCATCTGGACATCGGGGCCCAGATATTCGCGCATCAGATCCTTGACCGTCGCGACCTTGCCCTTGTGCGCCTCCATGTCGGCGACCGCGCCGATCGGCCCGAAGCCCGACAGCAGCCCCATATTGACGCCGATATAGTTGTCGGTCGGCCAGACGTGCAGCTCGCAAGTCTGTTCCGCCGCGGGCGCGGCTTCGGACGCCGCGCTCGTTTCCTGCGCCGATGCGGGCATCGCCGCGAGGCCGATCGATGCGACCGCGGACAGCACAAATTTCTTCAATGTCATGATCTGCTCCCCCTTTGATACGGACAGGAAACAGCAAAGAAAACGCGCGCCGACAAGCGGAAAATCGTGGGGGCAGCGACCCGCTTTCAAGCGCCGCCCGATCGCGCTAGCATCGCGCGATGCACCGCTTGCTGTTTCCGCTCGCCGCCCTCGCCTGCCTCGTGGCCCCGCCCGCGGTCGCCTGTTCGCCGGTCCCCGGATACCGCGTGCCGACCAATATGGAGCTGACGGCCGACGCCGACCTTATCCTGCTCGCCATCGTTACCGGCGGCACGCCAATGGACGCCCGGGATGGTGGTCCCAGCAGCATGCGGATCGTCATCCAGCCGATCGCCGCGCTGAAAGGCGATCTTGCGGCAGCCCCGACATCGCTCGAAGTCGGGCTCGCAACCGGCCGTTTCGCGCTGCTCAGCAACCCCTATGAACTCGCCGAGGCGCATCCGCTTTCTTATGTCGGCGGCTGCATTCGCTATATGGTCCCGCTCGGTTCGCGCCTGCTCTTCTTCCTCGATCGCCACGAACAGGGCTGGATTCCCGCCGGCGGCCCCTTCTCGCGCTGGGCCGAAGATGTGCTGACCGACGACGCGCCCTGGCTCGTCGCGGTGAAATACCATCTCGAAGTCCAGGCGCTGCCCGAAAGCGAGCGTAGCGCCGCGCTGACCGCGCGCCGCGACGTGCTTCGCAAGCAGGCGCTCGACCCGGTCGCCCAATTGCTCGCCGACGACCTCGACCGCCAGCTTGCCGGCCCGAATGAGCCGCTGCGCGCCGAATTGCCCCCGGCGCCCGAGGACTGAGCGCTCAACACCACGGCCGCCGTTTGCCCTCCCACGGCCGCGCCAGCCCCTCGCCAATCAGCGTGTCGGCGACGCTCGCCCCGCCGCGCGTCACTATGCGCAGCTTGCGGCCATAGCGGTCGATGTCGCGCCCCGCGCTTTCCAGGCTGAAGGCGCCCTCGTTCATCCATGCCCGCAGCCGCACCGTCGCGGCATCCCCCAGCCGTGCTTCCTCGACGCAGCGCGCGGGGTGCGTTTCGGGCGTGTCGATGTCGGCGATGCGATATTTCTCGCCGCCGAACCAGAAGGTGTCGCCGTCGACGATGCAATTGATCCCCTCGCCGCTGTGGCAGAGGGCGAAGCTCGCCGTCAGCCGGTCGGTCGGCGCGTTCGTCCCCGCGCCCGACGCCAGTGCAAGGGCGCTGGCCGGCACGCCGTCGAGCCCCGCGGGCGGCATTTGCAGCGCCGCAAGCGTTCCCAGAAACCCGATCGCCATCACAGGCATAACCAAGCGGATCGTGCCGACGCCGCGGCGGGCCCGCACCGGTTGACGATAGCGCCGCTGGCGGCGGTGAGTGGATAGGAAATCGGGGCCGGCCATCGACCGACCCTGCCATCAAACCCTTACCAGCGTCTCAAGCGGTCCACCCCGCTATGGCCGCCGATCGCGACAAATAGCGCCGACCCGGCGCCAACTTTGACCAAAATCAATGCGCGCTTCGCGGTTGGTAGCAAAGCCGACGCGCCGACTGCCAAGGAGCATATAATGTCACAACCCCTTCTTCAAACCCCGGTGCTGGTTTTTGCCGCCATGATGGGAGCGTTCATAATCACCCTCGCGCCGGTCGCACTTTTCGATCTGATCCGTTCGCGCCGCAGCGGGGACTGAGGCGTCAGGGCGCGCCGCGCGGTTCGCCGTCCTCGATCCCGCCTTCGCCCAGTTCGCCATCCTCATCGTCGTCGCTGCGCTCGCCGCGATAGGCGTCCATGTCGATCCGCCCCGACCGCTCCATCTGGCGCATATGGTCGACTAGGTCCTGCGCGTCGTCGCCCTCGCCGCGCGACGGCGGCTTGTCGCTGTCGCCCAGCCGCCGCTCGCGCCGCGCCGCCTCGGCGACGCTCTGCGCCTGCGCCTCCTCATCCTCCTGCTCGCGGTTCACCGTTTCGGGGGCTGCGTCGTCGCGGGGGTCTTGGGTCATGGCCGTTCCTTTCATGGACGACCGATCAACGCGCAAGGGCGCGCCTCTGTTCCTCAGGCCGCGTCGGCGAGGACCTTGCGCTCGATCACGCGGATGAACACCTCGGGATCCTGTGCGCCGGGCACGAGCATCCGTCCCCCGAGGATGAAGGCCGGCACGCCGGTGATGTTCTGGTCGGCCCAATAGGTTTCCTCGACGCGCACAATCTCGCCGAATTCATCGCTCGCGAGGATCGCCCGCGCGCGCGCCGCGTCGAGCCCGACCGACGCCGCAACGTCGGCGAGGACGTCATGGTCGCTGACATCGCGATTGTCGGAGAAATGCGCGCGGAACAGGGCAAGCTTGAGCGCGGTCTGCACCCCCGTCGCTTTGGCCTGCTCGGGCTCCTCAAGCGCTCCGGCCCAGCTCAGCAGCCGGTGCGCGTCGAAGCTGTTGCGCATGCGAAAATCGGGCCCGCGGTTAAAGGCGAAGCCGAGCTCCGCGGCAACCCCCGCCATCTTGCCACTGTTCGCGCGGCTCTGTTCGGCGGTGATGCCATATTTGCGCATCACATGGCTCGCGGCGTCCTCGCCCTCGGGCGGCATGTCGGGATTGAGCTCGAACGGATGCCATTGCACGCGAAAATCGAGCCGCCCCGCGAAATGGGCCATCACCTTTTCGAATTTCAGCCAGCCGATGATGCACCAGGGGCACATCACGTCGGACACGATATCGACGCTCAGGGGCGGCAGCGGGCTTTGGGTCATGGCGGGGCCTTTCTCTGGCCCAGCCTAGCCGCGCTGCGCGCGCGGCACCAGTCCGCTCAAAAGACGATGCGGCGATCGGTTCCCGAACGGCGGTCGCGACCCGAGCGGCGCTCGGGACCGGTGTAATTCGGATCCCGCGCCTTGCGGCGGCCCTCGCTGCGACGACCGAGGCCGCTGCGCTGGTCTGCATTGGGTTCCATTGATCCCTCCACCCCGCCCCACCGGCAGGAGGGAAGACTATCGCGAAAAAGCAATGCGAAAGCGTTAACGGGCGCTTAGCCAGCCTCGGCGGGCGCCGCGACCACCGGCGGCTGCAAAAGCACCCACCAGCTACCGACCAGCAGCAGCACCGACAGCGCCTCGACGATCATGCCCTGCACAATCCCGAAATTGGTCGGGTCGCCCATCGCCACTCCGATCAGCCGCCCGGTCAGCGCCGTACCGAACAGCGCCGCGGGCACCAGCAGCGCGCGTACCCATGCCGGCACCAGCGCGCCGAGCGCCGCTGCGCCCGCCGAAACCAGGAAGAAGGACGACAGGTCGGCGCGCAGCGTGTTGATCGCTACCCCGCTGATCGTAAAGCCGAAGGTCTCGGTATAGCTCGCCGGGTCGAGCAACCCGCGCACGCCGATCATGAAGAAGAACAGCGCCCACAGCAGGACCGCGCCGCGCAAAACCCAATTGACCATGATCGTCTCCCTCATTGCCGGCAAGCTGCGGCATCGGTGGGGAAAAAGCAATGTCGGACAGCGGCTTTTGGGCGCAGGCGGACCGTCGCCGGGCTATAGTCGAGCCCCCAGCCACCGCGCACAATCATCCCTGACCCGCGCATCGCGATCGCGCAGCCCGCGTTCCAGCACCGCGGCCCTGCCCGCGCCCGCCTCCACCGCCGCCAACGCGGCGATGGCGCCCGCGCGGACGCGGGGGACCGGGTGGGCTTTCGCGAAATGGTCGGCGACGTCCATGCCCTCCTCGGTCAGGTGGACGGCGCAGCGCAGCAGCATCTCGGCCGGGGTCAGCGTCGGGAGGCGCGCGATCGCGCCGCGCCCGTCCGCTGTCCGGGGAAGGTCGACGATATATTGGTCGCGCCAGGGAAGTTGCTCGCCCTCCTCCATGATGTTGAGGCTGACCGAGAGGCGCTCGGGCGGGCGCTGGCTGTGGATGTCGCGGTGGGCACGGTAGAGCATCGTCTTGCCTTCGCTCAGCTGGCTACGCCCGGTGAAGGTCAGGTTCAGCACTTCGCCGAGGCGGCCGTCGACGGCTTCGGCGTCATAGTCGTAATCGTCGCTGACATAGCCCGGGCCCCAATAGCCGGTGGTGAGGAAGCTGAAATTATGGTCGTGCGGCAGGCCGTAGGCAAAGGCCTGGGCGCCGCTGGCCATGTAGGACGCGTCGCTCGCGGCGGGCCAGAGGTTGGCGCGCAGGAAAGGACCGCGAGGGCTGCGGTGGAGGAGGAAGACCTGCGCCGAATAGCGGCTGAGGCTGAGCTGGTTCGCGAAGCTGGCCTTGAGCTCGGCGACGATATGGTCGGCGAGGAAGTCGCGGTTTCGCGCGAGCCCGGCGAGCAGCCCGGCGGCGTGGGCGAGGCTGGCTTCGTCGCCGAAATCGACGCCGCTTTCGTCGAGGCGCGCGGCGACCTCTGCAAGGTCGAGCGTGGGGCCGGCGGGCGGATCGATCAGACGGGGCATGGTCTGGCCTCCCCCGATGCGTAGAGCGCGAGCGTCGCGGCGGCGGCGGCGCGAACCTCGGGATGCGGGTCGTCCGCCGCCATCTGCGCGAGGCGCGGGCGTGCGGCGGCGGGGTCGAGCGCGACGAGGTCGCGCATCGCGGCCCAGCGCGCGGCGAAATCCCCCGCATGCGTCGCGGCGAGGAAGAGCGGCGCGGCGGCGCGGCGCTCCATCGCGCGCAGCAGCGCAAGCGCCATCTGGCGAAAGCTGCTGTCGCGACGCGAGGCGGCGAGATGGACGAGGCGGCCGCTCGCGATGTCGTGCGCGCGCGCCGGCAGCGGCGACGGCGGGCGCACCGACAGGTCGAGCAGCAAAACGTCGCCGCGCGCACCCGCGACGGTGAAGGCGGTGCGCGTAGTGTCGAGCTCGAGGCGCTCGCCGTCGTGCAGCGGGCGCGGCGGATCGCTGGCGCAGCGCGCAGCGCCGGCCGCGGTGAAGGCGCCGGCTTCCTCGGCCTTCGACAGCGCGACATGGTGGAGGGCGAGGCTGGCGCCGCCGGCGGCGAGAACGCGGATCGCGGCGCGGCCGGGGACGAAGAGCGCGGTCGCGGGCGCCGCGCCGGCGATCTCGAATGGCAGCAGCTGGAGCGAAAGGCGCACCGCGCCGCGCTCGGCGAGGATCAGCCCGCCGGGCCCGCCGCCGCTTCCGACGACGGGCAAGGGCGGGCGCGCGAAAGGGTCGGCGGCGAGCAGGGCGAGCGCGTCGGCGAGGCGCGCGGCGAGCCAGCCTGTGTCGGCGAGCCACGGGCGGAGATACTCGATCGCGCGGCCGGGATCGGCGGCAGTGGCATCGGCGGCGGCCATCGCGGCGGCGAGGCCCGCGGGGCGCGCATCCGCGCTGCGCCAGCGCGCCGCAAGACCGGCCTCGGCCGCGCGCAGCGCAGCGCAGCGCGCGGCGTCGGCCCGCGGATAATGTTCGTGGCGCGATGGCATCGGGGGCGCCCGGCGCGGGGCGGATCAGTCGTTGATGATCAGGATGACGGTGACCGATACCTCGAAGACCGACGGCCCCGAGGTCGCGCCGGGCGCGACGAGCGATCCGAACAGCCCGACCATGGTATCGAGCAGGGGCAGGGCGTCGGGGTCGATGGTCGGCAGGTTCATGGGTCGCTCTCCCGGTCAGCGCGGCGCGCGTCGGCCGCAGGCAAAGGATGCGGAGCGCGGCCCCGCGAGGCCAATGAACTTATCGTAATCTGGTCATGTCGCTTGTCGAACGGCGGTTGCCCGCGCGAGGGCGCCGCATAAGGTGGCGCACCTGTCCCCGGGAGACGATGATGAGCCGTGCTGCCACACTCCTGTCGATCCTGCTGCTCGCCGTGCCGCCGGTCGCGGCCGAGAGCCTGCTGATCGGCAACAAGGGCGAGGATACGCTGAGCCTCGTCGCGCTGGAAACCGGCGCCGAGGTCGCGCGGCTGCCGACGGGCCGGATGCCGCACGAGATCGCGGTGTCGCCCGACGGCAGGCAGGCGGCGGTGGTCGCCTATGGCGGGACGACGATCGACATATTCGACGTCGCCGCGAAGACGAAGCTCAAGACGATCGACATCGCCCCCAACCAGCGGCCGCACGGGCTGCTGTGGCTTTCCGACGGGCGGCTGGTCGCGACCGCCGAGGGGAGCCAGTCGGTCGCGGTGGTCGCCCCCGACGGCGCGGTCACCTCGATCGCGACAGGGCAGCTGGGCTCACATATGATCGTCGTCGCGCCCGACAACCGCACCGCCTATACCGCCAATATCGCCTCGGGGACGGTGAGCGTGCTCGACCTGAAGGATGCGAAGAAGCTTCGCGACCTCCCCATCGGCGGCAAGCCCGAGGGGCTGGCGCTGGCGAAGGGCGGGCGCGAATTGTGGGTCGGCGACCTCGATGCGCCGCGCGTATCGGTATGGGACACGAGGACCGGCGAGAAGGTCGCCGAGCATAAGGTCGACCCCGTGGCGATCCGCGTGCTCGCGAGCCCCGACGGCAAGCTGATCGCGACGAGCAATATCGGCACGGGGACGATCAGCCTGTTCGACGCCGGGACGCGCGCGCCGGTGAAGGTGATCCAGGTGTCGGAGGGCGATGCGGCGCGGCAGGTGACCCTGCTGTTCAGTGCCGATTCGAAGCGGCTCTACGCCGCCGAGACGGGGCACGACAAGGTCGCCGAGATCGACGTCGCGAGCGGCAAGGTGCTGCGCCGTCTGCCCGCGGGCAAGAATGGCGACGGGCTGGCGATCGCGCCTTAGGGGCGTGCATTTGGATGGCAGGATTGGGGTGGGAAGCGGACATAATAATCCTCCCTGTCGCGCAGCGATGGGGAGGTGGCAGCGCGAAGCGCTGACGGAAGGGCCGACGCCGTCAGGCGTCGCGCAAGCTTTCGGCCCCTCCACCACGCCCTGCGGGCGCGGCCCCCCTCCCCATGGCCTCCGGCCACAGGGAGGATTAAACGTCCCCTAACGGTCGCTAGCCGCCCTTCCCCAAGCTTGAAATCTCCAGCCAGAGCGACAGGCCCGGCGGCGGATCGGCAGGCGGGGCATCGGCCGAGTGGCGCACGGCGTCGGCGCGTGCGCGGTCGAGGATCGCCGCGGGGATCGACGCCGGGTGGAAGACATGGTCGGCCTCGCCGAGCAACCGCGCCGCGCGGAGCGTGAGATCGTCGGGGTCGAAGCTGGTCAGCGCGATCGTTTCGAGGCGCGAGGACATGGCCGGACCGTCGGCGGCGAGCCAGGCGTCGACGCGATCTGGTGCGCCTTCGTTAAGCGGATCGAGCGCGCCGCCGCTTGCCAGCGCCGCATCGACCGCGCGGCGGCGGTCGGCGGCGGCGGGCCAGCGCGCCTTCATCGCGGCGCGCGCGGCATAGAGCGCCGACGCCAGCGCGCCGAGACGCGTGGGGAGCAGCGCCTCGATGCGCTGCCGCACCGCCTTGGCGAGCCCCGCCGAGGCGCCGCCGGTGCCGATCGCGATCGTCACCGGCGCGCGGTCGACGATCGCGGGGGTGGTGAAATCGCAAAGGTCAGGGCGGTCGACGACGTTGACCAGCAGGCCGCGGGCGCGCAGGTCCGCCGCGGCGGCCTCGGCGCCTTCGTCGAGCGCGACGAAGGCGAGGCTCGCGCCCGCCTCCCACGCCGGAACGATGCGCCCGCCCGCGCGCGCGATCAGCCGCGCCTTGGCATCGGCGGCTTCCCCCTCCCCGACCAGCACGACCGTGCGGCCGCTGAGATTCAGGAAGATGGGGAGTTGGTGCATGGCGACGACCTATAACAAGCGCCTCCCCTTTAGGGGAGGGGTCGGGGTGGGGGCTATCAGCATTGTGCAAGGCCGATGGACCCCACCCGCTGCGACTAACCAGCAAGCTGGCAAGTCTCGCTGCCAGTGTCGGGTGAACAGTCCCCCGGACTGGTCAGGTCGGTCCGGGGGACCGACCGACCCGGCACTCCTGAAGGGGAGGGCCCGATGGAGGTCAGTCGATCCAGTCGGGGACGCGTTCGGCGGCCATGATCGTGCCCGCGGCAATGCGGTCGGCAACGACGGCGTAGCGATCGCCGTCGACGAGCACCTCGGGAACGAGGCTGCGGCTGTTGTAGGTCGACGCCATCGTCGCGCCATAGGCGCCCGCGCTGCAGAAGACCGCGAGGTCGCCTGCCTCGACCTTGTCGATCAGCCGGTCGCGCGCAAAGGTGTCGCCGGTTTCGCAGACCGGGCCGACGATCGACGCGGTCATCGTCTCGCCCGATGGCTTGACCGCGAGAAAATCGTGCCAGGCGTCGTAGAGCGCGGGCCGGGCTAGGTCGTTCATCGCCGCGTCGACGATCACGAAGGGGTGCGTCGCGCCGGGCTTCACCCACAAGGTCTCGGTCAGCAACACCCCCGAATTGCCCGCGATGACGCGGCCGGGTTCGAACATCAATGTGACGTCCCAGTCCCTGGTCACGCGCGCGACCATCGCGCCATAATCGGCGGGCGACGGCGGAATGACATTGTCGCCCGCGCGATAGGGCACGCCGAGGCCGCCGCCGAGGTCGACATGGGTGATGCTGTGCCCCGCGGCGCGGAGGTCCGCGACGAGTTCGCCGACGCGCTTGAATGCCGCCTCGAACGGCGCGAGGCTGGTCAGCTGGCTGCCGATATGCACCGCGACCCCGCGCATGTTGAGCCCGGGCAGCGCCGCGAGGCGCGCGAAGATTTCGGGCGCGGCGTCGATGCCGACGCCGAACTTGTTCTCGGCCTTGCCGGTCGAGATCTTGGCGTGGGTGCCTGCGTCGACGTCGGGGTTGACGCGCAGCACCGCGGGCGCGGTCATTTCCTTGCGCAGCGCGATCTCGGCGAGCGCGATACCCTCGGGCTCGTGCTCGATGTTGAACTGGCCGATGCCGCGGTCGAGGCCCAGCGCCAGTTCGGCGCGCGTCTTGCCGACCCCCGAAAAGACGATGTCCTCGGCCGCCATGCCGGCCGCGAGCGCGCGCTCGAGCTCGCCGCCCGAAACGACGTCGGCGCCATAGCCCTGCCGCGCGAGCACGCGCAGCACGCCGAGGTTGGGGTTGGACTTGATCGCGAAGGCGAGGTGCTTCTTCGGCACGTCCTTCAGCCCGTCGCGGAACGCCTGGGCATGGCGTTCGAGCGTCGCGCGCGAATAGACATAGACGGGGGTGCCGATTTCCTCGGCGATCCGCGGCAGCGGAACATCTTCGGCGTGCATGACGCCGTCACGAATGTCGAAATGGTTCATCGAAGGAAGTCCTGTGTGCTCAGCCCGGAGGCGGCAGGTCGAAATCGTCGGGTTCGCGTTGCTCGGATCGTTTGAGAAGTTCGTCGCTGCGCGCCGGCTTGGCCTGCGCGTCAGGCGTCGTAAGCTCCTCCGTGGTCGGCGCACGCCTGGCCCCGACGGGCAGCGGCGCGGGCGGGTCGCCGGCGATCGGCTTCAGATCTTCCTTCTTGCCGCACGCGCCGAGCGCGCCGGTGAGCAGCGCGCCGCCGAGGACGGTCAGGACAAGGTGGCGCGTCGCGTGCATCATTCCTCCAGCGCGGCGCGCGCCGCGGCAATGGCCTGCCTTACCCGTTCGGGCGCGGTGCCGCCATAGCTTGTTCGGCTGGCGACCGATGCCTCGACGGTGAGCGCCGCGAGCGCCGCGGGGGTGACCGCGGCGTGGATCGCAGCGGCTTCCGCGGGCGGCAACGCCGACAGCTCAACGCCGAGTTCTTCGGATCGTTTCACGCAGGCGCCGACGATATGATGCGCGTCGCGGAACGGCACCCCCGCCTCGCGCACCAGCCAGTCGGCGAGATCGGTCGCGGTCGAGAAGCCCGAGGCGGCGAGCGCGCGCATGCGGTCGGTGCGGAAGACCAAGGTTTCGACCATGCCGGTCATCGCGGCGAGCGACAGCGCGAGCGCGTCGAAGGCGCCGAAGACGGATTCCTTGTCGTCCTGCAGGTCCTTCGAATAGGTGAGCGGCAGCCCCTTCACGATCACGCTGAGGCGCTGGAACGCGCCGAGCAGCAGGCCCGCGCGGCCGCGCACCAGTTCGGCGGCGTCGGGGTTGCGCTTTTGCGGCATGATCGAGCTGCCGGTCGACCAGGCGTCGGGCAATTGCACGAAACCGAAAGGCTGGCTCGCCCAGATCACGACTTCCTCGGCGAGGCGCGAGAGGTGGATCGCGGCGATGCTGGCAGACGCACAAAATTCGAGCGCGAAGTCGCGGTCCGAGACCGCGTCGATGCTGTTCGCCATCGGGCGATCGAAGCCGAGTGCGGCCGCGGTGGCATTGCGGTCGAGCGGGAAGCTGGTGCCCGCGAGCGCCGCGGCGCCGAGCGGCGATTCGTTGAGGCGCTTGGCGGCGTCGGCGAAGCGGCCGCGGTCGCGGCCGAACATCTCGACATAGGCGAGCAGGTGATGGCCGAGCGTCACCGGCTGCGCGACCTGGAGGTGCGTGAAGCCGGGCATGATGCTGTCCGCATGTTCCTCGGCGCGCGCGATCAGCGCCGCCTGGATCGCCTTCAGCCCGGCATCGATGCGCGCGCAGGCGGTGCGCACCCACAGGCGGAAATCGGTCGCGACCTGGTCGTTGCGCGAGCGCGCGGTGTGGAGGCGCCCGGCGGGCTCGCCAATGATCTCCTTGAGCCGCGATTCGACGGTCATGTGGATGTCTTCGAGCGCGAGGTCGACGGGCACGCCGTTCGCCGCGAACTCGCCGGCGATCTGTGCGAGGCCGGCGTCGATCCTGGCGGCGTCATCGGCTGTGATGATCCCCGCCGCGCTGATCATCGCGGCGTGCGCGCGGCTGGCGGCGATATCTTCTTCCCACAGGCGCTTATCGACGGGGATCGACGCGTTTATCTCTTGCATGATCGCCGCGGGACCGGCACCGAAGCGGCCGCCCCACATGCTGTTGCTGTCCGGAGAATCCACCATCCGCCGCGTCCAAAGCCTTTACACGTTGATTCCGGCGCTGGTGCTGGCCGGATCGATCGCGGGTTGCGATAGGCAAAAGGCTGGCGGGGAGCAACCCGGCGCGTCCCAAGCAAATATTTCGGCTTCCGAAGCCAAGTCGGGGGTCGAGACGTTCAAGCATCAGGTGATCCGCACCGACGCGGGCAAGCCCGTGCCCGCGGCGAGCTTCACCGGACCCGACGATGCGCCGGTGACGCTGGCGTCCTTCCGCGGCAAGCCCTTGCTGGTCAATCTGTGGGCGACCTGGTGTGCGCCGTGCGTCGCCGAGATGCCGACACTCGACAAGCTCGCCGCAGCGCAGAAAGACAAGCTGGCGGTGGTCGCGGTCGCGCAGGATCTGCAGGGCGCGGCGGTGGTCGATCCGTGGTTCGCGAGGGCGAAGCTTTCGGCGCTCGAGCCCTATCTCGATCCCGACAACCACCTGCTCGACGTCTATAACAGCGCGCTGCCGACGAGCATCCTCTACGACGCCGAGGGGCGCGAGGTGTGGCGCGTGGTCGGCGCGATCGACTGGCAGGGCGAAGAGGCGAAGGCGCTGCTGGGCGAAGCGGGCTTCTGAGGAAGGGGCCCTTGGCTCGGTGGCGGCGGCTTTGGGGTGGTTTCCAGACCGCACTCTAACTCCGTTCGTGTCGAGCGAAGTCGAGACACCCATAGGTAGCGCGTGCGTTCGCGTGTCTCGACTTCGCTCGACACGAACGGGTTTATAAGTTGGCCTGAACTCTCTCGCCCGAATTCACCCCTCGGCGGACGCCGCCAGTTCGACCAGCGCGCGGCCGAGCGCCGCGACCTCGGCGGCGCCGCGCGCGCCGGCGAAAAAGCTTGCCGAAGCGCAATATTCGGCGCCGCGACCCGGCACCACCGCGGCCAGCGTCCAGATCCCGATATGCGTATGGCCTTCGTCAAGCGCATAACCCGCCCGCGCGGCGATTTCGATTTGGTTGGCATAGTCGGCGAAGCTGACGGGCTTTTCCCAGCGCACCCCGGCAAAGCGCCGCGCGATCTCCGCCTCGCCGGGCGCCTGGGCCGCGGCGATCGCGCGCCCGACGGCGCCGCCGCCGAGCGGCTGGCGCTGCCCCTGCGCGAGGTGGATGCGCAGCACGGCATTGCTCTCGGCATGCGCGACGAGTTGCAGCCGGTCCTTCGACGCGACCTGCCACAACCCCGCGGTCACGCCATGCGCCTGCGCGAAGCGCGTCATAGGCGGGCGCAGCCGATCGATCATCCGCCGCGCGTCGCCGTCGCGCAGCAGCCCCGAGCGCGCCCAGCCGTCGGCGAGGCGATAACGCTTCCCCGGCGCCTCGCGCACCACCGCCCCCTCGGCAACGAGCGTGCCGAGCAGGTTGAAGCAGGAGGAAGCACCGAGCCCGAGCGCGCGGCCGATGTCGGACAGCGTCATCGGGTCGCGCCCGGCGAGCAGGCGGAGCACCGCGAACGCCTGCGACACCGATCTTACTTCACCTGCCATGCGCTCTCTTTTCATAAATATGAAAACCATATTCTTTATATTGAATATCACGAAAAGCTCAACTAGCCGGATCGCAATTCATCGAAGGGAGAGTCGCATGGGCATGCTGGACGGCAAGGTGGTCGCGGTGACAGGCGCGGGACGCGGCGTCGGGCGCGAGATCGCACTGCTCTGCGCCACGGAAGGCGCATCGGTCGTCGTCAACGACCTCGGCGGCAGCGCCGAGGGCGAAGGGGCCGACCTCTCCCCGGCGCAGGAGACGGTGAACGACATCAAGGCGGCGGGCGGCAAGGCGCTGGCGAACGGCGCCAGCGTCGCCGATCCCAAGGGCGCAGCGAGCATCATCGAGGATGCGGTGCAGGCGTTCGGCCGCATCGACGCGGTGGTGAACAATGCCGGCATCCTGCGCGACCGCATCTGGCACAAGATGAGCCACGAGGACTGGAACGCGGTGATCGACGTCCACCTCAACGGCTGCTTCAACGTGTCGAAGGCCGCGACGCCCTATTTTCGCGACCAGCAGTCGGGCAGCTTCATCCATTTCACCTCGACCAGCGGGCTGATCGGCAATTTCGGCCAGGCCAATTATTCGGCCGCGAAGCTCGGCATCGTCGGGCTGTCGCAGTCGATCGCGCTCGACATGGCGCGCGCCGGGGTACGCTCGAACTGCATCGCGCCCTTCGCGTGGAGCCGGCTGATCGCGACGATCCCCGCGACCAACGAGGCCGAGGCGCAGCGCATCGAGCGCATGAAGACGATGACCGCCGACAAGATCGCGCCGCTCGTCGCCTTCCTCGCGAGCGACGCGTCGCAGGAAGTGTCGAACCAGGTCTTCGGCGTGCGCAAGAACGAGATCTTCCTCTTCTCGAAACCGCGGCCGATCCGGTCGATGCAGAAGAGCGAGGGCTGGACCGCGCAGGCGATCGCCGACGAAATGCTCCCGGCGTTCCGCGGAAGCTTCGCCAACCCGGCCGAACGCTCGGGGGATGTGTTCGGTTATGATCCGATTTGATAAAATCCTCCCCGATTGCGGGGAGGTGGCAGACGCGCAGCGGCTGACGGAGGGGGTTATCGTGGCCCGCCGACGTCGCGCGAGGACGCGAGCCCCCTCCTCCACCGCTTCGCGGCGGCCCCCCTCCCCACAAGTGGGGAGGATTTCATGATCGACCCCACCGCTCTCCTCACCATGCCGCCGATCGTTACGCGGCAGACGCTCACCGCGCGCGATACGATCCTCTATGCACTCGGCACCGGGGCGAGCGAACTCGACTTCATCTATGAGGAGCGGCTGAAGGCGCTGCCGACGATGGCGGTGACTTTGGGCTATCCCGGCTTCATCTGGCGCGACCCGGCGCTCGGCGCGAACTGGCAGAAGGTGCTGCACGGCGAGCAGTCGACCATCCTGCATGCTCCGCTTCCGGTCGAGGGCGAGATCACTGGGTCGACGGTGATCGAGGCGATCTACGATAAGGGCGCCGACAAGGGCGCCCTCGCGATGGTGACGCGCGAGATTCACGACGGTGCGGGTACGCATCTCGCCACCTCGCGCGCGATGACCTTCCTGCGCGGCGACGGCGGATTCGGGGGTTCGGCCGAGGGGGCGCCGGTGCCGCACGCCATCCCCGACCGCGCGCCCGACGATGTCGTGACGCTGAGCACCGCCGCCAACCTCGCGCAAATCTATCGCCTGTCGGGCGACCTCAATCCGCTGCATATCGACCCCGATGTCGCCAAAGTGGGCGGCTTCGATGCGCCGATCCTCCACGGCCTCGCCACCTATGGCGTGATCGGGCGGGCGTTGCTCGCGGCGCGCTGCGGCAATGCGCCCGCGCGGCTCAAGCGACTCGACGGGCGCTTTTCGGCGCCGGTCTATCCCGGCGAAACGATCGAGACCTCGATCTGGGACGAAGAGGGTGGCAAGCTCGCCTTCCGCGCCCGCGTCGTCGAGCGCGACAAGATTGTTTTCACCAACGGCTATGCGGAGACGGCATGAGCGAGTTCGGAATATTGTCCTTCGGCGCCTATGTGCCGATCACCCGGCTGCAGCGCAGCACAATCCACGCGACGAACAGCTGGTTCGCGGGCGGGCTGCGCGGGCTCGCCAAGGGCGAGAAAGCCGTCGCCAATTGGGACGAGGACAGCGTCACCATGGCGCTCGAGGCGGCGCGCGACGCGCTCGACGGCATCGACCGGGCGACGGTGCAGCGCGTCGCCATCGCCTCGACCACCCTGCCCTTCGCCGACCGCCAGAATGCCGGCATCGTCAAGGAAGCGCTGAACCTGCCCGACGCGGTCGGCGCGATCGACGTCGCGGGATCGCAGCGCGCGGCGACCTCGGCGCTGCTGGTGGCGCTTGGCGGCAATGAGACTACGCTGGTCACCGCCGCCGAGATCGCGACGCCCAAGCCCGCGTCCGAGCGCGAGATGACCAGCGGCGACGCCGCGGCCGCTGTCCTCGTCGGCACCGGTGCGCCGATCGCGACGCTCGTCGCGAGCCACAGCGTGACGATGGATTTCGTCGACCATTTCCGCGAGGCGGGCGAAGCGCACGACTATGACTGGGAGGCGCGCTGGGTGCGCGACGAGGGCTTTGCGCGGATCATGAACCCCGCGATCGCGGCGCTGCTCAAAAAAGCCGGGGTCGAAGGCGCGGCAATCGACCATTTCCTCGTCCCCGTCGCGGTCAAGGGCGTGCCCGAAATGCTCGCGAAGAAGGCCGGTATCGGCGAGGGCGCGGTCGCCGACACGCTGGGCGCGAGCCTCGGCCATGCCGGCGCCGCGCATGCGCTGGTGATGCTCAGCGCCGCGCTCGAAAAGGCGAAGGCGGGCGAGTTCATCCTGCTCGCGAGCTTCGGGCAGGGCTGCGACCTGCTGTTGTTCGAGGTCACCGCTGCCATCGGGTCGGTGAAGCCGCGGCTCGGGCTATCGGGCTGGCTCGCGCGGCGCATCGAGTCGACCAATTACGCCAAATATCTCTTTCACCGCGGACTGCTCCAGCTCGACCGCGGCGCGCGCGCCGAGCATGACAGCAAGACCGCGCTGACCGCCTTGTGGCGCAATCGCAAGGCGGTGCTCGGGCTCGTCGGCGGGCGCTGCACCAAGACCGGGACGGTGCAATTTCCGAAGAGCGAGGTCAGCGTGAACGCCAATGACCATGCGGTCGGCACGCAGGAGGATTATCCGCTCGCCGAGGTGCCCGCGAAGGTGATGACCTGGACCGCCGACGCGCTGACCTATTCGCCCGACCCGCCGAGCTATTATGGCAATATCGACTTTGTCGGCGGCGGGCGGATGATGGCCGAGTTTACCGATTTCGCGGGCGAAGCGCTGGACGTGGGCGCCGATCTGCGGATGATGTTCCGCATCAAGGCGTATGACGAGAATCGCGGGTTCCGCCGCTATTTCTGGAAAGCCGCGCCGGCTTTCTAATTCCTTCTCCCCTTGCGGGAGAAGGATACGCAGCCTTGCCGCGAAGCGGCTAGGCGAAGTTGGATGAGGGATCGACCGTATCAGACCCTCACCCAGCGCCGACTAGGCAGCAAGCTGCCAAGTCTTTGCAACCCTCTCCCCCAAGGGGAGAGGGATTTGGTTGGAGACGAGACGATGGCCAAAGGTATCCGCGACAAGGTCGCCATTTTGGGCATGGGCTGTGCCAAGTTCGGCGAACGCTGGGACAAGGACGAGGACCAGCTGATGCTCGAGGCTTATGAGGAGGCGATGGCCGACGCCGGGATCGAGGCGAGCCAGATCGACGCCGCCTGGCTGGGCGCCGCGTTCGACGCCCAGAATATCGGGCCGAGCGGCATCCCGCTCGCGGTCGCGCTGCGCCTGCCCGACATCGGGGTAACCAAGGTCGAGAATTACTGCGCGAGCGGCACCGAAAGCTTTCGCGGCGCGGTCTATGCGGTCGCCTCGGGCGCGTGCGACATCGCGCTCGCGATGGGGGCGGAGAAATTGAAGGACACCGGCTATGGCGGGCTGCCTGTCCGCACGCGCGGCACGACGCACGACATGGTCGGCATCACCGGGTCGGCGCCGGGGAATTTCGCCCAGCTCGCGAGCGCCTATCGCGGGGTCCATGGCGTCGGCAAGGACGACCTCAAGCGCGCGATGGCGCATGTCTCGGTCAAGAGCCATGCCAATGGCGCGAAAAACCCCAAGGCGCATCTGCAGAAGGCAGTGACGATGGACCAGGTGCTGGGCGCACCGATGATCGCCGAACCGCTCGGCCTGTTCGACTGCTGCGGGGTCAGCGACGGCGCCGCCTGCGCGATCGTGACCACGCCGGAGATCGCGCGCGCGCTCGGCAAGACCGACATCGTCACGGTGAAGGCGCTCCAGCTCGCGACCTCGAACGGCTGGGAGATGCAGGCGCAGGGGTGGAACGGCAGCTATTTCCACACCACCCGCGTTGCCGCGACCAAAGCCTATGACGAGGCCGGGATCACCGATCCGCGGTCGCAGTTGAGCCTGATCGAGGTCCACGACTGCTTCTCGGTCACCGAGCTGGTGACGATGGAAGACCTCCACATCTCCAAGGAAGGCCAGGGCTGGCGCGACGTGCTCGACGGCTTCTACGACGCCGACGGGGCGATCCCGTGCCAGATCGACGGCGGACTCAAATGCTTTGGCCATCCGATCGGCGCGTCGGGGCTGCGGATGATCTATGAAAACTATCTCCAGATCCTCGGCCGCGCGGGCGAGCGGCAGCGACAGGACAATCCGGTGTTCGCCTTGAGCCACAATCTCGGCGGGATGCCGAACCAGAATGTGTCGTCGATCGCGATCATCGGGAAGGCCGATGCGTGAGCCTATGCCGTTCCCCGGCGAAAGCCGGGGCCCAGAGCGTAATGGCGCAACGCTTATTTGGAACCGCATGGGCCCCGGCTTTCGCCGGGGAACGGTAGGCCGTGTATAACCTCCTCCCCAATCTCTCGGTCATCGAGGCGTCTTCCTTTGTCGCGTCGCCGACCGCGGGCCTTTATCTTGCACAGATGGGGGCGGAGGTGATCCGCGTCGACCAGATCGGCGGCGGCCCCGATTTCCGGCGCTGGCCGGTCACCGACAACAATGACTCCCTCTATTGGGAAAATCTCAACCGCGCGAAAAAGTCGGTCGCGCTCGACCTCGGGCGGCCCGAGGGGCGCGAGCTGCTGCAGGCGCTGGTGCGCGCGACCGGCCAGTTCGTCACCAACTTCCCCGTCGGCGGCTTCCTGTCGCACGAGACGCTCGCGGAGGGACGCCCCGACCTGATCACCGTGCGCGTGATGGGCTGGGCCGACGGCTCGCCCGCGCTCGACTATACGGTGAACAATGCGGTCGGCTATCCGATGCTCACCGGCGCCGGGCCCGAGCCCGTCAACCATGTGCTGCCCGCCTGGGATCTGCTCACCGGCGCCTATGCCGCCTTCGCGCTGATGGCGGCGATCCAGCGCCGCGCAGCGACCGGCGAAGGCGGCGAGGTGCGGCTGCCGCTGTCCGACATTGCGATCGGTACCGTCGCCAATCTGGGGGGCATCGCCGAGGTCCTGTACGGCGGCACGAACCGGCCGCGGCTGGGCAATGCGGTCTACGGCCTGTTCGGGCGCGATTTCGTGACGCGCGACGGCACCCGCACGATGATCGTCGTCGTGACACCGCGCCAATGGGCGAACCTGGTTGCCGCCCTGGACCTCGGTCAGGCTGTCGCCGCGATCGAGGCGGACCGCGGCGTGTCCTTCGCCAGGGACGACGGGGTGCGTTTCGAGCACCGCGACGCGCTCTATCCCTTGTTCGAGGCGGCAATCGCCGCGCGCGATCATGCCGATCTCGCTACCGCCTTCGACGCGGGCGGGATCGTCCATTCGCCGTACCGGACGATGCTCGATGCCGCGAACGATCCGGCGCTGGTCGCGAACAATCCGATCTTCGGTGCGGCGGCGAACCCGAGCGGCTTCGCCTATCCCGCCGCTGGCGCCTTTGCGATCATCCCGCAGGCCCAGCGCCGGCCGCCCGCCCCCGCCCCGCGCAACGGCCAGCATAGCGAGGCGGTGCTCGCCGAGCGGCTGGGCCTTTCCAGCGGCGCGATCGCCGCGCTCATCGACAAGGGACTGGTCCACCAGGCATGACGCAGGATTACACCGCCATCCGCGAGGAGGTCGCAAAGCTTTGCGCGCAGTTTCCGGGCCCCTATTGGCAGGCGAAGGACCGGGCGCGCGAATATCCCAGCGAGTTCGTCGCCGCGCTCGGCGAAGCGGGCTATCTCGCCGCGCTGATTCCCGAAGACTATGGCGGCGCGGGGCTCCCGCTGTCGGCCGCGGCGGCGATCCTCGAGGAAATCCAGCGGCAGGGCTGCAACGGCGGCGCGGTGCATGCGCAAATGTATGTGATGGGCACGGTGCTGCGCCACGGGTCGGAGGAGCAGAAGGCGCGCTACCTGCCGCGCGTCGCGACCGGCGAGCTGCGGCTGCAGGCCTTCGGGGTCACCGAGCCGACGAGCGGGACCGACACGCTGAGCCTGAAGACGACGGCAAAGCGCGACGGCGACGAATATGTCGTCAATGGCCAGAAGCTGTGGACCAGCCGCGCCGAGCATAGCGACCTCATGATCCTGCTCGCGCGCACGACGCCCCGCGAAGAGGCGGCGAGCCGCACCGAGGGGCTTTCGGTCTTCCTGGTCGACATGAAGGAAGCGCTCGCCGCGGGCACGCTGTCGATCCGCCCGATCGACACGATGATGAACCATGCGACGACCGAAATCTTCTTCGACAATATGCGCATCCCCGCCGCGAACCTGATCGGCGAGGAGGGCAAGGGGTTCCGCTACATATTGTCGGGCATGAACGCCGAACGGCTGCTGATCGCCGCCGAGTGCATCGGCGATGCGAAGTGGTTCATCGAAAAGGCGAGTGCATACGCAAAGGAGCGCGTGCTGTTCGGACGCCCGATCGGCCAGAACCAGGGCGTGCAATTCCCGATCGCGCGCGCCTATGCCCAGATGCGCGCCGCCGAACTCCTCGTCCACGACGGCATCGCCAGATATGAAGCGGGCGAGAATGCCGGGGCCGAAGCCAATATGGCCAAGATGCTCGCCGCCGAGGCGAGCTGGGCCGCGGGCGAAGCGTGCATCCAGACCCACGGCGGCTTCGGCTTCGCCGCGGAGTACGACATCGAGCGGAAGTTCCGCGAGACGCGCCTCTATCAGGTCGCGCCGATCAGCACGAACATGATCCTGTCCTATGTGGCCGAGCATGTGCTGGGAATGCCGCGCAGCTATTGAAAAAGGGCGGGCCGCGAGGGGCCCGCCCAGTGTGCGACCGGCGACTTGGGGGTCTGGCCGGCCGCCCCTTCCTTCCGGAAAGGTCAGCGCCGGTGGCCCTCGCGCGGCTCGGGAGCGGGCGCGGGCGCACCGTCCGCTTCCTGCGCCTTGGCCTCGTCCTTCAGCTGGCCCTTGGTCATGCCGGTGACGAGCACGTCGCCCGAGCCGGCGAAATTCGCGGCGGGAAGCGTCGCGAAGCGGTCGCCGACCTCGACGGTCACGGCCTCGACGACGCCGCGCCCGGTCTGGCGCACGCTCTGCACATAGCCGATCGCCTTGCCGCGCGCGTCGGTCACCGGCATGCCGGGCTCGACCGCGAACATGCCGTTGGCGCTCGCCGCGCCGCTGCCCGCAGCCGCGAGCTGGCCGAGGCTGCCCTGGAAGCTGCCCGTCGCCGAGCCCGCGCCGCTCGCCGACCCCGATACGCCCGACAGCGCGCCGCCGGCCTGGTCGCGGACCCCGCCGGCCGCGCCGCGTGCGGTACCGGTGACGCTCGAGGCGGCGCCGCGCGCGGAGTCGACCGCGCCGCGCCCGGCCTGGCCGGCGAAATCGGTGCCGACCGCCTGTACGCCGAGCGCACCCTGCCCCGACGCGCCGCCTTCGCCCGCGGCATTGCCACCGACCGCATTGCCGAGCAGCTCCCCCTCGCCGTTCACCGAGCCCTTGCCGCGGACTTCGCCCTGGCCATTGCCCTGGACGCGGCCCGAGCGGCGGTCGACCTTGGCCTCGCCGCGGCCCGAACCGGTGAGGTCGCCCGCCGAGCCGAGCGTACCGCCGACGGGACCAATGGGTCCGCCAAGCGTGCCGCCTAAATTGCCGCCAAGCCCGCCGGTCAGCCCGCCGCCGCCGCCGAGCAACTGCGCCGAGGCCGGCGCGGACAGCGCCAGCGCCGAAGCGGCGAGCGCGAGGGTCGAAACGAGGAAACGATGGGCCATAGGTCTTCTCCTGAACTTGCGGCCCGCAAGCCGGGCCTGGCTGGAGAACGACGGGGCTTTCGATTTTATTCCCGAAAAATTCGGGAGGCGCGATTCAGCGGCCGCAATCGCCGCAAATCAGCCCGTGGCCATAGACATTGTCGCGGCCCTTCTTGCCGAGGTCGCGCGCCTCGCCGATCAGCGCGGTCACCGACTCCTCGACCCGGCCGACGACGGGGGCAGGGTAGAATCTCACGAGCCGCCCCGCGACGAGCGGCGCGGCGAAGGAGGTGCCGCGCAGCCGCTCGGTCGATGCCGCCCCCGTCGCGGCGAGCACGTCGGCGCCCGGCGCGGCGAAGTCGACCGGCGTCTTGCGCCCCGCCTCGGGCAATGCGCGACCCTTGGCATCGACCCCGGTCACCCCGAGCACGCCCGGATAGGCGGCGGGATATGCAGGCGGCGCGGCGGGTCCGTCGTTGCCGACCGCCGCGACGATCAGCATGCCGCGTTGCTGCGCACGCGACACGGCGGTACGCAGCAACTTATTGTCGGGGCCGACGAGGCTGATCGTCGCCACCGCGACGTCGCCCTCGACCAGCCAGCCGAGCGCGCGCGCGATCGCGCTGGCGTTGCCGCCCGCGGGGTCGCTGCCATAGACGTCGGCCGCCCGCAGCCGCTGCCCCGGAGCGGCGCCGCGCACCGCGCCGCTGCCCACCAGCAGCGAGGCGACCGCCGTGCCGTGGCGGCTCGCCGCCGGCGCGCCCTTGGCAAAGCCGCGCTGCTCGACGCGCCCCGCGACCGAGGGATGCGCCGCGACGCCGCCGTCGATCAGGCCGAGCGATGCGGTGCCCCCGCCCGCCGTGCTCGCGATCGCCGCGCCGGGGAGCATAGCGCCCGAACCCGAAGCACCGCTGGCGAAATAGAGATGGTCGGCGTCGATTTCGGCCTCGGGCAGCAATTTACCGAGCTGCTTTTGCGCGCGCGCCAGACTGCGCCCCTTGGGCACCGCAAATCGCACGACCTCTAGGTCGAGCCCTTCGATCCGCTCGCGGTCGATCACGGCAAAGCCCGCGCCGGCGGCGCGCGCGGTCATCGCGGCGTCGACCCCGGTCGCGACGAGCACGCCGCGCACCGCCGGCTCGCCATTGCGGTCGACCTCGACCCGGTCGCCATGGTCGCGCAGCAGGTCCGTGATCCGGTCGAGCCGCAGCCGCGCCAGCGTCGCGCGCGTCGTCGCCAGCGGGTCCATGTCGAGTTTCGGCAGCGGCGGGACGATCCGCGCGGCATCGGGCAGCGGCACCGCGACCTGCGCCTGCCCAGCGCCGGCGACCAGCATCAGCGGAAGCAGAAACAGGCCGGCCAGCAATCGCATCATTCATCCTTGTCGCAGCCGAAGCCCGTCGCTCCGGAATTTTTTTAGCAGGATGCGGAAGAAACGATACAAGGCGGTCGTTTCTTCCCCGCACGGCAAAAAGGCGGATATGCGCTTCGAAGAACAATTGATCGAAATCCTGCCGCGCCTGCGCCGGTTCGCGCGCGGGCTGGCGGGGAGTGCCGCCGACGCCGACGACCTGTGCCAGGCCGCGATCGAGCGCGTGCTGAAGTCGCAGGGCCAATGGCAGCAAGGAACGAGACTGGACAGCTGGATGTACCGCATCACCCGTAACCTGTGGATCGACGAACGCCGCGCGAGCGGCCGCCGCGGCGTCCACACGCCGATCGACGAGGCCGCCATCCAGATCGCAGGCGACGACGCCGACAGCGTCGAGGCGGGCACGCTGCGCGGCGACATCGACGGGGCGATGGCGCGCCTGCCCGATGAGCAGCGCGAAGTCGTGATGCTCGTGCTCGTCGAAGGCTATGCCTATCGCGAGGCGGCGGAAATATTGGACGTGCCGATCGGCACCGTCACCTCGCGCCTCGCGCGCGGGCGCGATACGCTGATGCACCTGCTCGGAGAAGCCGCATGACCCATGAAAAGGCCACCATTGCCGCCTTTGTCGATGGCGAACTCGACGACCTGACCGCGCGCCGGATCGAGCGCGAGGCGGCGACCGACGCCGCGCTCGCGGACGAGATCGCGCGCCACCGGGCGCTCACCGACCGGTTGCAGCGCCACTATGATCCCGTCGCCGACGAGACGATCCCCGACGAATTGCTGAAGCTGCTCGCGCGCTCCGAGGCGGAATCCCCTGCACCCGCCGTCGATACCAGCCTCGCGGCGCGCCGCGAGGCGAAGCGCGCGCGCTTCGCCCCGATGCACTGGGGCGCGATTGCTGCGTCGCTGGTGCTCGGCCTGGCGCTCGGCACCCAGCCGTGGCGGACGCCCGCCGACGTCGTGACCGAAGGCGGTGCCCTGGTCGCGTCAGGCGCGCTCGCGGCCGCGCTCGATACGCAGCTAGCGTCGAACCAAGCCGCCGACGCGCCGGTGCGCATCGGCCTCAGCTTCCGCGACCGGGCGGGGCGCACCTGCCGCAGCTTCGAAGGCGCGGCGCTGGCCGGGATCGGGTGCCGCGGTGCGGAGGGTTGGACGCTCGAACGCACGATGCGGGAAAGCCGCCAGGGCGATTACCGCCAGGCGAGTTCGGGCGAACTCGCCGCCGCCGCCGCGGCCATGATGGCGGGCGAGCCCTTCGACGAGGCCGCCGAGCGCAAGGCTCGCGCCGAAGGCTGGCGCTAAAGCTTCTGGAACGCGAACGAGAGAAAGGGCGGGCGCCCCATGTGACGCCCCCCTTCCCTTGCGACCCGGAAGTCTCCTCCCGGGGAGCTCATGGCGTGGCTCAGCCGCCGACCGTCACGCGGCCGACGCGATAGCCTTTCTTGCGCATTTCCTTCACATAATCCTTGTCGGCGTCGGTCACCTCGACGGTCCATTCGTCCCACGCGTCCCAGCGATCCTCGCGGTCGGTCGCATGGCGAAGGTCGCTGACCAGCTCCTTCTCGGCCTCCAGGATATCGGCTTTGTAATTATACCAATATTGGTTGTAGACGCCCGCGATCGGCTTCGAACGCACCGGCGGCGCGTCGAAGCCCGGGGGCATCGAGCCATAGGGAATTGCGGCAAAGGCGCTGGCCGGGAGAGCCAGGCAGACTGCCAGGGTGGTCCACTTTTTCATCGTCCATCTCCTGATAAACACGCCCGGATGATGCGGGTCGCAGGGAAGAACGAGCCAGCAGGCGGATTTCTTCCCGGCCTGACGGAGATTCCGAACGTCTCGCGGCGGAATCGCCTCAGCCAGGATGCGCTTCGTCGCCGACCGACGAGCGGAGCAGGCCGCGAAACACCTCCTGCGCGTCGCGTTTGCCCTGCGTCACATCATAAACGTCCTGCGCGATCGGCATCGCGAGCCCGTGCTTTTCGGCGAGCGCGATTACCGTCGGGGCGCTCTTCACCCCCTCGGCGACCATATTCATGCCCGCGATGATGTCGTCGATCCTGCGCCCCTTGCCGAGTTCGACCCCGACATGGCGGTTGCGGCTCAAGGGACTGGTGCAGGTCGCGATGAGGTCGCCCATGCCGGTTAGCCCCGCAAAGGTCTCGGCGCGCCCGCCCATCGCGACACCGAGCCGCGTGATCTCGGCGAGACCGCGTGTCATCAGCGCCGATCGCGTGTTGTCGCCCGCGCCCAGACCGTCGCCCATGCCGACCGCGATCGCGATGATATTCTTGAGCACCCCGCCGAGTTCGCAGCCGAGGAGGTCGGTGTTGGTGTAGACGCGGAACAGCCCCGAGTGGAACACCGGCTGGAGCGCGCGAACGACGATCTCGTCCTCCATCGACAGGACGCTCGCCGCCGCCTGGCCGGTCATGATCTCGCGCGCGAGGTTCGGGCCGGTGAGCACGCCGACGGGGTGGCCGGGCAGCACCTCCTCGATCAGCTCGGTCATGCGCTTGCCCGACGAAAGTTCGAGGCCCTTGGTCAGGCTGATGACGGGCACCCACGGGCGGAGATGCGCCTTCGCCTCTTCGAGCACGCCGCGGAAGCTGTGCGAGGGCACGCCCATCACGAGCACATCGGCGCCGGCGACGACCTCCGCCATGTCGTTTGTCGCGCGCAGCGCCGACGGCAGCGTGATGCCTGGGAGATATTTCCTGTTCTCGCGGGCGCCGTTGATGCCCTCGACGGTCTCGGCATCGCGCGCCCACAAAGTGATCGGCGCGTTGCGCGACACCACCGCCGCCACTGTCGTACCCCAGCTGCCCCCACCGAGCAGGCCGACTTTCAGACGCATGAGCCTCTCCCGTGTTTTGGGGGAGAGTGGCGCGGGAATGGGTGGTTGGCAAGGTCATGATCCTCCCTGTGGCGCAGCCATGGGGAGGTGTCAGCGCGCAGCGCTGACGGAGCGGCAAAGACGCAAGGTTGCTGGCCCCCTCCACCATCCGCTTCGCGGACGGTCCCCCTCCCCATCGCATCGCGACAGGGAGCATTTTAGTGTTTGGCCAGAAAGCCCTTCATCACGGCGGCGGTCGCCTTCGGGTCCTCGATCATCGGAACGTGACCGACATGTTCGAAGATATGGCTCCGGCTGCCCGCGATGCCCGCTTCGAGCACGGGCACGCAGCTGACGTCGAGCAGCCGGTCGTGGCGGCCCCAGATGATCAGGGTCGGCGCCTTCACCTCGCCCAGCCGGTCGTTCAGCGGGTGGTCGCGGCCCTCGGTCGCGATGACCCAGAAGATCGTATCGAGCTGGTCGCGATATTTGAGCGCATCGGCGTAGAGGACGGGTTTGAGCCGCGCTGGTATAAAGGGCGGCTTGTGCACTACCATCGCGACCAGCCGGTCGGCATCCTCGAGATTGGCGAGGACGAGCGGGTTATAGTCCTCGTTCGCCGCCTGTTTCTGGAGATCGCTTTCGTTCGCGCCATTGACCCCGGCGTTGTTGAGCAGGGTCAGGCTGGCGAGCGCACCCGGATAGTCGAGCGCGTAGCGCAGCGCGATCCAGCCGCCCATGCTGTTGCCCGCGATGTGCGGACGTTCCAGCTTTAGCGCGTCGGCGAACTGCTTGAGCCGCGCGGTCTGGGCCGCGATGTCGTAAGCGAGCTCGGGGTTGCGCTCGTTCTGCCCGAAACCCGGCAGGTCGGGCGCGACGACGTGATAGTCGCGCGTGAGATAGGGCGCGATCATCGACCAATTATCCTTGTCGCCCGCGAAACCGTGGACAAGCAGCAGCAAGGGCTTCGACGAATCGCCGCCCTCCAGATAGGGCCAGTCGCGGCCATCGACGGTCACGCTCTTCCGGACCGTGCCGCCGCGCTTGCGGAGCATCCAGCGACCCAGCGCAACGAGGCGGCCGGGGAAGAGGAAATAGAGCAGCGCGAGGGTGATCAGCGGCGCGAAGATCAGAACGAGAAGGATACGCATGAGTTTAAGTCTGTCCTCTCCATCCGTTCGTGTCGAGCGAAGTCGAGACACGCTTCGACGTCGAGGTGTCTCGACTTCGCTCGACACGAACGGGATTTTGGGTGGGCCTAGCGCCGCGCGACATGCGCGTCGAACCAGGCGACCAGATCGTCCAGCACCATAGCTTGTTCGGGCTCGTTATAGATTTCGTGGAACAGGCCGGGATAGATCTTCAGCACCTTGTCGGCCGACGACACATGGTCGAACAGATATTGCGACCCCGCGACCGCGGCGAGGCTGTCCTTCTCGCCGTGCTGGAGCAGGATCGGCAGCGTGATCTGCGGCGCGCCCGCCTGCGCGGCCGCCATCGCGTCCATGAATTCCTTGCCGAGCCGCGCGCCGATCTTGCCGGTGTAGACGAGCGGGTCGGCGCGATATGCGGCGACCACCGCGGGATCGCGGCTCACCCCGTTCGCATCGAGCGAGAGGACGCCGAGCCGCGAGAAGAAACGCGAGAGGAAACGGCTGATCCAGATCGTGAAGCGCGAGGGCGACGCGCCAGGCACGATCGCAGGGCCTGACAGGGCCGCGGCGACGAACGCCGACTGGCGCTCGGTCAGGAACAGCGTCGAAATCAGCCCGCCCATGCTGTGGCCGAGGAGCAGCCGCGGCGTGTCGCCATGGTTGACCTCGACCAATGTCAGCAGTTCGGCCATCCCGTCGGTAAAGGCCGAAAAGCGCGGCACGAAACCCGGCGTGCCGTCGGACTTGCCATGCCCCCAATGGTCGATGGCATAGATGGCATAACCCGCATCGGTCAGCCGCTTCGCAACATGCTCGTAGCGCCCGGCATGCTCGGCATAGCCGTGCGCGAGCAGGACCACCGCCTTGGGCAAGCCCGCGGGAAGCCAGTGGGTGATATGCAGCTTCGCGCCCGCGCCGGCCGATCCGGCGGGCAGGATCACCGCGCCGTCGGCCACCTCAGCGCACCGCCTTCTTGAGTGCGGCGCTGCGGTGGCCGGGGCCGTTGTCGCCGGCCTTGTCCAGCTTCGCCAAAATGCCCTCGAGCGCGCGGCTGATCGCGGTCTGGGTGCGCACCATTTCGACCTTGGGCCAGGCGGTGCGCTGCCCCGTGTCGATCAGCTCGTCGATATCCTCCTGCGCCAGGTCCGACAGGATCTTGGTCGGTGACCAGAATTTGGGCGGGCGGATGATGTTGATGTCGCCGGTATATTCCTGGTTGATCACCGAGCGCGCGAGATTGGCGATGCTGTTGATCGGGGGAACCCATTCGAGCGGCTTCTGGAAGATGATCATATTGGCGTTGAGCCACGCCTTGAAGGTCGCCATCGACGCGTGCTGGATCGCCTCGATCGGCGCCATCTGCTTGCGCGTGTCGCTGGCGAAGGGCAGCGCGATCGGGTTCGCCTGGCTGACGATATGATGGTTAACGCCGTACAGGCGTTCGAGCCGCTTTGTCGGGATGTCGTGCGTCACCGAGCCGTCGACCCAGCGCCGGTCGGGCTGATAGGGTACGCGTTCGCCGCTGTCGTCGCGCGCCATCAGCATCACCGGCGGGAAGACCCCGGGCACCGCGCACGAGGCGAGCACGGCTTCGCGGATCAGCACATTGGGCGCGGTGATCGCGTTGAGGAGGCGGCCGTTCTGGTGCTTCTCCGCCGGCGCGACCGAGACGTTCAGATGGCGGCCGCTGATCTCATAGGCCTCCTGGAAGGTCAGGTCGGGGATCAGGTCGGCGAGCCGGTCGCGGACCTCGTCGGGGGCGAGGCGCCGCGTGTCGGGGCTGCGCGCCGGGTTGGCGAGCCGGTCGCTAGCGAGGAAGGCGCCGATGTCCGCGTCCTTGCGCGTGCAGACGACCGCGGCGACGATCGATCCGCCGCTGGCGCCCGACATGATCGCGGGCAGGACGCCCTCTTGCCACAGCGCCTTCACGACGCCGATGTGGAAGAAGAGGAAGCTGCCCGAGCCCGAGAGCAGCAGCGCCGAGCGGCCGTAGCAATGCTGGGCGCGGCGGAAGAAGTCGCGCTTCTCCTCGCGGCCGATGCTGCGCGACGCCGCGATCGAGCCCAGCGCCGACACGACCTCGGCGACATAATCCTCGATCAGTCTCTTGGTGCCAAAGCGCGCCTTCGCATAGAGACGCTCGTGCCCCATGCCGTCGATATTGCCGTGGATGCCCTCGTTGAGCACGAAGAGCAGCCCCTTGACGTCGCCTGCCTTCGACAGGCTGCCCAGTTTTTCGAGCCGGGCGCGGATCGCCCTATAATCGAAATGCTTGCTCTCGTCGGCGTCGCGCCACGCCTGCATCCCCGATTTCCGGTCATGTTCGCGCGCGGCCTTCGACCAGGCGGCATAGTCGGACGCAGTCACGAGATCGCGGTCGGCGCTTAGCGTCGGGGTGAAAAGCATGCGGTCGTCCTGCAAGGCATGGTTTATTTTTTCTGAGTCTTGCGGGTTGCGTTGCCTTTGGCAACCGGTTTCCGTTTGGTTTTGCTCGTAGGAGCCGTCCCGCTTTTGGCCGGAGCCTTGGGCGCGGGCTTGGGCTTCGCCGCGGTTTTCGGCTTTGCCGTAACGGCTTTGGGCTTAGCCGCCGGCTTTTCGGGCTTCGGCTCGGCCGCCATCAGGTCGGCGAAACTTTCGTCGACGCACTCGCGAAAGAAAGCAATGTCGGGCATGATCGCGCGCTCGCTGATGATCGAGAAGGCGATGCGGCCGTTGTAGCTGGGGGTCGCCACGAACAGCCCCATATTGTTCGCGAGCGGTGCCATGCCGTGCTGCTGCACGAGCTGTGCCCCCGCGAGATAGAGCGGCACCTGCGCGCCGGGCACGTTCGAGATGAAGAGATTGGTGCCGCGCACCGCGAAACGCTCGCTGGTCAGGATACGCGCGACCGCGGCCATCGTCGCTCCCGGGATATGCTGCGACAGGTCGGTCATGATCCGCGCGCTGACCCCCGCCTTGGCTTCCTTCGCCTCGACCGTATAGTCGCGGATCGCCGCGAGCCGATCGAGCGGATCGGCGATGTCGGTGCGCACCGGCACGCTCATCGCCGACACCTGGTTGCCCGGCGTTGACGCCTTGCCCGCGCCCTTGTCCTTGCCGCGCAAATTGATCGGCGCCACCGCGACCAGGCTCTCCTTCGGCAGTTCCTTGTGCTTGATGAGATATTTGCGCAGCGCGCCGCCGACAGTGGTGAGCACGACGTCATTGACCGTCGCCCCCGGCATCTTCTTGCGGATCGCCGCGACATCGGACAGCGCAACGGTGGTGGCGTCGAACATCTTGTGTGGTCCGACCGGCGCGTTGAAGCGCGTTTCGGGAACCCCCGCGGTCATCCCTCCCTCGGCCATCGACTTGCGCGCCGAGGCGACGATGGCGGGCGAGACCTTGAGCAGCGCGTTCACGAACTTCACGGGCGATTGCATCGACGCCGACCAGGCGCGGGTCAGCGTCTCGGCGCTCGACGGCGCGCGGCCGAGGTCTTCGGGCGGCGGCGGTTCGGCAATGGCGGGGGTGCCCTGGGCGTCGATGTCGCTCATCGCGATGAAGGCGTGCGCACCCGAGGCGCCGTCGACCGCGGCATGGTGGACGCGGTGGAGCATCGCGAAGCTGCCCTTCGGGATGCCGGGAATGCGGTCGAGCCCCTCGATGACGTAGATGTCCCACAAGGGGCGGTTCATATCCATCGGCTTCGAGAAATAGCGCGCGACGGCGATGCAGAACTGGCGCCAGTCGCCGGGCTCGGGAAGGCGCGCGTGGCTCATATGCGCCTCGATGTCGAAATGCTCGTCCTCGACCCAATAGGGATGGTCCATGTCGAAGGGCAGCCGGTGCAGCCGGCGCTTGAACAGCGGCGAGGTGCCGACGCGGCTCTCGACGTGGCGGATGATGTCCTTGAAGCGCACGAAGCCGCCCGGCGCGGTCGACGGATCGTAGATGTACACGCCCATGATGTGGGTCAGGTTGTTCGCGGTCTGGGTGTAGAGGAACTGGGCGTCCTGCGCGCTGAGCTGTTTAAGCATCCTGTCCTCCTGGTGTCGGCAAGCGGTCCGCGAGCGCCACGGTCGCGAGGCGCATCGATTCCATCACGTTGGCGAGCCCGCGCAGTTCCATCAGCAGCGCGCGCCGCGCCGCGAGGATCTCGGGGGTCGCGGGCTCGGCGAGCCCCATATGCCGCATCAGCGAAAGGCCGTTGGCGAAAAGCAGTTTGCCGATCGCCGCCTCGCTGCTGATCCGACGAAGCAGCCAGGCCTGCTTGCCCTCGACCAGCGCCGCCGCTTCGAGCGCCTTCTCGTCGACCGCCTCGCCCGGCCGCGCACGCGACAGGAGGTCGGCGACGACCGAATAAGCCTCGGCGAAACTCAGCAATACCGCATGGCCGACGAGCGGCTGGCAGCGGCGGATGAGCTGCGCGACGCCGCGGTCGCCGCTCGCGAGGCGCTTTTCCCAAGCCGGGTCGATGCGCGCGAGTTCGGCCGCGATTGCGGCCTGATGTTCCTCGCGCGGGGGGTAGAAAAATTCGAATTTGAACAGGTCGCGGAGGCGATCGACATGCGCCCAGAAGGCTGCGGTCGCATCGCCGCTGTCGGCATCGCGCAGTTGGAACAGCGCGATCTCGATCATCGCGCGGTCGAGGAAATGATGGACGACGATGTTGCGGTAATAGCTCGCCATCGGATGCTTGGCGGGGTCGATCGAATAGACATTCTCGCTGCCCGCTTCGTAGCGCGCGAGTAGCCCGCTCTCGACCAGCGTGTCGACCGTCGCCGACAGCGCAGCATCGTCGCCGCTTTCGAGTTCCCTGCTGAGCCTGATGCCGCGCGCGCGCGCCCATTCCTTGAGCGCGCCGATCGCCATCAGCAGTTCGGCCGCGGTGGCGCCGCGCGGCGCGGTGCCGAGCAGGATCAGGCACATCACCGACGACACCGTCAGCGGGGTGACGCGATTGGCCTCGACCGCGACCGAAAAGGCGATCTTCTCGAGCGCGCGTTTGTCCTCGGGACCCGGGGCATCCTCGATCACCACCGGCTTGCCGATGTCGAGCCGGATGCGCCCCGACGGCTTCTTGAGGTTGCGGATATAGCCGACGAACCAGCCGAGACTCTCCGCCTTCTTCACCCGGCCGGTCTGTTCGGCGGCATATTCCTCGACGTCGAGGATCAGGTCGAAGCTCGTGACGAAGGGGACGAAATGCACACCCCTGGTCCCCGTCGCATGCGCGGCGTCGAGGACATATTTCATCAGGCCATATTTGGGCGGCATCAGCTTGCCGAGCCGCGAGCGCGTACCCTCGAACGCCCAGCTCAGGGGGAAGCGCTTGGCGAGCAGCCAGGCGATATAGTGCCGCAACACCAGCTTGTAGACCGGCTGGTCCTGGAAGCTCCGCCGGATGAAAATCATCCCCGAACGGCGGAAAAATTCGCCCATGACCGCGAAGTCGAGGTTCGCGCCACCGAAGCTGTGCAGCATCGGCATATCGTTTTCATAGGTCAGCCGGCTGGGCGTGGCGCCGTCGATATAGGTCTTGTGGGTGAAGAGGATCGCGGTCGGG
The DNA here is from genome assembly GCA_005503165.1 of Sphingomonadaceae bacterium 3R27E2-A. Taxonomy (GTDB): domain Bacteria; phylum Pseudomonadota; class Alphaproteobacteria; order Sphingomonadales; family Sphingomonadaceae; genus Sphingopyxis. The sequence continues at coordinate 38,285 of SCNT01000019.1, forward strand.
TGTTCGCGCAGGATCGAGCGGAGCTTCGCGAGTTCGGCGGCGTCGATCTCCATTTCGGGCGCATAGCCGCCGAACATCATGCGATCGAGTCTGGCGCGAAGGTCGAGGAACAGCGCCGAGGGTCGCGCGATGACCTCCTTCATCAGCGGGCGCGCCTCGCGGTAGAGGTCGGCGACCGGGCGGCCGAGCGTTTCGGCGAGGTCGGCGAGCGCGGCGCGGAACTTGGGACTGGTGCGGAGGCTGTCGGCGACGAAGCGCGGGACCTTGTAGCGCGTGCCGCGCACCCCGCGTTCGGCGACGTCGAGCGCGAGCGCCGCCTGCCGCGCGACGAAGCGCGCGAATTCGGGGCTATCGCTCCCCTCGCCGTCGCCGCCGCCGGTCTGCGCGCAATAACGCTCGCGCAATGTATCGAGCGAGGCGGCCTCGCCGACCAATATCTGCGCGCGCCGTCGGTCGCGGAGCAGGATCAGCCGCGACCGCAGCGGGCCGGGATGGCGCGGGTCGCCGAAAATCAGGTGGCGAAACTTGAGCGCGCGCGCGCGCTCGAACCCCGGGATGCGCCACGCGACGCGCAGCGGCACGACCTGCCGCGACGGCGCCCCGCCGAGACGCACGCGCAGCATCTCGACGGGCAGCGCATGGTCGTCATCCTCGATCGCGAGGCTCGCCCATTGCGGCGTATCGTCGCCCGCGGTGGCGTGGATCCAGTCGAGGAGCAAATGCCGCTCGACCCCGTGGCGCGCGTCGATGATGTAAAGCCGCTCGGCCGCGTCCTCCGCCACGATGGTGGTGCGGGGCGTTCCGTCGGCCATATCGCTAAAATCCGTCCATCATTGCGAGGAGCGAAGCGACGCGGCAATCCAGCGTGGCGTAACCCGCCGTAGATTGCTTCGCTTCGCTCGCAATGACGAGGTGAGACATGCGCTAGGCCGCCCTTCCCTTCCGCGGGGAGGGCTTCTTCGCCGACGGCCTTTTCTTGGTGGCGGGCTTATTCGCGACCGCCTTCTTCGGCGCCTTTTGAGGCTTCGCCGCGGGGGCGGGCTCGGCAGCAACCGATTCCGCCACCGTCTCCTCGGGCTGGCCGAGCGTGCGCAGGAACATGTTCCTTACGTCGCGGACATGGCGGTTGATCGTCCGCGGGCTCCAGCCCGAGGTATCGACCGGCGGCAGCACGGTGACGCGCACCGTCGCGGGGCGCATCACGAACTCGTTCTTGGGCGCGACGTCGGTGGCGTTGTGGATCACGATCGGGACGATCGGCACCCCCGCCTGCATCGCCAGGTGGAACGCGCCCTTCTTGAAGGGTTCGAGCTTCGGCGTCAGGCTTCGCGTACCTTCGGGGGCGATGCAGATCGACTTGCCTTCCTGCTGGATCGCATCGACGAGCGGCTCCATCGCCTTGATCGCGCTCTTGCCGTCGGCGCGGTCGACGAAGACGGTGCCGCCCCATTCCATCAGCTTGCCGAGGATGGGGATGTCCTTGATCTCCTTCTTGCCCACGCCGCCCATGTCGCGGCGGATGAGCTTGGCGAGGATCATCACATCGGCCTTGCTCTGGTGGTTGAAGATGAAGACGCAGGGGCGCGAGGGCCAGAGATGCTTCTCGTCCTCGACCTCGAGTTCGACCCCGGTGATCGCGGTCGCGAAATCGCCGAACAGCCCGATCGAGAAATTCGCCGCCTCGCGCTGCGAACGCGTCAGCGCCCAGATCGGCAGGCCGGCGGCGAAAGCGCCGACGAGCGAGCCGGTGGCGTAGATCGTCCGCGTATAGTCCACCCATGACGGCGTGCCGCGGCTCGCGAAGCGCTGGACCGGCCAGCCCCGCTCGTCGGCGATGCCCTTGAGCTTCAGATTCGGGTTGAGCGGGCGCGGCTTGCCGACGCGTTCGAGCAATTCGATATCGTCGTCGCTGTCCGAATAGAAAAAGCTCTGGTCGAGATCGAGACCGTATTCGGCGGCCAGTTCCTCGGCGGCGAACACCTTGCCCTCGCCGAAGCAAAGGGGCCGGATGATTTCGCCCGTGAACACGCCGTCCTCGATCTCATAGGCCGAGCATTTGATGTCGGTGATGCCAAGGTCGCGCGCGGTGGGTTCGATCTGGTAGATCGTCGCCGACGAGATGATCGCGACGCGGTGGCCCTTCGCCTGGTGCGCCTCGATGATCGCGCGCGTCTCGGGATAGATCTTTCGCGCGATATGCTTCTTGTAGAGCTCCTCGCCGAACGCGACGAAACTCTCTTCCTCGACGCCCTTCATGAATTTGGCGGCGGCGGACATCAGGCCCGAGAAGCCGAGCTGGCCGAGGCTGTGCTGCGCGACGACCTGCGCGGTTTCGGCGATTTCCTCGACCGACATCTCGCGGCGCTGGAATTTCTCGCGCAGCATCGCGGTCGCCGAATAGCCTGAGATGATCGTGCCGTCGAAGTCGAAGAGCGCGGCGATGTGCGATCCGGGTTCGGACGCGAGGACTTCTTCCAGATGCGGCTGCGGTCGTGGCACAGCGGTCTCCCCACCGGCGGCTATATTGCCGCTTATCCCTGCACGATGGCAGGTAAGATGGGGTTAATCAATGGCGGGAAAGCGTCGCCGCCTCGCGCGCCAAAGCCTCGATCCGGGCCCGGTCGAGCGGGCCGGCTGGCACCACCCAGCTGCCGCCGACGCAGCGCACCGCATCGAGCGCGAGCCACTCTGGCGCGGTCGCCAGCGTGATGCCGCCGGTGGGGCAGAAGCGCGCCTGGCCGAAGGGGCCCGCGAGCGCCTTCAAGGCCGGGATGCCGCCGCTGGTCGCCGCGGGGAAGAATTTGAAGCGGTCGAGCCCGAGGTCCACGCCGCGCATGATGTCGCCGGCGTTGGCGGTTCCGGGCAGGAAGGGGATACCGCTGGCAACCGCGGCCTTGCCGAGATTCTCGGTCAGGCCGGGCGAGACGATGAATTCGGCGCCGGCGTGGATCGCGGCGGTCAGCATCGCGGGGTTGAGCACCGTCCCGGCGCCGACAACCGCGCCCTTGACGGCCTTCATCGCGGTGAGCGCGTCGAGCGCGGCGGGGGTGCGCAGCGTGACTTCGAGCACGGGCAGGCCGCCCGCGACGAGCGCCTCGGCCATCGGCACCGCATCCTCGACCCGATCGATCACGATCACCGGGATGACGGGGGCGAGCGCCATGATATGGTCGATGGACTGGGTCAAACTATGGCCTCCATGGCAGCGAGGATCGCCGACCCGCCCTTTTCGGCTTCGTCGGCGTGAAAGCGGAACAGGGCGAAGAGTTCGCGGCCGACGCCCAGCGCGGGCGGCGGAGCAACGGCGGGGCTGCGCGCGGCCCAGATCGCGGGATCGACCAGCGCGAGCACTTCGCCCTTGCGCGCGCAGACGCGAACGATGTCGCCATCGACGAGGAAGGCGAGCGGTCCGCTCACCCCGTCGGGGCCGGGCAGCGCTTCGGGCGAGAGGTGGATCACCGCGGGTACCTTGCCGCTCGCGCCCGACATGCGGCCGTCGGTGAGCAAGGCGACCCGGAAACCCTTGTCCTGCAGCACGCCCAATGCCGGGGTGAGCTTGTGCAATTCGGGCATGCCGTTGGCGCGCGGGCCCTGGAAACGGACGACGACGACGACGTCGCGGTCGAGTTCGCCCGCCTTGAACGCGGCGAGCACCTGGTTCTGGTCGTCGAAGATGCGGCACGGCGCCTCGATCGTCCAGCGGTCTTCGGCGACCGCGCTGGTCTTGATGATCGCACGCCCGAGATTGCCCGCGAGCAGGCGCATGCCGCCGTCGGGCGAGAAAGGCGCCGCGACGGGACGCAGCATCGTGTCGTCCCGCGAGAACTCTGGGGCGGGGCGCCATGCGAGAGGGCTGTTCCCCGCCGAAAGCCGGGGCCCATCTTCCAACGGCGCAACTGGGCCCCGGCTTTCGCCGGGGAGCACTTCTTCTTCAGCATCACTAAGGACCGGCTCGCTGCCATAATCGGCCATCGTCCCGCCGACGGTGAGCACATCGCCGTGGAGCAATCCCGCGCCGAGCAGTTCGCGCACGACATAGCCAATACCACCTGCGGCGTGGAAATTGTTCACGTCGCCCGCGCCGTTCGGATAGACGCGCGCGAGCAACGGCACCGCGTGGCTGAGTTCGTCGAAATCCTGCCAGTCGATGATGATACCAGCCGCGCGCGCGATCGCGGGCAGGTGGATCGCATGGTTGGTCGAGCCGCCCGTCGCGAGCAGGCCGATCGCGGCGTTGACGATCGCCTTCTCGTCGACGCAACGTGCCAGCGGGCGATAGTCGTCGCCGTCCCAGCCGATCTTCGCAATCCGGTGCGTCGCGGCGCGCGTCAGTTCCTGGCGCAGCCTGGTGCCGGGGTTGGTGAAGGCGCTGCCGGGGATATGGAGCCCCATCAGCTCCATCATCATCTGGTTCGAGTTCGCGGTGCCGTAAAAGGTGCAGGTCCCCGCCCCATGATAGGAGGCCGCTTCGGCCTCGAGCAGTTCGTCGCGGCTCGCCTTGCCCTCGGCATAGAGCTGGCGGACGCGCTGCTTCTCCTTGTTCGCGAGGCCCGAGGGCATCGGGCCGGCGGGGATCAATATCTGCGGCAGATGGCCGAAGCGCAGCGCGCCGATCAGGAGGCCGGGAACGATCTTGTCGCAGATGCCGAGGAGCAGCGCACCCTCGAACATCGCATGGCTGAGCGCGATCACCGTGCCCTGCGCGATATTGTCGCGGCTGAACAGCGACAGGTCCATGCCCGCCTGCCCCTGCGTCACCCCGTCGCACATCGCCGGCACGCCGCCCGCGACCTGTGCGGTGACGCCGACCTCGCGCGCGAAGAGTTTGATCTGCTCGGGATAGCGTCCGTACGGCTGATGCGCCGAGAGCATGTCGTTGTAGCTGGTGACAATGCCGATGTTCATCGCCGCGCCGGTGCGGATGACGGGCTTGTCGTCGCCCGCCGCGGCGAAGCCGTGCGCAAGGTTGCCGCACGACAGGTTACCGCGGTTGGTGCCGGCCTCGCGCTGGCGGTCCATGAGGTCGAGATAGGCGGCGCGGCCCTTCCTGCTGCGCTCGACGATCCGTTCGGTGACCTTTGCGATGGCGGGGTGGAGATCAATCATGCCAGCTCGCCCCGTCGCGTTCGATCAGCGCGATCGACGAACTCGGACCCCAGCTGCCCGCGGTATAGCTTTGCGGCGCCATGTCGACCGCGGCCCAGGCGTCGCGGATCGAATCGATCCATTGCCATTGCGCCTCGACCTCGTCGCGGCGCACGAACAAAGTCTGGTCGCCCTCGATGAAGTCGAGCAGCAGCCGTTCATAGGCGATCCGCCGCCGCTCGCCGGCGAAACTGTGCGAGAGCGAGACGTCCATCGTCACCTCTTTCAGCTTCACGCCGTCGCGGTCGAGGCCGGGCTGTTTGGCCATGACCTTGACGCGGATATTTTCTTCGGGCTGGAGGTTAATGATCATGCTGTTGGCGTCGAGCTTCGGCGCGCCGACGCGCGCGAATATATTGTGCGGCACCGGCTTGAACTGGATCAGCACCTCCGACTTGCGCTGCGGCATGCGCTTGCCGGTGCGCAGATAGAAGGGGACGCCCTTCCAGCGCCAGTTATCGATAAAGGCCTTGATCGCGACGAAGGTCTCGGTGTTCGACGGCTGGCCGAGTTCGTCGGCATAGCCCTTCACCGCCGCGCCGCCGACCGCGCCGCTGCTGTACTGCCCCTTGACGCTGTGCGTCTTCACATCCTCGGCCTTCATGCGGCGGAGGCTGCGCAGCAGCTTGACCTTTTCGTCGCGCACCGCGGTCGACGAGACGCTGGCGGGCGGCTCCATGGCGATGATCGCGAGCAGCTGGAGCATATGGTTCTGCACCATGTCCTTCAGCGCGCCGACGCCGTCGTAATAGGAGACGCGGCCTTCGAGCCCGACCGTCTCGGCCACCGTGATCTGGACATGGTCGATCGCCTGCGCGTTCCACAAGGGCTCGAAGAGCATGTTGGCGAAGCGCAAGGCCAGCAGGTTCTGGACGGTTTCCTTGCCGAGATAATGGTCGATGCGGAAAACATGGTCTTCGGCAAAGGCGTCGCCGACCTGTTCGTTGACCTCCAGCGAAGAGGCGAGGTCGTGGCCGATCGGCTTTTCCATCGCGATGCGGCATTCGGTGCAGGCGATGCCCGCGCCCTTCAGCCCCTGCGCGATCGGGCCGAACATCGACGGCGGCGTCGAGAGATAGGCGCCGATGGGGCGGCCGAGCCGGTCGCCGAGCTGCGCGGCGAGGTCGTCGTAACCGGTGCCCGCGCCGGCATCGACCGGGCAATAATCGACCCGGTCGAGGAAGGCCATGATGGCGCTATCGTCGAGGCGGTCGGCGGAGAGATGGTCGGTCAGCGCCGTCCGCACCAGCTTGTGTACGCCATCGCGGTCCATCTTCGAGCGGCCCGAAGCGACGATCGTCAGTTCGGGCGCGAGCAGCCCGTCGAGGTGGAGGTTGTAGAGCGAGGGGAAGAGCATGCGCTGGGCAAGGTCGCCCGTCGCCCCGAACAGGATCAATGTCTCGACTTTGACGCTCACGATCGTCCCCTTGGATATCCGAGGGAGGAAATGGCGGACGGGCGGCCCGATTGCAACGCGCATACGTAAACGCGGGGCGCGCGACGCCCGCGACGCAAAATCATTACCTGGCGGGTAATCGTCAGCCCGCAGGCAAGATCCTAGTCCGCCATCGACACCGCAGAGGAGGAACCGGATCATGCACAGACGCGAAACCTTCAAGCTGATCGCCGGCGCGGGCGCGCTCGGGCTGGCGATGGGCGCAACAAGCGGCGTCGGCGCCGCCGCTCCAAAGACGAAGGCCGACCATGTGACCGCGGCCGACGGCACGCGCCTGTTCGTGCGCGACTGGGGTAGCGGCAAGCCCGTGCTGTTCCTCGCCGGCTGGACACTGCCCTCGGATTTCTGGGGCTATCAGATGGCGGCGGTCGCCGAGGCCCGGATGCGCGCGGTCGCTTACGACCGGCGCGGGCATGGGCGCTCGTCCGATCCGGGGCGCAATTACGATCATGACACGCTCGCCGACGACCTGGCGCGGGTGATCGCCGCGCTGGAACTCGAGGATGTGACGCTCGTCGCGCATTCGATGGGCGGGACCGAGGTTGCGCGCTATTTCGCGCGGCACGGCGGGCGCGGCGTCGCGAAGGTCGTGCTCGTCGGGACGATCACGCCTTTCCTGATGAGAAGCGCCGACAACCCGCACGGCATCGACCCCGCGATGCTCGCCGCGCTGCGCGCACCGCTCGGCGTTGATTTCCCCGGCTGGATCGATGCCAATGCCAGGCCCTTCTTCGTTCCCGAGACATCGGCGGCGATGATCGAATGGGGCAAGGGGCTGATGCTCCAGACCTCGCTGCACGCCGCGATGGCGATGGCGCGAGCCAATGCCGAGACCGATTTCCGCGCCGATATGCGGCGGATCGGCGTGCCGACCTTGCTGGTGCACGGCGACAAGGACGCCTCGGCGCCGCTGCCGCTGACCGCGCAGGCGAGCGCGGCGCTGATCCCGCACGCCCGGCTCGAGATTTTCGAGGGCGCGCCGCACGGCCTGCCGCTGACGCATGTCGCGCGGCTCAACCGCACGCTGCTGGACTTCGCCGCGAAGGGCTGACAGGGAATGGCGCGATGAGCGACGCGCCGCCCCCCTATGATGTCATCGTGATCGGCGGCGGCGTCAACGGCGCCGGGGTCGCGCGCGATGCAGCGGGGCGCGGGGCGCGGGTGCTGCTGATCGAGGCCGGCGACCTCGCGCAGGGCACCTCCTCGGCCTCGACCAAGCTGATCCACGGCGGGCTGCGCTATCTCGAACATTATGAGTTCGCGCTGGTGCGCGAGGCGCTGAAGGAGCGCGAAATATTGTGGGGCATCGCGCCGCATATCATCCGGCCCTTGCGCTTCGTGCTGCCCTATCGCAGCGGGCTGCGGCCGCGCTGGCTGTTGCGGCTGGGGCTTTTTCTCTACGACCATATCGGCGGGCGCAGGAAATTGCCCGCGACGCGCTCGATCGATCTCAGGCGCCATCCCGCGGGCGCGCCGCTGCAGGCGCAATATGTCCGTGGTTTCGAATATTCGGACGGCTGGGTCGACGATGCGCGGCTGGTGATGCTCAACGCGCGCGACGCCGCGGAGCATGGCGCGAAGGTGCGTACGGGCACGCGCGCCGAGCAATTGCGCTGCGAAAACGGGCTGTGGGTGGTCGAGGCGAACTGCGACAACGGCCATCGCTACCGTTTCACCGGGCGCAGCGTCGTCAACGCCTCCGGGCCGGCGGTCCTCGACCTGCTGCGCCGCGCCGACGCCGAGCCCGACCACAAGATGCGGCTGGTGCGCGGCTCGCATATCGTCGTGCGCAAGAAGTTCGAACATGAGTTTGCGTATTTCTTCCAGCTGCCCGACGGGCGCATCTTCTTCGCCATTCCCTATGAGCGCGACTTCACGCTGATCGGCACCACCGACCTCGATCATGACGGGCCGCTCGGCGAGGTGAAGGCGAGCGACGAAGAGATCGCATATCTCTGCGAAGGCGCGAGCCTCTATTTCCGCGAGCCCGTCGTGCCCGCCGATGTCGTGTGGACCTATTCGGGGGTGCGGCCGCTGATCGAGGACGGGTCGGGACGCCCCGAGGCGGCGACGCGCGGCTATCGCATCGACATCGACCGCGACGAGGGCGCGCCGTTGCTCACCATCTATGGCGGCAAGATCACCAGCTACCGCCACGTCGCCGAGGCCGCGGTCGATGCGCTGGCGGGGGAGATCGACGCGCTGGCGGGCAAGCCCTGGACCGGCAGGAAACCCCTGCCCGGCGGCGATTTCCCGACCGACGGCGCCGCGGCGCTCAAGGCCGACGTCAAGCTCGCTTATCCGTTCCTGCCCGCAGCCACTGTCGACCGGATCGCCCAGGCCTATGGCACCGAGGCGCGGGCCTGGCTCGGCGAAGCGCAGGGCTGGGGCGACCTCGGCGGCGAAATCGCGCACGGGCTGAGCCTCGCCGAACTGCGCTGGATGGTGACGCGCGAATGGGCGCGGACCGCCGACGATGTGCTGTGGCGGCGGAGCAAGCTGGGGCTGCATTTCACCCCCTACGAGACGGCGCTCCTTGCCGAACACACCGAGCGGCTGGTCACCGAAGCGCGGCTCGCCGATCCCGAATATTTCGAGGGTCGCCTCGCCCACGTCTGACGCGTCATCCGGCCGCCAAGGCGAGCGCGTCGGCTCCAGCGGGGAAATGCGGCGCGCCCGTTTCGTCGTACACCGCTGCCCACACCGCCTTGGCAACATCATTTTCGGTGGTGAACTGCGCGGGCGCGGCCATGGCAGCGAGAATCGGCTCGGCGTGGGCCCCATAGGGTTCGGGGAGCACGTCGCCGAGGCTGATCTCGGTATTCGCCGCGAAGGCGGTGGTCGGGCCGTAACCGGGCTCGACGAGCTTCACTGAAATACCGAGCGGCGCGAGTTCGTGTGCGAGGCTGCCGGTAAATCCCTGGATCGCGCTCTTGCTGCCCGTATAAGCCGCGGCGAAGGGGAAAGGCGCAAGCGTCGCCGACGAGGTGACATTAACGATCGTGCCCGCGCCGCGCGCGCGCATTCCGGGGATCACCGCCTGCGTCATTGCGATCGTGCCGAGCGTGTTGGTGGCGTAGACTGAGCGGATCTTGGCCATCGGCGAATGTTCGAGCGAGCCGAAGAGGCCGATGCCGGCATTGTTGACGAGCACGTCGATCGGACCCGCGGCGTCGATCGCCGCGGCGATGCTCGCGTCGTCGGTGACGTCGAGCGGGAGCAGGCGGAGATTTTCGGAAGGTTGCAAAGGTGCCGCGGCGGGATTGCGCATCGTGGCGACAACCTTCCAACCGCGGGCGTGGAAATGGCGCGCGGTTTCGAGGCCGTAGCCCGAGGAGCAGCCGGTGATCAGGATCGTCTTCATGAGGGTGGTTCCTTTCATCTGGGGACGACAAACCTCTAGATCGAGCGCTCAGGACTATCTATAAGCTATCATCCATATTTCTTTAGTGATCGTCCCGATATGCTCGACCCCCTCTCCGACCTCATCGCGCTGCTGCGGCCGAGCACTGTTTTGTCGAAGGGGATCAGCGGCGCGGGGGCGTGGGCGGTGCGCTATTCGGATTTCGGGCATCCGGGTTTCTGCACGGTACTCGAAGGATCGTGCCGGCTCGCGGTCGATGGGCAGGATGCGGTGACGCTTGCGGCGGGCGATTTCGTGCTGCTGCCCGCGACGCCCGGCTTCACCATGTCGGGATTCGAAGCTGCCGAGCCAGCGCTGCTCGACCCGCATGCGACCGCGGGGATCGCGGGCGAGGTGCGGCACGGGACACAAGACGGTCCGCCCGATGTGCGGTTGATGGGCGGCCATTTCGCCTTCGCGTCGCCCGACGCCAGCCTGCTGGTCGAGCAATTGCCCGCGATGATCCAACTGCGCGGCGCCGAGCGGCTGACGGCGCTGGTCGCGATGCTGCGCGAGGAGACCAGCGCCGAGCGGCCTGGACGCGACCTGCTGCTGGCGCGGCTGGTCGAGATCCTGCTGGTCGAGGCGCTGCGCGCAGTCGGCGGCGACGCAGCGCCGCCGGGGCTGCTGCGCGGCCTCAGCGATCCACGGCTCGCGGCGGCGATACGGCAGATGCACGCCGAGCCCGCGCGCGCATGGACCACCGCAGAGCTCGCGAAGGAGGCAGCGCTGTCGCGCTCGGCCTTCTTCGACCGCTTCGCACGCACCGTCGGGGTGCCGCCGATGGAATATCTGCTCGGCTGGCGGATGAGCCTCGCCAAGGATCTGCTGCGCCGCGGCGCCGGGCGGATCGAGGAGATTGCGCTCCGCGTGGGTTACGGGTCGGCGAGCGCGTTCAGCACGGCGTTCGCGCGGCAGGTGGGGATGCCGCCGAAACGGTTCGCGGGGATGGGGGCCGCTTGATCCTCCCCATCGACTTGCGATGGGGAGGATTATCTTATGCCGCCTCGGCTTCGACCTCGGCGGGCAAACGGATCATATAGTCAAACGCCGACAGCGCGGCCTTCGAGCCTTCGCCCATCGCGATGACGATCTGCTTGTACGGCACCGTCGTGCAGTCGCCCGCAGCGAAGATGCCGGGCTGGCTCGTCTCGCCGCAATGATCGACCTCGATCTCGCCGTGGCGCGACAGCGCGACGCTGTCCTTCAGCCATTCGGTGTTGGGGACGAGGCCGATCTGGACAAAGATGCCTTCGAGTTCGACCTGGTGCAGCGCGTCCTTGCCCCGGTCCCTGTACGACAGGCCCGTCACCTTCGCGCCGTCGCCGAGCACTTCGGTGGTCAGCGCCGAGGTGATGATCTTGACGTTGGGCAGGCTCGCCAATTTCCGCTGGAGCACCGCGTCGGCGCGCAGCTCGCTGTCATATTCGATCAAGGTGACGTGCGCAACGAGGCCCGCGAGGTCGATCGCCGCCTCGACGCCGCTGTTGCCGCCGCCGATCACCGCAACGCGCTTGCCCTTGTAGAGCGGGCCGTCGCAATGCGGGCAATAGGCCACGCCCTTGTTGCGATATTCGTCCTCGCCCGGCACGCCGAGCTGGCGCCAGCGCGCGCCGGTCGAGAGGATGACGGTGCGCGCCTTGAGCGACGCGCCGCTCGCAAGCTTCACCTCGTGGAGCCCGCCCTCGGTCTTCGCAGGGATCAGCTGCTCGGCGCGCTGCAGGTTCATGATGTCGACGTCATAATCTTTGATGTGCTGTTCGAGCTGCGCGACGAGCTTCGGCCCCTCGGTGTGCTGGACCGATATGAAATTCTCGATTCCCATCGTGTCGAGCACCTGTCCGCCGAAACGTTCTGCGGCGATGCCGGTACGGATGCCCTTGCGCGCGGCGTAGATCGCGGCGGCCGCACCCGCGGGGCCACCCCCGACGACGAGCACGTCGAAGGCGTCCTTGGCGGCGATCTTCTCGGCCGCCTTGGCTTCGGCGCCGCTGTCGAGTTTGGCAAGGATCTGTTCGAGTTCCATGCGGCCCTGGCCAAAAGTCTCGCCGTTCAGGAAGATCGTCGGCACCGCCATGATCTTGCGATCCTCGACCTCGGCCTGGAACAGCCCACCGTCGATCGCGGTGTGGGTGATGCGCGGGTTGACGACCGACATCAGGTTGAGCGCCTGGACGATGTCGGGGCAATTCTGGCACGACAAAGAGAAATAGGTTTCGAAATGATAGTCGCCGTCGAGCGCGGCCACTTGCTCGAGCACCTCGGGCGCGACCTTCGGCGGGTGGCCGCCGACCTGCAGCAAAGCAAGGACGAGCGAGGTGAACTCATGTCCCATAGGGATGCCGGCAAAACGCACCGCGACCTTGGCGTCGCTCGCGCGGCGGATGAGGAAGCTGGGGCGGCGCGCCTCGTCGTCGACCTGGGTCACGCTGACCAAGTCCGAGAGCGCGGCGATGTCGCCCAGCAGGGTCGCCAGCTCGGCCGATTTGGCGTCGTCGCCGAGCGACGAAACGAGTTCGATCGGTTCGCGAAGATTCGTGAGGAGGCCTTGAAGCTGCTGCTTCAGATCGGCGTCGAGCATGGGGAGAGCTCCTGCTTGAGTTGAGATCGTCATTGCGAGGAGCCGAAGGCGACACGGCGATCCCCAGTCATGGACCTTGCGGAAAGTTTCAGGCTGGAGATTGCTTCGCTTCGCTCGCAATGACGAGTGTCAGGTTGCCGCGTGCCCCGCCTTCGCAGGAGCACGCGGACTTCATTCGGTCAGCTTAGATCTTGCCGACGAGGTCAAGCGAAGGGGCGAGCGTCTCGGCGCCCTCTTCCCACTTCGCGGGGCAGACTTCGCCCGGGTGGCTGACCCAATATTGCAGCGCCTTGATCTTGCGGAGGAGTTCGGCGGCGTTGCGGCCCACGCCCTCGGGGGTGATTTCGAGCAGCTGGATCTCGCCATTGGGATCGAGCACGAAGGTGCCGCGGTCGGCGAGTCCGACCCCCTCACGCAGGACCTCGAAGTTCTTCGACAGATTGTGGTTCTGGTCGCCGACCATGAAATAGTCGATCTTGCCGATCGCCGGCGAGGTGTCGTGCCAGGCCTTGTGGCAGAAATGGGTGTCGGTCGACACGGCATAGACCTCGACGTCCATCTTCTGCAGCGTCGGATAAATGTCGGCGAGATCTTCGAGCTCGGTCGGGCAAACGAAGGTGAAGTCGGCGGGGTAGAAGAAAAAGACCGCCCATTTGCCCTTCACGTCGGCATCGCTGATGTCGACGAACTTGCCGCCCTTATAGGCGGTCGCGTTGAAGGGCTTGAGAATGGTGTTGAGCACGGACATGGAGAGCCTTTCCTTGTTGTTGGAACCTCCCCCTAGCCAGTCATGTTGCAGTGCGACAATTGGAATGTTGAGCGGACGTGATCGGAAATTTCGATTATGCGGCCGTCGGCGGCATGAAGTGGCTGGCTGACGTTCGCCCTGTCCCCCGCCACCACCCGCGCTTGCGGCGCCCCCACCGGCATGGCAAGACGCGCCGATGCCGCTGGCCATCGAAAGCATTGGCGCCGAGGCGCAGCCGCTCTGCATCCTCGACGATTTTGCGCCCGATCCAGAGGCGCTGCGCGAATATGCCGCCGCGGCGCGTTTCGAGGCGGGGCGCAATCACTATCCCGGTGTGCGCGCCGAACTCCCGGGCGATTACCTGGCCACGCGATTGCCGCTGATCGCCGAGACCGCAGCGCGCGCCTTCGGAGGCAGCGGCCCGGTCGAGGTGATCGACGCGAGCTTCTCGATCGTCTGCACGTCCGCGGATGCGCTGTCGGTGCCGCAGCGGTTGCCGCATGTCGACGCCTTCACCCCCAACCGCATCGCGCTGGTCCATTTCCTGTCGGCAGATCATGACGGCACCGCCTTCTTCCGCCATCGGTCGACGGGGTTCGAGACGGTGACCGACGAGCGGCGCGACCTCTATTTCCGCCAGCTCGAAACCGAGCTGCGCTACGCCGGCCCCCCCGCGCCGGGCTATATCGCAGGCGACACGCCACTGTTCGAATGCATCCGGGCCGCCGAAGCGCGCTTCAACCGCGCCCTGCTCTATCGCAGCAGCAACCTCCACAGCGGCGCGATTTCGCCGGGCGCGGCGCTGCCCGCCGACCCGCAGGGCGGCCGGCTGACGGTGACGGCGTTCCTGTCGGCGGGCGCCTGAGCCGCGGGTGCGGACATTTCCATTCGCACGGGTCACCCATTTCATAATTTACATGCGCGTCCGGCGCGGCTAAGCGCGCCGGCATGTCCAAGTCGCCGACGATGATTACCACCACCAAACCGACCGCTTTCGTGCGGCCGGTGTCGGCGGTGTGCATCCTCTAGGCACGGCCCGGACATCGACCCCGCACTCGGCAGGCGGGGCTTTCGACAGCAACAGGACCCCGCGCTGCTCCCCAGACAGGAGACGCACGTCATGGTTCAGAAATTTTCGCCCGGTCAGAAGCTGAATGTCGGCATCGTCGGCGCGACCGGCCTCGTCGGCACGATGATCCGCCAGATCCTGGCCGAGCGGAATTTCCCGCTCGCGTCGCTCCGCCTCTTCGCCTCGGCGCGTTCGGCGGGGCAAGAGATCGAGGGCCTGACCGTCGAGGACGCCGCCGAAGCCGATTTCGCGGGCCTCGACATCGTCCTCTTCTCGGCCGGCGGTTCGACCGCGAAGCTGCTCGCGCCGAGGGCCGCGGCGGCGGGCGCGATCGTCATCGACAACAGCTCGGCGTGGCGCGCCGACCCCGATGTTCCGCTCGTCGTCGCCGAGGTCAATCCGCACGCGCTGGCCGAGCTGCCGAAGCGGATCATCGCCAACCCCAATTGCACCACCATGGCGGCGATGCCCGCGCTGCGCCCGCTCCACGAAGAGGCGGGGCTCAAGCGGCTGACCGTATCGACCTATCAGGCGGTGTCGGGCGGCGGTCTTGCGGGCATCGACGTGCTCGACCGCCAGCTCGCGCATGTCGGGGCCGAGGCGCGCCGGCTCGCGACCGGCGGCAGCGAAGACCTGCTGCCAGCGGCGGAGAAATGGGCGGTGCCGATGGCGCACAACGTCGTGCCGCTGAACTATGTCTATGCCGAGGACGGTTATACCGAAGAGGAAATCAAGCTGCGCGACGAGAGCCGCAAGATCCTGGAGATCCCGGACCTGCCCGTTTCGGGCACCTGCGTGCGCGTTCCCGTCTTCACCGGCCATTCGCTGTCGATCAACGCCGAGTTCGAACGCCCGCTCGTCCCCGGGCGCGCGCTCGAACTGCTCGCCGCCGCTCCCGGCGTGGTGATCAGCGAGGTGCCCAACCCGCTCGAGGCGACCGGGAAAGATCCGGTCTTCGTCGGCCGCGTCCGCCGCGACCCGACGGTCGATCACGGGCTGGCGCTGTTCGTCGTGGGCGACAACCTGCGCAAGGGCGCCGCGCTCAACGCGGTCCAGATCGCCGAGGTGCTGCTCGGCTGACCGGCAGGCCGGCGGCGCTTCCGAAGCAGGGCGCCGCCGGGCCTTTCGGGTCGGCACGGCAACGGACCGGAACTTGGCGCGCCGCGACCGCCGAAAATGAGCAAAACCGCCTGGGGCTATTGCCTTCTCGACTACGCGAGCTAACGCCACCCTACCCCGTCAGCGTAGATGTCCGAAATGGGGTGGGAAGCGGACGTAATAATCCTCCCTGTCGCGAAGCGATGGGGAGGGGGACCATGCGAAGCATGGTGGAGGGGCGGCCGCCTGGAACCTGGGCCTGGGGCATCGGCCCCTCCACCACCCTACGGGTGGTCCCCCTCCCCACGGCTACGCCGCAGGGAGGATTAAGAACGTCCCCTTCCGCCCGATTACGGCCATCTAATTTCATCACCGGATACGACAGGTCCGATGCGCAACTGTGCGCATCATTCACGCAACGCATCCTCCGACTGCAAAAACGGCCAATGGAGAACCGTCTGGAACTCGTACCCTGATGGCAGTGCCGGAAGCGTCTCTACAGCACGCTGGATAAGTATCGAGGCTACCGGAAGCCGCCAACAAAGCGCATCATAATGCGAGAAAATGGCTATCGGTCGCGCAATTACGAGGGAAGCCACGACTGGGTGGTGGGCGCTGACGGGCTCGAACCGCCGACCCTCTCGGTGTAAACGAGATGCTCTACCAACTGAGCTAAGCGCCCCCTCTCGGAAGAAGCGAGCCCCTGCCACAGCTTGGGGGCGGGGGCAAGCTTCGGCTCGTAGGACCCTCGGTGCCTATTCCTCGAGCGCTTCGAAATAGCGGCCCATCGCGTCGTGCGCCGATTCGGCGAGGCCGATGAAGATGCGGCGGCCGTCGTGCGGGTCGGCCTCGCGCAGAAAGAGGCCCGCGTCGGTCATCGTCTTGATCCAGCGCAGCGCCGTGGTCGCGGGCACCGCGGCGGCGATGCACAGGCTGGAGACCGAGACGGGCTGGCGTTCGAGCCGCGCGGCATACAGGTCGAGCAGCATGTCCCACGCGGGATCGGCGAAGAGGTCGGCGGGGAAATATTGTTCGCGCATCCGCCGCTGCCGCAGCATCCGGCGCACCGCCTTGGCGCGCAGGCGCTGGATCGTGCGCTCCTCGGGCTCGAAGCTGCGCGGCGTCGACGAGAAATCGCGGATCGGCGAGCGGACCTGGCCCATGGCATCGGCGCCGCTCTCGCCCGGCGGCGCATAGGCGGTGGGCGTTCCCGGCAGCGCACGCTGGCCCGCCAGGTCGCCGAGCAGCCGCGAGATGCGCGCGACCTCGTCCTGCAAGCGGTCGATGCGCTCCATCGTTTCGTCGCGCGCGGCGTCGTGGACGACATGCGCCGACGAACGCGACGCCGACGCGAGCGCGACGATGCGGTCGGCGGGGTCGGGGTCGACCAGCCATTCGGTGCGGATCGTCTCGGGAACCTGCGCCGCGACGCGGTCGAGCGCGCCGAGCGAGGTTTCGCACACGAGGCCGCATTCCATCGCCGCGACCGCGTCGCAGATGTCGGCGAAGTTCGCCTCCTCGATCGTTTCGGCGTCGAAGAGCCAGACGATGTCGGGCAGCGCCATGTCGCGCAGATGCGCGGCGACACGCGCCGGCGCGACCTGGTCGATCACCCGCGCGCGGCTGGCGCGCGCCAGCTCGGCGCCGATCGCGCGCGGGCCGGTGAACAGGATCGCGGCGCGGTAGCCGGCATCCGCCGTCCCCGGCCAAGGCTCGGCCGCATCGATGCGCGGCGTCGGTGACGCCCCGGTCCGCAGGTTCGTGTCGATCAACTGGTCCATCGTGCCGCCCTTCCTCGCCGCCGCGCCACCCTGGCGTCCTTATGCCGTCAAAATGGCGATATTCACCTTTTGTTCGTTCCGGACTGCCGCCGATCCGGACATTGGTGCCAAGAGGCCCATGTTCGACCGGACGGGTGGCTTGGGAATTGCCTCCATTTTGGACATGTTTTGTTCTCGCCGTCAATAGCCTTTCGCGCTTGCCAGCTTGGCAGTGCCCGCCGATGGTCGCGCCATGGCGCCGCGCCTTTCCTTCTCGACCCGGCTGCGCTGGCGACGGCGGCTTCGATCGCTCGGCGCACTGCTGATGCTCGCGGCGATGGCGGCGGCGCTGTGGCTGGCGCAGACGGGCCCCGCGGAGGCGGTGCCGCTGGTGCAGGTGATCGACGGCGACAGCCTGTCGGTGCACCAGGAGGGCGCGGTGCGCACCATCCGGCTGCGCGGGCTCGATGCGGTCGAATATCGCCAGCGCTGCACGCGCGCCGACGGCAGCGGCTGGGCTTGCGGACAGGCGGCGCGGGCGGCGCTGGTGAAGCTCGCGGGGCGCGGGCCACTGTTCTGCAGCTTCGCGGCGAAGGACAAATATCGCCGCACGCTGGCGGCGTGCCGCACGCGGCCCGAACCGGGCGGCGTCGACCTGTCGGCGGAGATGATCCGCTTGGGCTGGGCAGTCGCGACCGACGAGGCGCTGATGGCCGAAGAGGGCGAAGCCGAGCGCGCGCGGCGCGGCATTTGGGTCGGCGACTTCGACCGCCCCGCCGACTGGCGCGCGGCGCATGTCCGTCCGGCGGCGATCCTTGCCGACCATTGACTTTCCGCGCCGCGCTTTTGCGGCTAGGGCGGGCGGATGAACGGTCTTTTTCCTGTAATGATCGGCGGCGCGCTGGGCGCCGGCGCGCGGCATCTTGTCGGCGGCGCGATGCTCGCGCGGCTCGGTCCCGGCTTTCCCTGGTGGACCTTGTCGATCAATATCGCGGGCAGTCTGCTCATGGGCCTCCTGGTCGGCTGGCTCGCACGCAGCGGCGGCGGCGAGGCGGCGCGGCTGTTCTTCGGGGTCGGCGTGCTCGGGGGCTTTACGACCTTTTCGGCGTTCAGCATAGAGTTTTGGGCGCTGTTCGAGCGCGGGCAGAGCGCGCAGGCCTTCGCCTATGTCGCCGCTTCGGTGATCGGCGCGGTCGCCACCTGCGGGCTCGGCCTGCTGATGATGCGGCAGGTGCCGGCATGAGCGAGAAAGCGAAGTTGGACGCTGCCAAGATGGACCGGGCGACGATCGCCGAGGAGGATGACGGCATCCGCCTCGACCGCTGGTTCAAGCGCCACCGCGAAGGCACGCCGCACGCGCTGCTCGCGCGCTGGGCGCGCTCGGGCCAACTGACGCTCGACGGCAAAAAGGCCGATGTGTCCGACCGAATCGCCACCGGGCAGGAATTGGTCATGCCGATCCCGCCGGTCGAGGCCGAAGCGCGGCCGGCGCGCAAGGGACGGCCGCTGACCGACGCCGATGTCGAGCTGGCGACCGGGATGATGATCCACCGCGACGCCAGCGCAATCGTGCTCAACAAGCTGCCGGGGCTGGCGACGCAGGGCGGGACCAAGACCGAGAGCCACGTCGACGGGCTGCTCGATGCGCTGAAGTTCGACGGGCCGGTGCGGCCCAAGCTGGTCCACCGGCTCGACAAGGATACGTCGGGGGCGCTGCTGATCGCGCGGACGCCGCGCGCCGCGGCCTATTTCGCCAAAAGCTTTTCGAACCGCAGCGCGAAAAAAACCTATTGGGCGCTGATCGTCGGCGTGCCCGACATCGCGCAGGGCGAGATCGACCTGCCGCTCGCCAAGCAGCCCGGGTCGGGCGGCGAAAAGATGCATGTCGACGACAAGGGCCTGCCGTCGAAGACGCGCTATCGCATCATCGAACGCGCGGGGAACAGCGCAGCGTGGGTCGAGCTGCAGCCGCTGACCGGGCGCACCCATCAGCTGCGCGTGCATATGGCGGCGATCGGCCATCCGATCGTCGGCGACGGCAAATATGGCGGCAAGGGCGCGTTCCTGACGGGGACGATCAGCCGCAAAATGCATCTGCACAGCCGCCGCCTGCGCATCGACCACCCCGACGGCGGCGCGATCGATATCAGCGCCGAGGTGCCCGAGCATTTCGCCGCGAGCCTCGACGCGCTGGGGTTCGACCCGCTGCTCGGCGAGGTCGGGATCGACGCTCAGGAAAAGGGTCCGCCACCGAAATCGGCGCTGAAGGCCCAGGCCAAGGCGCACAGCAAGCAGATCCGCAAGGCACGGCGCGGCGAGCGGCGCGGGCGTACCGCGGACAGCAAGCCGACCGACTTCGTCGGCAAGCCCAAGCCCAAGGCGAAATCGGGCAAGCCTTCGCCGCCCAGGCCCGCGGGCAAGAAGCCGACCGCGAGGAAGCATCCGGCGCGGCCCGCCAGGCCGCGCTGATGCATCCCGATCCGTCTTTTCGGCCCAAGGATGCGGACCTTGCCGCGCTGCTGGTGCGCGAGATCGGATTTGCGGCGATCTTCGCCAGCCCGCCCGACGGCCCGCGCGTCGCGCATGCGCCAGTGGTGCTGGGCGCCGACGAGCGCACGCTGCAATTCCATCTGTCGCGCGGCAACGGGCTGACCAAGCATCTGGACGGCGCGTTGGCGCTGGCAGTGGTGCAGGGTCCCGACGCCTATGTCAGCGCGAGCTGGTACAGCGCTGCCGACCAGGTGCCGACGTGGAATTATGTCGCGGTCGAGATGGAAGGCCGCGTCCGCAAGCTCGATCGCGAGGCGCTGGTGGCGCAACTCGAAACGCTTTCCGCGAACCATGAGGCGCGCGTCGGCGCCACCCCGCCGTGGACGCGCGACAAGATGAGCGCGGCGGTCTTCGGCAAGATGACCGATGCGATCACCGGCTTCGAACTGGCGATCAGCGCGTGGCGGCCGACGCTGAAACTGTCGCAGAACAAGCCCGCCGACGAACGCGCGCGCGTGATCGAAGGATTGAACGCGCAGGGCCATGGCGCGCTCGCGCATCTGATGGAACAATTGGGAGATAGACGATGAGCCCGGCCGACGAGGCGCTCGCGAAGAAACGCTTTTTTGCGATCAATCTGATGCGCGTGATCGGCGCGCTGTTCATCATGGCGGGTTTCCTGCTCGTCGCGGGGCGTTGGGAAATCGCGGGCATGCCGACCGACCGTTACATCGGCGTCGCGCTTGTGCTGATGGGCGCGTTCGACTTCGCGGTCTTTCCGATGCTGCTCGCGCGGCGCTGGCGTTCACCGCGCGATCTATGAAGCGTTTCTGGAAAGACGTTGCCGTCGTCCCCGAGGGCGGCGGCTGGGGTATCGCGCTCGACGGGCGGCCGGTGCGTACGCCGCAGCGCACGCCGCTGGCGGTGGCGAGCACGGCGCTTGCCGAAGCGATCGCTGCCGAATGGCGCGCCGTCGGCGAGACGATCGACCCCGCGGCGATGCCGATGACGGGGCTGAGCAACGCGGCGATCGATATAGCGGCGCCCGACCTTTCTGCCTTCGCCGCGCCGGTCGCGGCCTATGCGGCGAGCGAGCTTTTCTGTTACCGTGAGGATCGCGACGCGATGCTGCTCGCCGAGCAGGCGGCGCTGTGGAACCCGCTGCTGGCGTGGGCCGAGGCGCGTTACGGCGTCGAATTCGCGATCACGCAGGGCATCTTGCCGGTGGACCAGCCGCCGGCGACCGTCGCGGCCTTGCGCGGCGCGGTTCTGGCGCTCGATGCATGGCGGCTGACCGCGCTGACCCCGCTGGTGACGATCGGCGGGTCGCTGGTCGCGGGGCTGGCGCTGGTCGAAGCAGCACATGACGCCGATGCCTTGTGGCAGGCGGTGAGCCTCGACGAGCTGTACCAGGAGCGGCGCTGGGGTGCCGACGCGCTGGCGATTGCGGCGCGCGAGACGAAGCGGGCCGACTGGGACAATGCGGCGCGGTTTTTGAACCTCATATAAGATCCCCTCTTCCGTTCGTGTCGAGCGAAGTCGAGACACGCCAGCGCCGCGCCAGACGTCCCTCGACTTCGCTCGGGACGAACGGAGGAGGAGAAGCTATGCTTCGGGCCGCTCAGTCCGCAAAATTCGGCGCGCGCTTTTCCATTCCGGCCATCACCGCCTCGATCTGGTTCGGTGTGCGGATCACTTTGACCTGCTCGTCGCTCTCGGCCTGCAGGATTTCGGCGTCGCTCGCGTCGGCGAGCATGTTGCAGAGGCGCTTGGCGCCGCGGATCGCGTGGGGGTTCTTGTTCGCGATGACCTCGGCCAGTTCCATCGCCTTCGCCAGCGGCTCGTCCGAGACATGCGTCGCGAGGCCGAGCAGTTTCGCTTCCGATCCGTTGAATTCGCGGTTGGTGTAGATCAGCTCGCGCAGCACATCGTCGGCGACCTGCGTGCGCCACAGCGCCATGCCCGCGACATCGGGGACGAGGCCCCAGCGCATTTCCATGATCGCGATGCGCGTGTCGGGGTGGACGATGCGGATGTCGGCGGCGGCCATGATCTGGCTGCCCGCGCCGAAGGCGACGCCGTGCACCGCGGCGATCACCGGCACCGGCAGTTCGCGCCAGCCCCAGGCGGCATATTGGGCGTTGTTCGACACCCCGCGCGTGCGGTTCGAGAGCGTCCCACCCGCACTGCTGGCGCCCGGATCGCGGTCGGCGCTGAGGCTCGACAGGTCGAGCCCGGCGCAGAAGGCGCGGCCCTCGCCCGACAGCACGACGACGCGCAGCCCCGCAGTGGCCTTAAGCTGGTCGATCGCCTCGGCCAGCGCCGCCCACATCGCCGCGTCGAGCGCGTTCATCTTGTCGGTGCGGATCAGCCGGACGTCGGCGATGCCACCTTCCAGCATGGTGATCGAGATGCGGTCTTTCATTCAGCTCTCCTGGCGAGCGCCGCCTCTACGAGCGGCAGTTGGTCGTTGCCGAAATACATGTCGTCGCCATCGACGAAGATCGTCGGCGAGCCATAGCCGCCGCGCGCGATCAGTTCCTCGGTATTGGCGCGGAGCCGCGCCTTGACCGGGTCGCTGCCCGCCGCCGCGGCGAGCGCGGCGCCGTCGAGCCCCTCGGCGTCGGCGACCGCCGCGAGCACCGCGGGATCGTCGAGATTTTCCTGCCGGTCGAAATAGCTGGCGAAGGCGCCGCGCGCAAAGCGCACCAGCGCCGGCTGGTCGTCCTCGAGCGCGCAGCAGAAGCGCATCGCCGCGATGCTCTTTGCCGGGTGCCACTGCGACGGGAAATTCATCGGCACGCCCGCGAGCGCCGCCCAGTCCTTCAGCACTTTCCAGCTGTGCTGGAGCCGCCGGTTGTCGGCCTGTTCGCGCGCAGCATAGACCGCGGGATTGACCGCGTTGAACACCCCGCCGACGAGGATCGGGCGATAGCGCGCGCTCGCCCCGGTGCGGCCCAGCACGGCGGGTAGATTATGGAAGGCGAGACAGGTCCAGGGCGAGGACAGGTCAAAGAAAAATTCGACGCGGTCGTTCACCCCGGACCTCCCCGATCAGCCGACCTTGAGTTCTATGTCGGGCGCGTTGGGACAGACGACGCGGACCGAATTATACGCGGGCTGCGCGTTCGGAATGTCGAGGCTGAGGTCTACCTTCGTCACCACCTGCGGCGTCGCGCCGTCGGGGGCGTTGGCGCGCAGCAGCACGACCTGGTTCGGCGGGTTCATCTTGTCGAGCGGACCGGCCTGCAGCGCGGTCGCATAACCCGCGACCGGGGCGTTGGCGGTCCCGCTGATCTTGAGCGTCTTGGTCGCCGCGTCGATCGTCGCCGCGAGCTTGACGTCGGTCAGCTTGTCGCAGGCGTTGGGTTTCGCCGGATCGATCGGGATCGGCGCCTGCGCGGGCGCAGCTGCGGGGGCCGCCGGGGTCGCGGCCGTGTCGGCGGCGGCGGTTTCGGCGGGCGGCGGCGTTTCCTTCTTGCCGCAGCCTGCCAGTCCCACGGCCAGCACGATCGCCGCCGTCATCATCGCCTTGTTCATATGCCTGCCTCCAGTTCGGGGCGGCGGTCCGTCGGTCCGCCGCCGACTCGCGCGGTCAATTCGTCCGCGCCCAATATTGGTCGCGGAGCAGGCGCTTGTATAGCTTGCCGGTGTCGTGGCGCGGCAGCGCTTCCATGAAATCGATGCGGCGGGGGATTTTTACGCCCGACAGTTTTTCGCGCGCATAAGCAATGAGTTCGTCGCGCAGCGCATCGCCGGCGTCGGCCATGTTCGCGGGCTGGATCACCGCGATCACCTCCTCGCCGAAATCGTCGTGCGGGCCGCCGACGACCGCCACATCGGCGACCGCGGGGTGGGTGACGAGATGATTCTCGATCTCCTGCGGATAGACGTTCACCCCGCCGGTGATGATCATGAAGCTCTTACGGTCGGTCAAATAGAGGAAACCTTCTTCGTCGAGCTTGCCGACGTCGCCGAGCGTCGACCAGCCCTTCGAATTGCGGCTCGACGCGGTCTTTTCGTCGTCGCCGTGATATTCGAAGACATTCTCGCTTTCGAAGAAGACGGTGCCTTCCTCGTTCGGCCCGAGCTCGGTCTCGTTATCCTCGCCCATGATGTGCACGGTACCGAGGATCGGGCGGCCGACGCTGCCCTTGTGCGTCAGCCAGTCGGCGCTGGAGATGAAGGTCATGCCATTGCCCTCCGACCCCGCATAATATTCGAAGAGAACGGGACCCCACCATTCGATCATCGCCTGCTTGACCGGCACCGGGCAAGGTGCCGCTGCGTGGATCGCGACCTTCATCGACGACACGTCGTAGCGCGCGCGGACCTTGTCGGGCAGCTTGAGCATGCGCACGAAATGCGTCGGGACCCACTGGCTGGCGTTGACGCGATATTTTTCGATGAACGACAACGCCGCCTCGGGATCGAATTTCTTCATCAGGACGACGGTGCCGCCGAGACGGTGGATCGTCATCGACCAGCGGAGCGGCGCGGCGTGATAGAGCGGCGCGGGCGAGAGATAGACACTGTCGGCGTTGATCTGGAACACCGCCGACGCGAGCATGACGAGGCTGTTGGTCGCGTCGATCGCCGGATCCTCGGGCAGCGGCACGCGCACCCCCTTGGGCCGGCCGGTGGTGCCCGACGAATAGAGCATGTCGACGCCCGCGCGCTCGTCGGCGACCGGGGTCGCGGGCATCGCGGCGACGGCATCATCCCAATTGGCGTAGCCCGGAATGGTGCCGCCCATCGCGAAGCGTTCGATGGGGGTGGTCAGCGCCTGCGCCGCCTCGGCGAGGCTGGCCGAGACGACGAGCAGCTTCGCCCCCGAATTTTCCAGGATATAGTCGGTCTCGTCCTGCGTCAGCCGCGACGAGATGCAGACGTAACGCAGCCCCGCACGCTGCGCGCCCCAGGTCAGCGAATAATAGTCCGGGCTATTGTCGAGCATGAATGCGACGACATCGTCGTGCCCCAGGCCGTGCGCGCGGAACAGCTGCGCGACGCGATTCGATGCGGCGTCGAGCTCGGCATAGCTGATCGCCTCCCCCGTTTCGGCGACGATGATCGCGGGCTTGCCGGGGTTGGTGCGCGCGTGGACGGACGGATGCATCGGGGCTTCTCTCCAGCAGGGGTCATTGGTTTCTTTATGTCCGAAGTCAGTAGCAAGCTGAAACTTTTGGTCAAGCGAGGCCGGGGAAGGGTCGGAAAGGGGAATGGCGGGGCAAGATTGAGGGAGGTTGGTGGGTATCGGGCGATTGCGGACATCTTAATCCTCCCTGTCGCGCAGCGATGGGGAGGGGGACCATGCGAAGCATGGTGGAGGGGCGGAGGCCTTAGACCACGGCTTATGACATCGGCCCCTCCACCGCCTTCGGCGGTCCCCCTCCCCACGGCTTCGCCGCAGGGAGGATTATTGTGCCCATCAACCCCCCTCACCAATCCGGCCGCGAGCGCAGGGCGTAGCCCTGCCCCTTCACCGTATGCAGCATCGGCCATTCAAACCCGCGGTCGACCTTGGCGCGGAGCCGCGACATATGGACCTCGACGCGGTTGGTGCCGGGGTCGAAGTCGATCCGCCACACCGCCTTCAGCAAGGCTGCGCGCGACACCGGCCGGTCGGGAACGCGCGCGAGGTTGGCGAGCAGGTCGAATTCGCGCAGCGGCATCGCGATCACTCGGCCCGCGCGCTCCACACGCCGGTCGATCAGGTCGATGCGCAGCTCGCCCTCGCCGAGCTGCCCCTTGGCCATCCGGCTTCGCCGCAGCAGCGCGGCAATCCGCGCAACGACCTCGGTAGGGTCGGCGGCCCAGCCGACCGCGTCGTCGGCCCCCGCGGCAAGCGCGAGCAGGCGGTCGGCACGGCGGTCGCGGTCGCTCAGCACCAGCAGCGGCCGCCGCTCGGCGATCCCGCGAGCCAGCGTGACGATTGCGGCGGGATCGGCATCGTCGTGAAAGGGATCGATCGCGAACAGGTCGAAGCCGGTGTCGCGCCACAGCCGCGCCTCGTCCGAAATCGGCGGCAACTGCACCGTCCGCATGCCGGCGGCGGCGAGCGCATCGGCGAGGCGCATCGCGCGCACGCCGCGCGCGTGCCTTATGCCGACAAGCGGCGGGGCCCCGGTCGCGGCGCGGGCGTCGATCTGCTCCATCGCCCTACCCACTCAACGCACCCTTCGCCCCGCTCCTTTACGGCCGGTCCCTTCGATGCGTTGCACGCTACGCCGGCTGTGCTAACGAATCGTCCATGACTGCTTCCGACCTGCTCGCCGGCGACTTCGCCACCCTGCCCGACCTGATCCGCGTCCACGCGAGCGAGCGTCCCGACGCCATAGCCGCGGCCGACCCGGCGCGGCGGCTGAGCTGGTCCGAACTGGACGCAATGATGGACCGCATCGCCGCACGGCTGCAGCAGGACGGTTTTGCCAAGGGCGACCGCACCGCGATCGCGGGGCTCAACAGCGTCGAGCAGATGGCGATCATCCTTGGCACGCTGCGCGCGGGCGGGGTCGCGGGGCTGATCACCAACAGCGCGACAGGCGAGCAGATGGCGGCGATGATCGCCGACACCAGCGCGCGCCACCTGTTCCTCGACAGCGCGGCGGCGGCGAGCCTGGAGGGGCAGGCCGTCACCGCGAGCGACCGCATCGCGATGGACGGCAGCGACGTGGGAACGCCGCTCGATGCCTGGCTGTCGCGCGCGGGCGCAAAACCCGCGCCGGTCGATATCCAGCCCGAAGACGGCTTCAACATCATCTATTCGTCGGGGACGACGGGCACGCCCAAGGGCATCGTCCACAGCCATGCGATGCGCTGGCAGCATATCGTCCGCGGCGCGCCCGCCTATGGGCCGAACGCGGTGACGATCCTCTCGACCCCGCTCTATTCGAACACGACGATGGCGAGTTTCATGCCGACCGTCGGGTCGGGCGGGCAGGTCGTGCTGATGAAGAAATTTGACGCGCGCGGTTTCCTCGAACTCGCCGAGCGCGAGCGCGCGACCAACTGCATGCTGGTGCCGGTGCAATATCGCCGGATCATGGCGCTCGAGGATTTCGACAGCTTCGACCTGTCGAGCTTCATCATGAAATATTGCACCTCCGCGCCTTTCGCGGCGTCCCTGAAAGCCGATGTGCTCAAGCGCTGGCCGGGCGGGCTGGTCGAAATCTATGGCATGACCGAGGGCGGCGCGGCCTTCATCCTCGAGGCGCATCAATTCCCTGACAAGCTCCACACCGTCGGCCGTCCCGCACCGGGGCATATCGCGAAGGTGATCGACGAGGAGGGCAACGAACTGCCGCAGGGATCGGTCGGCGAGGTCGTCGGCAGCAGCCCCGCGATGATGACCGGCTACAACAACCGCCCCGACGCGACCAAGGCGATGCACTGGTACGATAGCGACGGTCGCCTCTTCTATCGCCACGGCGACATCGGGCGGATCGACGAGGACGGGTTCCTGACCCTGATGGACCGCGCGAAAGACATGATCATCTCGGGCGGGTTCAACATCTTCCCGAGCGACCTTGAGGGCATCTTGCTCGCCGACGACCGCGTCGTCGAAGCCGCCGTCGTCGGCATGCCGAGCGAGGAATGGGGCGAGACGCCGGTGGCGTTCGTGGTGCTGAAGGACGAAGCCGATGCCGAAAGCGTGCGGACCGACTGCAACGCCAAGGTCGGCAAGACCCAGCGGCTGAGCGCGATCACGGTCGTCGACGAACTGCCGCGCAGTCCGATCGGCAAGGTGCTTAAGCGCGAATTGCGGGACCGTTACGCGGTTAGCCCCGCCGCCTGAATCGCCGCGAGCGCGCTCTGGACGCGCGCCTCGCCTGCACCCTCGACCCACGCCCAGCGTGCGCCCCGCCGGTCGAGCTCGGCGATGGCAGCGTCCATGAACTGGCGCCGCGCGAGGTCGCTGCCGAACAGCCGCGTGCCGTCGTCGCGCCAGGGCAGGTCAAGCGCGGGGACAAGGTAGATGTCGGCGAGATCGTCCCAGGCGTCGATCGCGGGCAGGCGCGCGCCGAGCAGCATGATCGCCCACGCCTGCGTCATCAGCGGATCGGTGTCGGCGATCATCAGCGGTCCGGCGTGGCGGCGCAGCGCGGCGTCCATCGCGACATGGCCCGCGAAGATGCGCAGGAGGTCGTCGGCGTCGAGCGCGGTGCCGAAGGCCTCGCAATAGGTGCGGCCATATTCGGGCATCAGCACGGTATCGAAATGGCGCGCGAGCCGGGTGCCGAGCGTCGACTTGCCGACGCTTTCGGGGCCGTGCAGAACGATGCGGCGGCGGTAATGGGCGCGCACCGGCTCGGCGAGCCAGCGCCATTCGGCGACGGGGGCGTTTCGCACCGTCGTGCCGGACACCGGAATCGCGGTGCGGTCGATGTCGACGGGCACGAAGCGCGCGCCGACCCGCGCGGCGAGTTCCTCGCCATAGGGCTCGGAGGCGAAGACCAGATCGATCGGCGCGGGGTGCGCGGCGCGGACGATATCGGTCCAGATTGCCCAGAAGTCGGGATGCTCGCCGGGCTCCTGCGGCACGACCGCGCCGTGGCCAATCACCTCGCAGTCGGGATAGAGATCGCGCACCCAGGCAAGGCGCTTTTCGCCGGGGATCGGGTCATCGGGCAGCCAGCAGACGAGGATCGTCAGCCGGTCGGCCATCGCGCGCGCGGTTTCGATGAGCAATTGGTGCCCCGCGTGGAGCGGCAGGAATTTCCCGAGCAGAAAGCCTGTGGTCATGCCGCAGCCTTTCCGTTCGCCGCGGCGCGGCGCCACTGGATCAGGCCCACGAGCGACATCAGCAGGAACAGGCCGTAGAGCCCGGCGGTGAGCGTCAGCCCGCGCGAGGCGAAGAGCGGGATGGCGAGCAGGTCGACCCCGATCCACAGCCACCAATTTTCCACCATCCGCCGCGCCATCAGGATTTGCGCGGCGACGCTCATCATCGCGATCGCGCCATCGACCCACGGCGCGGCGGCGTCGGTGAAGCGCGCCATGCCCGCGCTCCACACCAGCCACGCCGCGACGATCCCCGCGGTCCAGAGGGCGCGGCTTTTTGGCGCCATCCAGCGCACCGGCACCTGCGCCGCCGCGCTCGCGGCGCGCCAGGCGATCCAGCCGTAGATCTGCACGACGAAGAAAAAGATCTGGAGCAGCGCGTCGCTGTAGAGCCGCTTCTCATAGAAGATCAGCGCGTACAGGCAGACCATTGCCAGCCCGAAGGGATAGTTCCAGACGCTTCGCGCGACGACGAGCGCGACGTTGAGCAGGCCGAGAACCACCGCCAGCCATTCGAGTTCGCTCATGCCGCCGCGCCGTTCCGCGGCCGCGTCCACAGCCCCTCGCGGCTGGTCCGCCGCTGCGGCGGGCGGCGCAGCACCGACCAGCCGGCGCGCGCGACCCAGCCCAGCTTGGCGAGGACCGAGGTGCCCGCGCGGTGGTCCCACGCATGGTCGCCGCGCGCGCGCACCTCGCGCGCGATGTCGCCATATATGCCGGCGGCGGCGAGCACGGCCCAGCGGCTGCGCGGGGGCAGCTTGCGCGCGCCCCAGCGCGCCGACGCCTCATATTCCTCGGCCATTTCGGAGAGCCATTTGGCCATGATCGAAAGCCGCGGGCGAAAGGCAGGGTGCATATGCTGGCCGGGCGGGATGTCGAGTTCGACCATCCATTCGACGGGGAGGTAGCAGCGGTCGGCGGCGGCATCCTCGGCGACGTCGCGCGCGATATTGGCGAGCTGGAAGGCGATGCCGAGGTCCGAGGCGCGGTCGAGCGTGGTCTCGTCGGCCGGGTCGATGCCCATGACGAGCGCCATCGCGACGCCGACCGCGCCCGCGACATGATAGGAATAGCGGAGCAGGTCGGCCTCGCTGCGCGGGCGCCAGTCGGCGGCGTCGAGTTCGAAGCCCGCGATAATATCGTCGATCACCGCGCGCGGGATCGCCACTTCGGTGAGCAGCAGGCCCAATGCGTCGAAGGCGGGCTCGCCCGTCGGCTCTCCCGCATAGGCCTTGTCGGTCAGGGCGCGGATGCGCGCGACCGCGGCCTTGGCGTCATGGCCCGCGGTCATCGTGCCGCCATGGTCCTGCCCGTCGGTCAGGTCGTCGGCGGCGCGGCACCACGCATAGAGCAGCCACACCCGCTCGCGCGTCTCGCGGTCAAACAGCTGGCTTGCGAGCGCAAAGCTTTTCGATCCCCGCGCGATGCTGTCGTGCGCGAAGCCGTGGAAAGCCTGTGCGTCATAGCCCCCCGGCGCGGTCATTACAGATCGTCGGCCTTCATCGCGAAGATCGGCGCGTGCGGCTGATACGCCGCCATCTTGCCGAGCAAAGGCTCGAGCCCGGCATCGACGATCATGATCCCGGCGTGCGCGGGGCGGATGAAGCCCACCGAAATCATATGCTGGTTGAAGGCGATGAGGTCGTTGTAGAACCCCGCGGCGTTGAGCAGCCCGACGGGCTTGGCGTGATAGCCGAGCTGCGCCCAGCTGATCGCTTCCCATAGTTCGTCCATCGTGCCGACGCCGCCGGGGATAGTGAGGAACCCGTCGCTGAGGTCGGTGAACATGCGCTTGCGCTCGTGCATCCCCGAGACGACGTGGAGTTCGGTGCAGCCGCGATGCGCGACCTCGCTGCCGACGAGCGCGTCGGGGATCACCCCGATCACCTCGCCGCCCGCTTCGAGCGCGCTGTCGGCGACCGCGCCCATCAGCCCGAGGCGGCCGCCGCCATAGACGACGCCGATGCCCTTTTCGGCGAGGGTGCGCCCGACATGACGCGCGGTGTCGATATAGACCGGGTCGGCGGGGGTGGCGGAGCCACAATAGACGGCGAGGCGTTTCATAAATATCCTTTACCCGTTCGTGTCGAGCGAAGTCGAGACACCCATCGACATGGCGCGGTCGCGAGGGGCATCTCGACTTCGCCCGATGCGAACGGAATTATATGTTCAGCATCAATTGCGCGGTCGCCTTGGCGCTGCCGACGACCCCGGGGATTCCCGCGCCCGGATGCGTCCCCGCGCCGACGAAGTAAAGGTTGGAAATCGCATCGTCGCGGTTGTGCGCGCGGAACCAGGCGCTTTGCCACAGCACGGGCTCGAGGCTGAAGGCGCTGCCCAGATGCGCGGACAGGTCGCGGCCGAAATCGGCGGGGGTGTAGTGGAAGCTGGTGACGAGATTGTCGCGGAGACCGGGCAAAACGCGCGCCTCGACCTCGTCCAAAATCGCGTCAGCGAACCGGCGCCCGAAATCGCCGTCCCAGTCGGCCTCTGCCTTGCCGAGATGCGCGACGGGGGCAAGCGCGTAGAAGCTCGCATGGCCGGGCGGCGCCATGCCGGGGTCGGTGATGCTGGGGTGGTGGAGGTAGAGCGAGAAATCCTGCGGCACGACGCCGTTCCGGTAGATGTCGTCGAGCAGTCCCCTGTAGCGCGGGCCGAAGAGGATGCTGTGATGCGCGATATCGGGATAATCGCCCTTCACCCCGAAATGGACGACGAACAGCGACGGCGACCAGCGCTTGCGCGCAAGGCTTTTCGCGACCTTCGGCCCGCGCTGGTGATCGAGCAGGTCGCGGTAGCTGTGCATCAGGTCGCCGTTGGTCGCGACCATATCGGCGGCACCGTGCCAGCCGCTCGCGGTGGTCACGCCCGTCGCGCGGTCGCCGGTCGTTTCGATCTTCGTCACCGGATCGCCGAGGCGGAGCGTGCCGCCGAGCCGCTCGAACAGGCGCACCATGCCCGATACCAGCGCATTGGTGCCGCCGCGCGCGAACCAGACGCCGCCGTCCTTTTCGATCGTGTGGATCAGCGCATAGATGCTGCTGGTCGTCATCGGATTGCCGCCGACGAGCAAGGTGTGGAAGGACAGCGCCTGCCGCAGCCGCTCGTCCTCAACATAGGAGGAGACGATCGAATAGACGCTGCGCCACGCCTGGTATTTCATCAGCGCCGGCGCGGCCTTGATCATCGACGCGAAGTCGAGGAAAGCGACCGCGCCGAGCTTCACATAGCCCTGTTCGTAGACGCCCTTCGAATAGGTCAGGAATTTCTCGTACCCCGCGACATCGGCGGGGTTGAGCCTGGCGATCTCGGCC
This sequence comes from Sphingomonadaceae bacterium 3R27E2-A, assembly GCA_005503165.1. Lineage (GTDB taxonomy): Bacteria > Pseudomonadota > Alphaproteobacteria > Sphingomonadales > Sphingomonadaceae > Sphingopyxis. The sequence continues at coordinate 70,133 of SCNT01000019.1, forward strand.
GCGAGCGCGGCCTCGTCGTTCGAATAGTCGAAGTTGGTGCCGTCGGGCCAGTTGAGGCGGTAGAAGGGCATGACCGGGACGAGGTCGACGTCGGCCGCCATATTCTGTCCGCTGAGCGCCCAAAGTTCGTGCAGGCACGGCGGGTCGGTGATCACCGTCGGCCCGGCGTCGAAGGTGAAGCCGTCCTGCTTCCAATGATAAGCGCGCCCGCCGGGCTTGTCGCGCGCCTCGACCACGGTCGTCGCCACCCCCGCCGACTGCAGCCGGATCGCGAGCGCGAGGCCACCGAATCCGGCGCCGATGACGATGGCTTTCTTCATTATTTCCAGTCCAGGTTTCGCACCGCGCTCAGCGCGCGCCCGACGGGCACCGGCGGTTTGCCCGCGAGGATGCGCAATTTGTCACCGCGCGTCGATTGCCCGGCGTAGAAGCGCGCGATCAGCCGCGGCGACAGGCGATAGAAACGCTCGAAGATGCGCACGCGCTCGGCGGGCTCGGCGGCGCGGAACAGCATCGTGTCGAGCAGGCGATAGAAGCGCTGGCGCCGCCAGCCGCGCGCGGCGCGGGCGCGCAGCTTGGCGGGCAGGTCGGCGCCGTCGACCAGCGCGGGGAGCGCCGCGGCGGTGCGCACCGCATCGGGCAAGGAATAGCCGGTGGTCGCGTGGAACGCCCCGGCCCGCGTGCCGATGCGGCCGACCCGGTCGCCCTCCGGCCAGAAACGATCGAACTCGCCCGCGATGACGACGGGCAGCACGCCGGTTTCCTCGCGCGACACGCCGGTCACCTCCCATTCGCGCCATGCCGCATAGGCGCCGATGCGCTCGCCGATCAGATCGGCGTCGAGGTCGGGGCTGTCGCTGTAATAGGTGTCCTCGACGAAGATCGTCTGCTCGTCGAGCGGCAGCAGATAGACGAAGCGATAGCCGTCGAGCTGCGCAACGCGGGCGTCCATCACCACCGGATGCGCGAGCCCGTGGCCGCCTTTGACGGTGAGCGCCTGCCCGACGAATTTCTGCCAGCCGCAGGTGAGCGCCGAGAGGTTACCGGCGCCGCGCGCGTCGATGACATGCTTCGCGTCGAGCCGCCCGCCGCGGCCGAACAGGATATGGTCGGCGGCGACATGCTTGGCGCGATCGGCGACGATGCGATCCGCGGGCAGCGCCGCGGCGACCGCCTCGGCCAGCGCCTCGCCGGTGATGCTCTTGTACCCCATGCGCAGCGTGCGGGCATGATGCGGGAAGCGCACGTCGTAGCCGTGCCAATAATGGCGGACGAGCGGCGCGACGAGCCAGCGGTTCTTTTCGGCGATGTCGCCGTCGAAGAAGGACCAGATATGGTTGCCGCCGATCGCCCCGGGCTCGATCAGTCGCACGTCGAGGTCCGGCCGCTTCGCCGCGAGCGCCAGCGCTGCGAGCCCGCCCGCGAGTCCGCCGCCGACGATGGCTATATCGCAGAAGGGGGAAGCGCTGGTCATACCCCTGCCCTAGCCGCGCTTGGCGGGCGGCGCAAAGCGATTGCGCCATGGCGTGCAGCCGCTATCCCGAATCCATGGCCGACCCGCCCATCCACCCCGCCACGACCGACGACGCGGCCGCAATCGCCGCCATCTATGCGCATCATGTCGCGCACGGCACCGCGAGCTACGACACCGAGCCGCGCAGCATCGCCGCAACCGAGGCGATGATCGCCGACCATATTGCGAAGGGCTGGCCCTTCCTTGCCGCTTGCGACGCCGAGGGCGCGCTGCTCGGCTATGCCTATGCCAGCCAGTTCCGCCCGCGCGCCGCCTATGCCTGGGCGTGCGAGGATAGTATCTATGTCGCGCCCGCCGCGCAGGGACGCGGGGTCGGGCGCGCGCTGCTCAAAGCGCTGTTGGGCGCGGCGGAGCAAAGCGGCTTCCGTACCATGGTCGCGGTGATCGGCGGCGCCGAGCCCGCCTCGGTCGCGCTCCACGCCGCGTGCGGTTTCGCCCATGCGGGGCGGCTCGCGGGCATGGGGTGGAAGCAGGGGCGCTGGCTCGATACCGTCTATATGCAGCGCAGCCTCGGCGACGGCATGGCGAGCCCGCCGGCATGACGACCGCCCTCGCCATCCTGCTGTCGGCGCTCGCGATGACCGCGATCGTCGGCGTGCGCTATCTGGTCAGCAGCGGCGGCTTCGCGCTCGCGACGCGGATCATGCACCCCGGCCTCTATCGCGGGCTGGAAGGCCAGATGAAACGCGAGATCGGCTGGAGTCTCTCCAGTGCGGCGATCTACGGCATCCCCGCGGGCATCGTCGCCTGGGGGTGGCAGGAACATGGCTGGACGCGAATCTATACCGACGCGGGTAATTTCCCGCTCTGGTACCTGCCGGTCAGCCTGCTCGCATATCTGCTGATCCACGACACATGGTTCTACTGGACGCACCGCTGGATGCACCGGCCGAAGTGGTTCCGCATCGCGCATGCGGTGCATCACGACAGCCGCCCGCCGACCGCCTGGGCGGCGATGAGCTTTCACCCGGTCGAGGCGGTGACGGGGGCGGTGGTGATCCCGGGGTTGGTGTTCCTGATACCGATCCATGTCGCAGTGCTCGGCCTAGTCCTTACCATCATGACGGTCATGGGAGTGGGCAATCATATGGGCTGGGAGATGTTCCCGCGCGCGCTGGTGCATGGACGTGCGGGGCGCTGGCTGATAACCGCGACGCACCATCAGCAGCATCACGCCGCCTATCGGGGGAATTATGGGCTTTATTTCCGTTTCTGGGACAAAGCGTGCGGTACCGATCTGGGGCTTGGCCGCTTCGATGCTGCTGACCGCGGCGAGCGCGCCGCCCCCTGAGGTCGACGTCAGCATTACGGGGCTCCGCAACACCAAGGGCCAGCTGCTCGTCTGCCTGACGACCAACCCCAAGGCCTTTCCCGATTGCAGCAAGGACAAGGCGTCGGTGCGGATGGCGGTGAAAGCGGCCGATGCGGCGCATTTCAAGGTCGCGGCGCCCGCCGCGGGCACCTATGCGATCGCGGTCGTCCACGACGAGAACAGCAACAACAAGATGGACCTCGCGATTTTCCTGCCCAAGGAAGGCTTCGGTTTTTCGCGCAACCCGACGATCACCGTCGGCGCGCCGAGCTTCAAATCGGCGAGCTTCATCGTGAGCGGCGACACCAGCCAGTCCATCAAGATGAAATATATGCTGTAGGCGGCGCGCCTATCGGCCCGCCAGGTCCATGCAATAGCCCATCTGCGCCTCGGCCTCCGCCTCCGGAAGCGCCTCGAACGCGGCATCGTCGAAATCCGCGGCCGCGCCGGCAAGACTGGCCGCCGCTTCGACCGTCTGGCCGTGCTCGGCATAGTGGCGCCGTTCGAGCCGCGCGACGATCTCACCGAACGCTTTGGCTTCCTTGCTCCCCTTCGGCATGCCCGGCAGGAAGCGCGCCATGATCGCATGGCATTGCGCGGCATCGGGCGCCGCCGCCCCGGCCAGCATCGCGGCCGGGGTAAGCGCGGCCACCACGCCGTCGCCGCCCGCCGACAGGTCGATGCTGTCGTAGAGCGGCCGGCATTGCGCTACCCCCGCCTCGACCGCCGCCAGCGCGGCCTTTTCGTCCTGCCCCTCGCCGAGCATGCCGAAGGTGAATTCCTCGAAATCGGCCTTGTAGGCCGCGCGGACCTCGGCCTCGCTCATTCCCGTTTCGGCCATGATTACCTCGGCCAGCCGCCCGGCGAGCGTTTCGGCGCCGGCGGCGGTGAGGCCATGGCTCTTGTCCGAGACCCCACGCCCGACATCGTACATCAGCGCGCTGGCGATCGTCGCGCAGCGTATCTCGCCGCGGCGGGGTTCGGATAGCGATGCGAGCAGGGCATCGCCGTCGTGCACCGCTGCGTCGGGTTCGGCGGCATCGACCGCTGCGTCGCCGGCGGCGCTGGCCATCGCATCGACGGCCTGCGCGCCGTCAAGCAGCGATCCGTCGGCGGGCATCGCCATCACGATCGCCTGGCATTTGTCGTAGAGCGCCATTTCGGCGGGGGAATCGCCCAGCCCCTTTTGCACCGCCGCCAGCGCCGCGGCATCGCCCGCGCCGAGTTCGCGCAGCCGGTCGACATAGATTTTAGCCACCATGCGGTTCAGCTCGACGTCGAAGGCGTCGGCGCCGTTGCGCTCGGCCTGCTGCGCCGACAGTTCGGCGGCGGCGGCGCAGACGCGCAGGTCCGCCGGATTATTGACCAGATCGACATGGCTGCCCGACAGCAGCGCGAGCATCGCCCACCACATATGCGCCTCCCGTGAAGGCGCGACCCCGCCCGAATGCTGGCGAAATGGCGGGAGCTTGGCAAGTGTCATTGTCGCGGCACAAAGGCGCGGCTAAAGCAGCGCGCGTGACCGCGCTTTCCCCCCGCATCGCCGCTTTCGCCGACCGCTGGCCCAAGCTCCTCGCTCTGCTGCTCGGCGCCGTGTCGGCGACGGGCTTCGCGCCGATGCACCTTTGGCCGCTAACGCTCGCCGCGCTTGCGGGGTGGATGGCGCTGGTGGCGCGCGCTCCGAAGGGCTGGCGCGCGCTCGGTATCGGCTGGGCCTTCGGGGTCGGGCATTTCACGATCGGGCTGAACTGGATCGCGACCGCCTTCACCTATCAGGCGGCGATGCCGGCATGGCTGGGGTGGATCGCGGTCGTGCTGCTGGCGCTGTATCTCGCCGTCTATCCCGCGCTGGCGGCGTGGGGGGCGTGGGTCACGACCAAATTCGTCGCCTCCGCGAAGGGCGCCGGGAGGCACGGGACTCCCGACACGGCCGCTGGCGGTTCTTCCGATGGCGCCGGTTCAAGCCCGACTGCGACCCCCGCCTTCGCGGGGGCGACGCTCTCCTTCATCCTCGCCTTCGCCGCGCTCTGGACGCTGACCGAATGGCTGCGCAGCTGGGTCTTCACCGGCTTTGCCTGGAATCCACTGATCGCCGCCTGGCCCCGCGCGGCCCAGAGCGTCATTCCCTTCGTCGACGTGCTGACGCTGGTGGGAAGCTATGGGTCCAGCGCGTTGATCCTGCTCGCGGCAGGATTGTTCGTCCCGCTGATCAAGGACCTGCTGTTCACGACGCCCGAAGAGCGCGAAACCAAAAAACAGGCGAAGCTCGACGAAGACATGCGCGGCGCCCCGCTTAGCGGCGGCCTGTTCCCGCCGCTTCGGAACATTCTGGTCGGGATCGCCTATGGCACGACGGTCGCGGGCCTCGCCTATTTCGCCAACGGCGAGCCCAGTGGCCCCGCCGGTCCGCCCATCACCGTCGTCCAGCCCAATGTCGGGCAGGAGGACAAATGGGTCGGCGCCAAGGCCGACGCCAATTTCGCTAAGCTCGCGCGGCTGACCGAAGCGAAGAGCGATACCCCGCGCCTCATCTTGTGGCCCGAGGCGGCGATCCCCGACTATCTCGAAACCGGCTATCCCTTCGTCTATTACGACCGCTCGCCCGCCGCAGCGCGCGCGCGGCTGGTCGCGCTGATGAACCCGGGCGACCTGATGCTGCTCGGCGGGCTGAAGCTCGAGTTCGACAAGACCGGCGACGCGATCGGCGCGCGCAATGCGGTGCTGACGGTGCACGCCGACGGCACGCTGGGTCCGCGCTACGACAAGGCGCACCTCGTCCCCTATGGCGAATATCTGCCGATGCGGCCCTTGCTGTCGGCGATCGGCCTGTCGCGGCTCGCGCCCGGCGACATCGATTTCTGGCCGGGGCCGGGGCCGAAGACACTCGGCCTCGGCCGCTTCGGCAACGCGGGGCTGCAGGTTTGTTACGAGATCATCTTTTCGGGGCAGGTCGTCGATCGCGGCCACCGCCCCGATTTCATCTTCAACCCGTCGAACGATGCGTGGTTCGGGTCATGGGGGCCGCCGCAGCATCTGGCGCAGGCGCGGCTGCGCGCGATCGAGGAGGGGCTGCCGGTGATCCGCTCGACCCCCACCGGCATCAGCGCGGTGATCGACGCCGACGGTCGCATCCTCGATTCGGTGCCGATGCACCAGCCGGGGCGGATCGACACGGTGGTGCCCCCCGCTCGCGCGCCGACGCTCTTCGCGCGCCATGGCAACGCGCTGCCCGTCGGTTTTGCGCTGCTTCTGCTCGCGACCGCCATTGCCTTTCGACGGCGCGGGCGCTAACAGCGGCCCCGACATAAAGCTTCCTTTATATTCGTTCCAAGAAGGCTCCCATGCGCAACAGCTTCCTCTTCACCTCCGAAAGCGTGTCCGAAGGCCATCCCGACAAGGTCGCGGACCAGATCAGCGATTCGGTCGTCGACCTGTTCCTGTCGAAGGACCCTGAGGCGCGCGTCGCGTGCGAGACGCTGACCACGACCCAGCTCGTCGTCCTCGCGGGCGAGATCCGCTGCAAGGGCGTGTTCGAGGATGGCGAATGGGCGCCGGGCGCGCTCGATGAAATCGAGGCCACGGTCCGCGACACGGTCAAGGAAATCGGCTACGAGCAGGACGGTTTCCACTGGAAGACCTTCCGCTTCGAGAACAACCTCCACGCGCAGTCGGCGCATATCGCGCAGGGCGTCGACGAGAGCGGCGACAAGGACGAGGGTGCAGGCGACCAGGGTATCATGTTCGGCTATGCGTCGGACGAGACGCCCGACCTGATGCCCGCGACGCTCGATTACAGCCACAAGATCCTCGAGCGCATGGCCGCCGACCGCAAGGCGGGAATCGCGCCCTTCCTCGAGCCCGACACCAAGAGCCAGGTCACTTTGCGCTACGCCAACGAGCGCCCGGTCGAGGCGACCGCGATCGTCGTGTCGACCCAGCATGCGCCGGGCTATTACTGGCACAATGGCGAAGGCGACGAGGCGAAATATCAGGAGCTGCGCAAATACGTCCTCGGCGTGATCGCCGACGTGCTGCCCGCCGAACTGCTGACCGCGAACACCGTCTATCACATCAACCCGACCGGCCGCTTCGAGATCGGCGGCCCCGACGGCGACGCGGGTGTCACCGGCCGCAAGATCATCGTCGACACATACGGCGGCGCCAGCCCACACGGCGGCGGCGCGTTCAGCGGTAAGGACCCGACCAAGGTCGACCGTTCGGCGGCGTACATCACCCGCTATCTCGCCAAGAATATCGTCGCCGCGGGCCTCGCGCGCCGCTGCACGATCCAGCTGAGCTACGCGATCGGCGTCGCCGAGCCGCTGTCGATCTATGTCGACCTGCACGGTACCGGCACCGTCGAGGAGAGCCGCATCGAGGCAATCATCCCGCAGCTTGTGCGCCTGACGCCGAAGGGCATCCGCACCCACCTCGGCCTCAACAAGCCGATCTACAAGCAGACCGCGGCCTATGGCCATTTCGGCCGCACCGCGGCCGGCGACGCCTTCCCGTGGGAGCGCACCGACCTGGTCGACAAGCTGAAGGCGGCGCTCGCCGGCTGAGCCTTCGCGGGCGCTTGTCATCGCCGCGCCGATCTGACAGCTAGCTGTGGATCGGGAAGGATGCGCGATGGCAAGCCGCTGGCATTGGATGGTTTTTATCGTGGCGCCGCTGGTCGTCACGATGATGCCCGCCGCCGCGCAGGACAAATTGCCCGTCAAGGCGGGCAGGCCCTGGACGCACGCGCATAGCGGGATCACCATCCCCGCGGCGCTCGACGAACTGCCGCGCGTGCGCGCCACCAGCTTTGCCGCACCCGAGCTCGAGATCAGCCAGAATTTCGCGTCGGAAGACGGGCGCCAGTCGCTGACGCTGTCGATCTTTCGCGACACCAATGGCGCGGTGCCCCTGTGGTTCGCGCAGGCGCAGCGCGCGATCATGCGGCGCGCCGACCTCAAGAACCCGGTGCTCGCGGTGCCGCCGCGTGCCTTCACACCGCCGGGCCAAGGCGCGGCAAGCGGATTGAAGGCGGTCTATGCGCCGACCGCGGTCGAGGGCGTCAAGAGCACCGGGGTCGCACTGTTCGAGGTCGGCGACTGGTATGTCAAATTGCGCGCGAACAGCGCGACGCTGACCCCGCCCGACATGGCCGACTGGATGGAGGGCGTGATCGCCGAGCTAACGATGCCGCCCGGCAACGCCCCCGCGGCGGTGCCGGTCGCCGATTGCAAACCGAAGCTCGCGAAGGCGGCCGAAGCCGGTGATTCGACGCTGGCCGACGCCGCGCTGACCGCGGGAGTGAAGGGTCCCGCCGCGCGGGTCGAGGCGGAGCTATGGTGTCTCGAACGCGTGGTGCGCGGCAATTTTGCGGTCTATCGCCCCGACGGCGCGCGCGACCGCTACCTGCTGGCGAGCGGCGACAACGGCAAGGCCTTCCTCGTCCAGCCGCAGGGCAGCGGCCGCGCGCGCTATCATTCGGTCAATTTCCTGACTGCGCACCAGGCCACGATTATGCCGGCGCAGAACCGACTGCCCTCGCCGCAGCGTGTGCTCGACCTTGCCGAGGCGAAGCGCATGGTGACCGCTATCCCGACCTGGCCGCCGACCTCCCCCCTTCCCTCCGCAACAAGAACGACCCCATGAAGATGCTCAAGCCTGCCCTGCTCGCGATCGCACTGACCGCCCTCGCCGCCGCACCCGGCGCGTCGGCGCAGCAACCGCTGAAGGTCAAGGAGGGCAAGGCGTGGAAGCACAAGCATAGCGGCATTGCAGTGCCCGCGACGCTGGGCGGCAACGTCCGCAGCCGCGCCACCGCCTTCGCGCCCGAGGAACTCGACGTCGGGCTGCAGTTCGACACGGACACGTCGTCGGAGGCGCTGTCCTTCTACATCTATCGCAACACCAACGGCAATGTGGCGCTGTGGTTCGCGCAGGCGCAAAGCGCGGTCGAAAGCCGCGACATCTTCCACGAGCCAGCGCTGGTCGGCGCGGTGCGCAGCTTCACCCCGCCGGGACAGGCGGCGGCATCGGGGCTGGCCGCGACCTATGCGCCGGGGTCGCCGTCGGCCTATCGCAGCACGGGCGTGATGCTGCTGCCCGTCGGCCAATTCTACGTGAAGGTCCGCGCCTCGTCGCAGAGCCGCTCGCCCGTGGAGCTGGCGCAGTGGATGGACCAGGTGCTGGCGAGTATCGATTGGCCCAAGGCGATCGCCGCCGCTCCAGCCGCGGTGCCCGTCGCCGATTGCGCCGACAAGCTCGCGTTCGACGCCGATGCCAAGGACGCGCCAAAGGACGGCGCGGCGGCACTGATGTCCAGCTTCCTGTCCCTAGCGATCGCCGATCCGAAGACCGCCGAGGAGACGCGCCCCACCGGCTGGTGCCGCGAGGCGGTCGTCGCACCGGTGCAGGCGGTCTATCGCCCCGACGGCGACGCCGCGCGCTACCTGCTCGCGGTCGGCGACAATGGCAATGCGGTGATGGTGGGCCCCGAACTCGCGATCGCCGAGCTTGCCGACGGCAAGACCGACACGGCGCCGCGTTTTTCGGTGAGCCTGGTGCAGGCCGATGCGACGGTGAATTATCTGGCGCAGGACGGGCTGCCGACGCCCGAGCGCGCGATGGAGGTCATCCGCGCCGGGCGCAAGATATCGCGCGTGCCGACCTGGGGCGACAAGCGCAGCATCGAATTGAACAGCGACGCGATGTAACGGGCTTTCGCACCGGCGCATTCCGCGTGGCGTGCCGGTTCTGACGAAATCGAAACCCGCACTCCAGATTCCCGTTCTCCCGTGATTTCCGAGTCGTGAAATGTTCCATTTCACTCGAAATCACTCTAACGCGCGCGGCATGACTGCTTACAAGCCCGGCGATCCGACCACGATCAACCGCCTCTATGGCCGCTCCAAAGGCAAGCCGCTGCGCGCGGGGCAGCAGGACTTGGTCGATACGCTGCTGCCGCAGATCGCGGTGCCGGTGGAGGGCAACGTCACGGCGGCGCGGCTGTTTGGCGAGGAACGCCCGCTGCATTTCGAGATCGGCTTCGGCGGCGGCGAGCATATGGCGGCGCGCGCCGACATGCTGCCCGACCATGGCTTCATCGGCGCCGAGCCCTTCATCAACGGCGTGGCGCAGGCGCTGGTCCATGTTGCGGGGGACCATGGCAAGAATTTGCCGCTCGGCAATGTCCGCATCCACCACGGCGACGCGCTCGAGGTGCTGCGCCGCATCCCCGACGGCGCGCTGAGCTTCGCCTATCTGCTGCACCCCGATCCCTGGCCCAAGGCGCGCCATGCCAAGCGGCGGATGATGAACGACGGCCCGCTCGACCTGATCGCGGCGAAGCTGAAGCCCGGCGGCGAATTCCGTTTCGGCACCGACCATCCGGTCTATCTCGAACATGCGCTGATGGTGATGCGGCGCCACCGCCACCAGTTCGAATGGCTGGCCAGGGAGGCGAAGGATTTCCTGACCCGTCCCGCGGGCTGGCCCGGGACGCGTTACGAAGCCAAGGCGCGCGCGCTGGAGCACGAGGTCTGGTATTTCCGCTACCGGCGGCGCTGAGGCCTAGCCTGCAAGGATCGCCCGCAAGTCGGGCGGCGGGGCTTTGCCGGCACGCGCCAGTTCATCGAGCGTCGCCAGCGCCATCGCGCGATAGGCGGGCAGCAGGCCGGGGCAGTCGCGCGCGATTGCAGCGAGATGGGTGCGGATCGTGGCGTCGTCGCCGCGCAGAAGGGGACCCGACAGCGCGTCCAAGCCGTGCGCGAGGCTGTTCTCGAGCGCCGCCCGGACGAGCGGGGCGAGCAGTGCTTCGGGCTCGCCCGCACCCGCGGCGCGGAGCGCGCGCGATGCGCCGCTCATCAGCGTCACCAGATGATTCGCGGCGTGCGACAGCGCGGCGTGATAAAGCGCGCGCCGTTCCTCGGCGATCTCGACCGCGACCCCGCCGAGCAGGGCGACGAGCGTGCGGGCCTCGGCCAGCGCTTCGCCGTCGGTCGCAGTGATCGCAAAGCGTGCGCCAGCCATGCGTCCCGCTTCCTGCGCTGGATCGCCGGTGAAGGTCATTGCGGGATGCACCGCCGCGGTGAGCGCGCCGCGGCCAGCGAGCGGCGCGAGGATCGCGGCGCCGCTGCCGCCGCTGACGTGGCAGACGAAGGGCTCGGTCCCCGCGAGCGCTTCGGCGAGCCCGACCGCGACCTCGGCGAGCGCCGCATCGGCAACCGCGATGACGATCAGGTCGCAGCTGGCGGTGAGGTCGGCGCAGTTCTCCGCGACCGTACCGCCAACCGTAGCAGCGGCCTCGTGCACGCGGCCGGGCGAGCGTCCCCAGATCAGCACCGGCGCGGCCGAACGCGGCGCGAGCGCCAGCGCCATGGCGCGCGCGACGCGGCCCGAGCCGGCGATGCCGATGCGCTGATAGCGGACGCCCATCAGCCCGTAAGCTTTGGCAGCCCGTCCATGATCGCGGTCAACGCCAGCGCATTTTCGCGCTCCATCGCGCTGTGCCCGGCGTTGGTCACGACATAAGTGGCGGGCTCGGCCCCCGCCCCGCGCAGCGCATCGACCAGCCGCGAGGCCTGCGTCAGCGGGCACACCTGGTCGAAGCGGCCGTGGACGATATGCACGGGGATTTTCGCGAGCACATCGGCGCTGCCGAGCAGATGGCCGGGTTCGATGAAGAGGTTGTTCGCGAAATAATGCGCCTCGATCTGCGCGAAGCAGAGCGCGAAATCGGCGTCGCCGAACTTGCCCGTTGCCGCCGATTCGGGGATCATGTTCGAGATCACGCCTTCCCAGAGCGACCAGGTCACCGCGGCGTGGAGCTGCTTGTCGCGCTCGGCGTCGCTCGCCGGGACCATGTCGAAAATGCGCTTGTACGCCGCCATGACGTCGCGGCGTTCCTCGACCGTGAGCACCGCCAGCAGCTCGCCCCATTCCTGGGGATAGCTGATGTACGCACCGGGCGCGGTGAGCGCATAGGGCGCCTCGTGCCAGGTCGCGGCGTTGCCCTGGTAGAGATAGTCGAGGTCTTCGGCGGCGCCCAGAAAGATGCCGCGCAGGATCAGGCTGGCGCAATGGCCGGGATGCTCGATCGCATAGGCCATGGCGAGCGTGCTGCCCCAGCTGCCTCCGAAGACATGCATCTTGCCCGTTATGCCGAGCGCGTCGCGCAATTTCTCTATGTCGCCGATCAGGTCGGCAGTGGTGTTCTTGGCGAGCGCGACCGCGGGGCCCGCCGAGGCGACCGTCGGCTCGCTCTTGCCGCAGCCGCGCTGGTCGAACAGGATCACGCGGTAGCGCGCGGGGTCGAAGAAGCGCGCCATTTCGGGCGAACAGGCGCCGCCCGGCCCGCCGTGCAGGACCATCACCGGCTCGCCCGCGGGATTGCCATATTCCTCCCAATAGAGGCGGTGGTCGGGGTCGCTGTCGACCGCGAGATGGCCGGTGCGGAGCGGCGGCGTCGCGGGATGGACCCAGCCGTCGCCGATCTTGCTCGACGCTGCGAGGCGCGAGAAATCCATCGTCACTTCCCCCCGATCGAGAGCAATTCGACGGTGAAGAGCAGGGTCGCGCCGCCGGGGATGGGGCCGCGGCCGCCGATGCCGTAGCCGAGATCATGGGGGATGGCGAATTCGACCTTGTCGCCGATCGCCATATACTGGACGCCCTCGGTCCAGCCCTGGATCACGCGATTCAACGGAAAGGTCGCGGGCTGGCCGCGCGCGACCGAGCTGTCGAACTCCGACCCGTCGACGAAGGTGCCGACATAATGGACGGTGACCGCATCGTCGGCGCCCGGGCGCGGGCCCGCGCCGGTGCCCGCGATGCGGCGCCAGCGCAGCCCGCTGGCCATGACGTTCCAGCCGCTCCCCGCATGGCGCTCGGCGAGCGCGGCCGACTGGCGGTTGAGCCAGGCGGTGGTCACCTGCTGCGCCGGCGGCTCGCCCTGCGCCGCGGCGGGGGCGGCGAGGGTCAATGCCGCAAGGAAGGTCAGGGTGCGGGGCAAGGTCATCGCGATCTCCTAAATGAAGACCGCGGCATAGCGGGGCGGCGCGGCGGTGCAATCCCCGTTGGCAGGGGAGCGGTCGGTGGAGGGACGGGTTTGGGTGGGGAGCGGACCCTCCTAATCCTCCCTGTCGCGAAGCGATGGGGAGGGGGACCATGCGAAGCATGGTGGAGGGGCGGCGGCCTCGAGCCGATGCTTCAGGCCTCGACCCCTCCACCGCCTTCGGCGGTCCCCCTCCCCGCGGCTTCGCCGCAGGGAGGATTAAGAAGGGCCGCTCTCGCCCGAACCTTGACATTTGGGGTGGGCGCGGACGGCGCGGAACGAAAGGAAAGACGCGCCGGCCGCAGCCCACCCCGCCCCCTCCCGCAGGGGGAGGAGGTTTTCCGAAAGATCGCGATCGGGAAGCGACACAAACAAAACGGGGCGGCCCCGTATCAGGTACCGCCCCAGTCAGTGGATCCGCCTGGGAGAGGGAGAGGACGGATCGGAGATTGGTGTCGTCTGGCTTGTTCTTAGTTGGCGGCCGCGACCTGCGCGTCGCCCTGTACTTCGCTCACGCCGGCGAGCTTGAGCGCAGCGCGGAACTGCTTGGCGGCGGCGCGTTCGTTGCCGGCTTCGCAGAGCTTCTTGCCGGTCGAGACGAAGCGCTTCGCGTTGGCCTGCTTGCCGGCTTCGGCGCCGCTGGCGGCAGTCGAAGCCTGGTCGGCGAGGCTGGCGCAGCGATAATCGCCGCCCGACTGCGCATAGGCCGGCGAGGTCGTCGCGACGAGGCCGGTGAAGGCCAGCGCCGAAGCGGCGACGATGGCAAAAGCCGAGGGGAAGCGGCGGAAGTTGGAGAGCTGATTGGCCATGGGAGAGGTTCCTTTCGTTTCGTTGTGCAACCTTTTTAGGCGCGATTGCGCAAATAGATAATCCTCTATAATCTGCAAGTGCCTTGAAGCAGGATTTAACAATCCCCCATGGGGTCCTCGACGGGATTGAGGCCTTTCTGCGTGTCGCGGAGCGGCGGAGCTTTTCCGCGGCTGCGGCCGACCTCGGCGTCTCGCCCTCAGCGATCAGCCAGACGATCAAGAGCCTGGAGGCGCGCGTCGGCGCGCCCTTGTTCATGCGCACGACGCGGAGCGTCGGGCTGACGCAGGCGGGCGAGATGTTCTACGAGCGCGCGGCGCCCGCCTATGCCGGGCTCGGCGACGCCTATGAGGCGGCGCGCAACCTGGGCAACCGGCCCGCAGGAAGGCTGCGGATCAACCTGATGCGCGGCGCAGTGCAGCCCCTGTTCGAACCGATCATCGCGGGCTTTTGCGAGACCTATCCCGAGATCGAGCTGGAAATCTATGCCGAGGACGCACTGACCGACCTCAGCGCCAACGGTTTCGACGCGGGCGTGCGCATGGGCGAATCGCTCGACGCCGACGTGATCGCAGTACGGCTGACCGGACCCTTCCGCTTCGTAGCGGTCGCCGCCCCCGCCTATCTCGACAAGCACGGCCGACCCGCCGAGCCCGAAGAGCTGCGCCACCATCGCTGCGTGCGCATGCGAATGGGCAGCGGCGCGCTGATGCCCTGGAGCTTTGAAAAGGGAAATCGCGAGTTCGAGGTCGGCGTCACCGGCCCGGTGATCGTCAACGACTTCACCGCGATGATGGTCGCGGTGCACGCGGGCGTCGCGATGGGAATGACCGCCGAGCCGGTGGTCAAGGCGCAGGTGGCGGCGGGCCAACTCGAACTGGTGCTCGGCGACTATGCCTGCTCGACCTCGGGGCTGTTCCTCTATTATCCCAGCCGCAAGCAGGTGATGCCCAAATTGCGCGCCTTCATCGATTATGTGCGCGACTATCTGCCCGACGACGTGACCAGCTGACCACGTTCGCGCCCCTCACTTGGGCGTGCAAACAAATCCCTTCATCGTGCGCAGAAAAATTGGACTCGCGATTCGTCGCGAAACGCGGCAGCGAGTTGTCAACTAAAGGGGTTGGGATACATTCATGATCGATCCGGCGTCCATCGACTTCGCAGCGCTCCTGCCCTTCATCCTGATCGGTTTCGCCGCGCAGCTGGTCGACGGTGCGCTCGGCATGGCCTTCGGGGTGATCTGCAACACCCTGCTCGTCGCGGTTCTGGGCGTGCCGCCCGCCACCGCGTCGGCGCGAATCCATGTGGTCGAGATGTTCACCACCGGCGCCTCGGGGCTGAGCCACCTCTTTCACCGCAACATCGACTGGCCCCTGTTCTGGCGGCTGCTGATCCCCGGCGTGGTCGGCGGTGTGCTCGGCGCCTATGTGCTGACGTCGCTGCACGCCGAGGTCGTGAAGCCCTTCGTGCTCGGCTATCTGGTGCTGATCGGCGTGTGGCTGCTGATCCGCGGCCTGCTTTATCCGCCCAAGTTCGAAAAGCCCAAGGTGGTCGCGCCGCTCGCGGTCGTCGGCGGCTTCCTCGACGCCGCGGGCGGCGGCGGCTGGGGGCCGGTCGTGACCTCGAACCTGCTCGTTCAGGGCGGCGAGCCGCGCAAGGTCGTCGGCACGGTGAACAGCGTCGAATTCTTCCTCGCTGTGTCGGTGTCGATCGCGTTCATTGCGAACCTCGGCTTCGAAGAGATATTGGGGCCGACGCTGGGCCTCATCATCGGCGGCGTCGCCGCGGCGCCGCTGGGCGCGATGATGGCGAAGCGCTTCTCGCCCAAGGTGATGCTGGTGATGGTCGGCGTCGTGCTGATCGCGACGAGTGCCTTCGGTCTGTACAAGGCGTTGACTTGAGCAGGCGTCCGGAACGAGCGGAAGCGGTCATTCTGCAATCGTCACCCCGGACTTGATCCGGGATCCCGCTTTGCGGCGTTGAGAGCGGGACCCCGGGTCAAGCCCGGAGTGACGCAGGTTGGGAAATCAACCTTTTTTGCTCCCCGGCGAAAGCCGTGGCCCATGAGGAAGAGGGCCGCGCTCGCCACCTGGACCCCGGCATTCGCCGGGGAACGGAACAGGACGAACGTCCGCTTCCCATCCCGACGCCGTCCCCCGCTTCCCCCGTTGCGAATCCGTTTGACCGCGCGCCCAAACGATATAAATATGATATCATCATTATATCGAGTGATTCGGAGGGAAACATGGTCGATACGGGAACGCCGGCACTAAACCGCAGCCGCGAGGGGCGCGCGAGCACGCAGAGCGGTTATCTGATGCTCTTCATATGGTTGCTGCTTCTGGGCCTCGCGCTCTGGGCGGGGATCACCAACGGTAATGCCGAAGTCATGGTCGCGTGGAAATGGGCGGTCGTGGTCGTCTCGGCAATCGTCGGCACGCTGATTCTCTGCGGCTTCTATCTGATCAACCCCAATGAGGCCGCGGCGATTCAGCTGTTCGGCGCCTACAAGGGCACCGATCGCGAGGAGGGGCTGCGCTGGGTGCTGCCGTGGCTGACGCGCAAGAAGATCGCGGTGCGCGCGAACAACGTCATCTCGGAAAAGATCAAGGTCAACGACCTGCGCGGCAACCCGATCGAGATGGCAGCGCAGGTCGTCTGGCGCGTCACCGACACCGCGCAGGCGCTGTTCGATGTCGACGATTACAAGGAATTCGTCATGGCGCAGATCGAGGCCGCGGTGCGCGCGATCGGCTCGCGCTATCCCTATGACGATATCGAGCATCAGGAAATCACACTGCGCGGCAATCACGACGAAGTCGGGGTGGAACTGCGCAAGGCCCTGATCGAGCGGCTCGAAGTCGCGGGGATCACCGTCGACGAATGCGGCCTGACGCACCTCGCCTATGCGCAGGAGATCGCCGGCGCGATGCTCCGCCGGCAGCAGGCCGAAGCGGTGATCGCGGCGCGCAAGAAGCTGGTCGAGGGCGCGGTGACGATGGTCGAGATGGCGCTGACGCACCTGTCCGAGAAGAATGTCGTCGAGCTCGACGACGAGCGCAAGGCCGCGATGGTGTCGAACCTGATGGTCGTGCTCTGCGGCGAACGCGAGACCCAGCCCGTCGTCAACACCGGCTCGCTCTACTGAGCCGACGCCCGGGAACAAGTGATGTCGACGTCTGCCAAAAAAGCCTTCGCGCTCCGCCTCGACCCCGCGCTCTACGCCGCGGTCGAGCGGATCGCGGCGGCCGAACTGCGCAGCGCCAATGCCGAGATCGAGGTGCTGCTGCGCGAGGCGCTGGCGCGGCGCGGCGTAAGCGTCAAAGCGCCGGTGCCCGTGAAACGCGGACGTCCGCCCAAGGAGGAGAGCTGAGATGCTGCATCTGTTTCTCGATGATCGTCCCTGGTTCCGGCCCAAGCGCCGCGGTTACGGCACCGGCCTGCCGATCGCATGGCAAGGGTGGGTGATGGTGGCGCTGCACATTGCGCTGATCACGGGGATCGCGGTGCTGCTCGCCGAAAGGCCGCTGCCGATGACATTCGCCGTGATCGCCACGGGTCTTGCGCCGCTGCCGATCTACCGCGCGCGGACCGAGGGCGGGTGGAAGTGGCGGTGACGTCAAAGAAGCTGTGTGCATTCAAATCCTCCCCGCTTGCGGGGAGGTGGCAGCCCGCAGGGCTGACGGAGGGGGCTCTCCGCCTTTAGCGGCGGTTGAACCGAAAGCCCCCTCCACCACCGCTTCGCGGCCGTCCCCCTCCCCGCAAGCGGAGAGGATCGAAGTG